>JAAYEL010000071.1 GCA_012728755.1 Tissierellia bacterium | reverse complement strand
GATCTGGATCAATGGGCGAGTTCTTCTCCGGTACCTTAGTAGAAAACTACAAAGAACACCTAATTACATCGCACCAAGAAACCCTAGATAATAGAGTAAAGATCTCCATCGAAGATTACGAAAAAGATTTCCTACACCAATTACCCACGGATGGTAGCTACTATTCCGTTGATCACACCAACGATCCAGGACCTTATGTCTTAGATCATATGGAGAATCACACACGTTATTATATTAAGAAAACGGTCAAATAGACCGTTTTTTAATGCTTAACTTTAAACCGCTTTGGTGCTAATGAATAAACTAAAATAGACGCAATAGGGAAGTAAATAACAGAAGTCACTAAAATTACTTTCAATATCGTTACCCAACTTAAGTTCATGCTAGATAAAATATATACAAATACATACGCCATAGTTGACATAATATGGTATCCTATACCCTTTAATTCAAGGTTCATTGTATAGGGTTGAAAGAGATAGTAATTAACTAAGGAATGAATGCAGAACATTAAACTAAGGGCCATAAAAGCAAGAAAAACAAAACCCAACATAAACACTGAAGTATGAGGTTCAGCAAACTTAGTAAGAAATACCAAACCTATGGATAATACTATCGACTGAGGCAAGTGAACCCAAATAATATGTTTCAGTCTTTGAATAAAGTTTGATAATACATTCTCACTCACATTATACATGCGGTATCCTAATAACGACGAATCACAGTTATAGAAGAGTGTTTGCGTAATCGAATCACCAAAGTTTAGGTAATATGTTCCTAACATTATGATTCCAAAAATACCGTTCAAATTGGTATCAAGATCAAAACCAAACTGATTTTCCAAAATAACCATCACAAGCGTACCAGATGTAAAAAGTATAATTACACCAAAATTAATCCAAAAACGCTTACGCCACATTTTACTATAACGAGAAAAGAAAATATTGTTTAGCATCACAAACCCACTACCAACATCTTTCTTATCATAATCCCTAGATACCTGTTTAACATTTTTATCTCGGACCATCTTCGCCAAATCTTTCGTATCAACATTTCCAGCGTATCCAGTAATATAGGAACGCATCATGGCTTTGTAGTCAAAGTCTTGACGTGCCTTAAATTCAAAATATACAGCCCATAATATCAGCACCAGCACAATAACACCTATAAATACTGGGTTCATATCTATAAATACGTATACCCCTGAAATCGGTAGCGCTACTAGCGAAAGTATCAAGAAGTATAGCAAGGCTCTAAGGGCACCATTCTTGGCATTAAATTTACGTTGATCCAAGAATATCGCTTCATGCTTCTTAAAATAGCGCAATTGGAACGCATCGGTGATTATTATCCCAGCAAACCACGCACCAAATGCCAGTATAGTAAAATAAAGATTGGGCATTATCATAAATAGATAAAGCCTGTTAAGTATCCCTCTTAAGAAATATGTGGCACGAATGCTGCTGGATATCTCCTTTGGTTCCACTCTAAGATGATAGATGAGCGACCGATAGATTTCAGGAGTTCCCGCAATATAACTTGGTACGTTTATCGCTTTCATTATTGAAAACATAAAGGTACCATAGACTATCCAAGTAGCCCCAAAATCTCCTTTAATCAAAAACGTTATTACACCCATATAAAGCAAACCCATACTAAGATTACTTACTAAAATTTTAAACAAGAATGAAATAACCGATAGAATGTTAATGAATATCTTATTACTTTTTGGATTATAGGGATCTTCTGGAATCAGGTACTTAATAATAGGAATCTTTGATACATAGTATGTTACTTTGTTTTTGCGTATTTTTTCAGAAAATCTAATATGAGTGATCAATCTATCAAGCATCTTCATCTCCTTTGGATAGTGCTTTGATGATTCTATCTTTTTGGTCCTTGTGATCAAGAGAATCAAGAGGAAGCAGTTCCATCTTTCCTTTATGCAACAATACAATTTCATCACATAAATCAAGAGCTAACTCCATTATGTGAGTACTAAATATAACAATATAGTCTTGTTTCATACTACGTAGCATTTCCTTCATCTTTTCAGCCATAACAACATCCAAAGTCGTTAAGGGCTCGTCTAAAAAGAGGATCTTAGGATTGGTAATAATATTAACAATCATCTGCATTTTATTCTTCATCCCGTGTGAGTAATCCTTCATGAGCTTATTGTGGTCTTCTTCATCAAAGTCAAGGTATTCAAAGTATGTTTCAATCTTTTTATCGCGAGTTGATTTGCTATGTGACATATCGTGCATATCCATAATGAACTCAAGAAACTCTCTTCCCGTTAAGAAATCAGGAACGTTAGGAGGTGAAACAACATACCCAATATCATTTGGATCTAAAAATCGTAAGCCCGACTCATCTTCAAACTTAGCAATCATTGATTTCGGTTTTAACTCATTGGCTAAACAATTAAAGAACGTAGTTTTACCAGCACCATT
>JAAYEL010000070.1 GCA_012728755.1 Tissierellia bacterium | reverse complement strand
AGTATTTTTAATAGCTAGGGTAAAAGGAAATGAGATGTTCCCTGCAATTAAAGATGGGGATTTGGTACTTGCCTTCAGGCTCGAGCAAAATTATGAGAAGAATGATCTAATAAGTTACAAGCTTGATGGTAGAAGAAGAATCGGACGTGTAATCGCCCAAGAGAATGATTTAGTAAATATGGATGACGACGGAAAATTGCTTGTGAATGCCGCCATCCAATCGGGTGAAATCATGTATCCAAGCTATCCAAGAGATACTTTGGAATATCCTTATGAAGTTCCCGAAGGTCATGTATTTATACTAGGGGACTACCGAACCCAAGCAAAGGATAGTCGAGATTTCGGAGCCATTCCGAAGAAGGAAATTGAAGGAAAAGTGATTACTATTTTAAGAAGAAGAGGTTTATAAAATAAAAGGGAGGATTTAAAAATGAAAAAATTATTATCATTAGCAATGGCGTTAGTTATGGGATTAAGTATGGGTGCACCTGTTTTAGCAGTAGGTGAAGACGGTGGCAATGAGTACTCATATTCCGACGAAACAAAGATAACAATAGATAAAGTGATTAAACTTGAAAACGAAGGAACAGAAGAAAACCCAACAGTAAACCCAGCAGAGACTTTTAAATTTGTAGTTGGTGAAGGAAGTTATAGTAGTGGACCAGTAGCAGGTACAACAGCACCAGCGTTTGACCAAAATACTTTCTCCATTGATATTGAAGAAGGTGTATTGCATGGATCAGCAGATATTAATCTACCAACATTTACAGCGATTGGAGAGTACACTTATCCTATTACTGAAGTTGAAGGATCTACAGCTGGTTTTGTTTATAATTTAGGACCTAACGAACTAAAGATTACAGTAATTAATAATAAAGATTATGATCCAGATGATAATGACTCACAAAAATTCATTCGTGTCGTAACCATGAATGGTAGTGACGGTGATGGAAATCCTATAAAAGTAGACGCTTTCGAAAATGAATTCAAGGCAGGAAGCTTAGTAATCAACAAAGAAATAACTGGTAACTATGCAGTATACACTGATAAATTTGAAGTTACAGTAACACTAACACCAGATCAAGGTAAAAATATTAAAAAAGGACCTATAACAGTATCAGGTGCAGTTGATGATAAAGGTACTGTTTCTGATCCAGATGATGAAGGTAAAGTTACAATAACTTTTAAAGTAACTGATGGATCAACAGTAACAATCGCAAACATCCCTTATGATGTAAGCTATGAAGTAACAGAAGCTTCAGGTGCTTATACTGAAACTATGACAAATGATGGCGTTGGAGATATTGATGGTGCAACTCAAACTGTGGATATCGAAAACAAATTAGATACAACAATCGAAACAGGCGTTAACCTAGACAACCTACCTTACATCTTAGTATTAGCCCTAGTAGGGGTCGGATTAATTTCTTTCACAGTCAGAAAAAGAGTTAGAAACTAATAAAAAGATAAGATAATCCTTTGCAGGAGTTGATGATAGAATTTTCTATCATCTCTTCTTGCAATATGAATGGAGTGTAGTTGCATGAAGCTTTCAAAGTTTTTTCTTGACGCAGCTGACACAATTTTAAATTATATTGTGATTTTATTCTTATGTATTGCAGGTGTGTATGCTGGATATGCCTTGTGGGATAACAGTCAGGTTTATGCCCAAGCAGATGATGTCCAAGCCGATATGCTAAAGTTAAAGCCAGATATTGAAGAGGGTCGACCTTCTTTTGAAGAATTATTAGCGATCAACTCAGATGTAGTGGGATGGATTACTGTAGAGAACACAAATATAGATTACCCTATTTTACAAGGGGAAACGAATTTGACTTACATCAATACAGATATCTACGGTGAATTTGCACTGGCAGGCAGTATCTTTTTAGACTCACGAAATGATGGCGCCTTTAACGATCTGTATTCATTATTATATGGTCATAGTATGGCGAGTGGTCGAATGTTTGGCGATATCGAGTTATATAAAGATGAAGATTTTTTCAAAGAGAATCAGGAAGCTTCGCTTCTTACACTAGAAAAAGTTTACGATTTAGAAATATTTGCTAGTTTATTAGTTCCTGCAAATGAGGCAGAGATTTTTAACCCAACTCTTTGGCAAGATGATATTAGTCAATTAGTAGATTATACAGACAATAATGCATTATATGTAAATGAAGACACTATTCAAAGGGTTCAAGGTAAAGAAGATGTTCAGATTTTAGCACTCACGACTTGCTCATATGAATTTACAGATGCAAGAATAGTTATTTTAGCCATTATGGAAGCAAGTCCAGCAGAATAGGAGGGAGGTTTATCGAAGTGAAAAGAAAGTATTTAAGAACTTTAGCCATGCTACTCATATTTCCACTGGTATTTATAATGTTAGTGCCCACTATATCAGCCAGTAGTTTACCTAGCTTAAAATTACCAGTTACAGTAAAATTGAGTGGTAGGCCTCCAACTGAGGATGAGGACTATACGATAGTTTTAAAAGCAGATAATCCAGAATATCCTATGCCAGAAGGTAGTGTAGACGAAAGTTACAACATGACTATTCAAGGTGAAGGCAGCAAAGAATTACCTGAGATTAACTTTTCATCCGTCGGTGTTTACACTTATACAATCAGTCAGTTAGCAGGAGTTAATGAATTAGCTAGCTATGATGATAAGGTATACAATCTAGTTGTATTTGTGACTAACGCTAAGAATGGAAGTGGCTTGGAGATTACAGTTAATTTATATTTACTAGGTGAGAAGGAAAAGCAAGATGAATTACTCTTTTTAAATAATTATGAAAAAGAACCTAGCCAAGAAGTAGAAATTCCAGAACCGGAAGATAAACCGAAAGAAGAAGCAGAAGATCGCTTCGAAGAAACAGCTACATCGGCTATCGGTCTTAGCTTATTCGCATTAGTGGGGATGGTTGGAGTTGGAACCGTTGTAACGAAGAAGAAAAAAGAAAATTAGCTTTAAAATTTTTAGATTCATTGTTAAAGGCAGAGATTTTAAAAATCTTTGCCTTTTTCTTTTATATTATTTTAGGATATGCTAATAATGGCTCTGTATTTTATTTATAAAGAGGAGGATAGTAAAAATGAAAAATAAAATAAAAAAACTGATTGCTTACTTCTCTTTAAGTTTAGCTTTTATTTTAATCATCTCAGGTGCGACAGGTTATCTTATTATGGGAAGTGAAGGCGACCCTGAATCAGCTATTAAGCTAGTAGAAAAAGAGCTGTCAAAATCAGCTCATGCCCGACAAAAAAGAATCAATCAAGCAAACTATGATGAGGAAGTTGATTTTGCAAGAGGTGCTGAAATAGCTGAGGCTAAAAAAAATTATCATTCGACAATTGAAAAATATGGAATTGGTTCAATTTATATGCCAAAAGCGAATATATCAGTTCCTATACTTGCTGGAACGAGTGAATGGAACCTTTTTAATGGAGTTGCTACAGCTAGAGCTAATCAAGAGTTGGGAGAAGGTTTATTTATTGGTCTTTCTCATAATTTAATAAATGATACCTTACTAAAAAATATTGATCAAATGACTCCAGGTGATTATATCTATGCAAGTGATTTTGAGGATGTCTACACCTATAAAGTAATAGACCAAGAAGTCGTACATGAGACAAATAAGAATTATTTTGTAGAACCTGCTGAGGATGAACGAGGGAGAATGCTGGTTTATCGTTGTGAAGGCGGTTATGGTACGGATTACAGAAGAGTTTTGTATTCTGAATTTGTAAGTAAAGAGCCTGTCTTTAAAACAGAAGATAAAATTCTCAAGGGTTTAAATATTGAGTCGGATGCAGCTTCAGATTCAGATAATGAAAAAGAGATTACAGATGAAGGACTAGAGTTGGAAGGCAGAGATGAGGAACTAACTATTCTTGATAGTCTAGTCAATAAAGTTGTTCAATCTATTGGTCAATATGATCTATTAAATAATTATTTTTTAACAGTATATGCTCAGGTAGATCGTCAGCCACTGCTTTTTACAGCTTTTGTTTTTTTATTATTTGCTTTATATTGGTTTTTATAAAAAAGTAGAACAATATAGCAATCTATAAAAGATGATAAATCCTAAGACTGATAAAGTATGCGTAACGATGCCATTACGATTAAAAACCGCAGTGTCAACTGATACGGGCATGCTTACCATAAATGAGGTCATTTTTTTTGAGGAGAATGGCGGTTTGACGGTATTTATGAGTGAGCTACAGAAATGGCTTAAAAAAGAGAATAGAATCGATAAAGCGGAAAGCCTATGATGACGGGCTTTCCGCTTTTTTTTGCCTTCCAATTAACCTACGGAACTAAGACGCTAATCCTGTAAGAAAGGGTTAGCATCTTAGTTTTTTAAGCTTATCGCGTTCGTAACTTTGATATCCGCCAGCCAAAATTACCACTAGTGACATAGTTATTACCAGTCAGTGACACAAAACTTACCACTAAGTGACATTGAAATTACCACTCGGT
>JAAYEL010000069.1 GCA_012728755.1 Tissierellia bacterium | reverse complement strand
AGACCGTATTTAAGCATTATCTCATAAACAACATCCATCTCCGTCCTGCCTTCTACATAGTTGTCTATATAATCCAATAAAGATTGTTCCAAATTATCGTAATCTGGTTGCCATTTACGGATGTTAGAGGTATCCAGTTTCAGTACTTTAAATCCTATATCAAGATTCTGTGCTTCTAGTCCTTTTTCTTCCTTAATCTTTTCACCTGCACGTCGAATACGCTCTTTACCTATTTCGCAGATATTCATATAGCCTGCCTTGTAAGCTTCGCTTTTTTCATCTGTTGGTTCTGGAAGCTGAACCATAATAAACTTACGGTTGCCACCATCTTCGGCGTTAAGTTGCATTACAGCGTGAGCAGTTGTTGCAGAACCAGAAAAAAAGTCGAGAACCATGCTGTCTTTATCAAAGTATGTTATTGTATTTACTAAAAACTTAATGAGTGAAAGGGGTTTAGGAAAACTCATAATACCTGCTTGACCGAAAAGTTCTATAGTCTCATTATATGCGTCTTCATTGGTACCAACATTTACCTTATTATCAATCAATGTTGATGGCCTTTTTATTTTTTCACTTTGGTCTGAACGTAGGACATTAAACCCAAACTTACTTGATAAATTGGCGATAGTGCCATTCATTAATTCCTCATCCAATTTAGATTGTGTCCAAACAAAAGGCCCATCAACTACTATTTCTGTATTTACTATTCCGTTTGACACTATTATGTCTTTCTTAAATATTAATGCCGATGTCCCTTCTCCATATTTATTAGCATTATATACTCCATCACCCAATGTTGTCTTTACAATGTTTTTAGGAAATGTGAGCTGTTTCACTGAGTTTGTTCTTTTGGCCAACGGTTGTTGTTTATCACTATAGGCATCTTCTCCATATAACTCAATACCTTCAATGAACTTAGAATAACAAAGAATATATTCTGTCATACTTCTTGTTGTTTTCGATAAGTGACTTCCTTTTTTCTTTTTTATCCAAACAAATTGCGCAATAAAATTATCCTCTCCAAACACCTCATTACAAATCTTTTTTAGGTTTTCAGCTTCATTATCATCAATGCTAATAAAAATGATACCATCATCAGTAAGCAGGTTTCTTGCAAGTCTTAATCTTGGATACATCATATTGAGCCAGTCAGTATGATAACGTCCACTTGATTCTGTATTTGTAGTTATTCTATTACCCTCACTATCCACTTGTCCTGTAAGTTTCTTATAATTTTCAAGACTATCGCGGAAGTCATCAGGATATACAAATTCATTACCTGTATTGTAGGGCGGATCTATGTAGATTACTTTTACTTTTCCGTGGTAGCTCTTTTGTAAAAGCTTTAGCACTTCAAGGTTATCGCCTTCTATGTAAAGGTTCTGAGTGGTATCCCAGTCCTTACTTTCCTCTTTACAGGGTCTAAGCGTACCTAATGACGGTGTTTGGGATAGACGCAAGGCTCTTCCTTTGCCATTCCAAGTAAAATTGTAGCGTTCGTTACTATCTTCTACATAATCACCTAATACCTGTTGCAGTTTTTCAAAGTCCACCTTATTCTCCGTAAAGACTTCCGGGAATATGGTCTTTAGCTTCTGAATATTCTCCTCTGCTATGTCAGGGGTATTGCCTTTAAGCGTTGTTTCAATCATATCGTATCTCCTCCAAGTAATTTACTTTTACTTCTCTCTAATTTCTTTATTTCTATATTCAGTTCCATCTTGCGATTAAACTGGCTTTCCTTTTTTAGTTTAGACCGTAAGCTTACAATCTCTTGTTCTATATCTTCTATCTTAGCCGATAGTTCTCTTGCCTCTGCGCCTGTTATACTATCATCAGTCGGTATAATAGTAGATAGGTTATAAATACTGATAGCATCGACAATATCACTATAAAGT
>JAAYEL010000007.1 GCA_012728755.1 Tissierellia bacterium | reverse complement strand
GAGTTTCAGCCGGAGTCTCAGTTGGAGTTTCAGCCGGACTTTCAGCCGGAGTCTTAGTTGGAGTTTCTTCCTTTACTGTAGGTTGTTCCTCAGTAGTCTTTGGTTGTTCAGCAGTCTTGCCGCCATCTGCGCCGCAAGCAGTTAATACAAGCAAAGCTACTAAAATCATAACTAATAATTTTTTCATATTCTTCCTCCATTGTTTTGCCATCATATGGCTTTATAAATACTTCATATTTAGAGTATCAAAAATATTCATATAAATTAATATTTTAATGGATGAATATGTAATAGATGTGAACTTAATACATTTTACATGTATCAAGTGAAATAAAAGTACGATATTAACTCAAACGAAGGCTTTTGGGTATATATAAATCGATAATTTAATTTAGGAGGAGTTATGATAAAAGTAGAATTTTTTCATGATGTAATTTGTAGTTTTTGTTTTCCAATGTCAGCTAGGATGAGAAAGATTGCGAAAAAATATAATAATATTAAGATCGAGCATAAGTCTTATGCTTTGAACTGGAGCACTCAGGATTTTGTGACTGGTTTTGGCTCGAGGAAAAAAGCAAAAGAAGAGATATTGGGACATTGGGCTCATGCAAATGCAAATGATGATGAGCATAGATTTAATATCGAAGGCATTAGAAATGCAGATGTTGAGTTTCCGACTTCTAGACCAGGACTTATAGCTTCAAAAGCAGCTGGTATATTGGGCGGAGAAGAAAAATATTGGGAAGTATTTGATGCACTTCAAGAAAGTCTTTTTGTAAATAGCTTAGATATTGAAGATGAAAATTTATTGGTAGAAATTGTAGAAAAAGCAGGCTTGGACGTTGATAAATGGAAAGAACTCTATCATGATCCAGCGACTGAAAAACTAGTATTTGAAGACATCGCATTAGCTCAAAGATATGGGATAACATCAGTACCTTCATTAATAATTGATGGAAAATATTTATTGAAAGGTGCACAGCCACTGTATATTATTGAAAAAGCATTAGAAGATATCGCGAAGACTGAAAACAAGAGCCTTAATGTATTGAAAGATTTGACTGTAGGAAATGAAGGTATCTGTGAAGTCATAGATGGCGAGATGAATTGTGAGTAGTCCTACTTCAAAAGACTTCCAAAGAATAGAAAAATACAAAAAAGCTAAAGAGATTTTAATAAATTCTTAGACGCAGAGCACAACTTAGGTTGTGCTTTTTTGATGTGATTTCATTTGATTGGACAGTTTTATGCTTAAGTGATATAATTTAATTAATTAATAGAAGGAGAGGTATTTGATAATGACAGGAAATAAATTTGACTTAAGATAATATGAGAGGAAAAGTCCTCTCAATAAAAGGAGGATTTATGATATATATAGATAAAATAGTTAAAGATATTGGGGTTAGAAGGCTCTTTGAGATTAAAGGGCTTCGTATAGATGAGCATGATAAGATTGGTCTTATTGGAGATAATGGGATTGGCAAGACAACTTTTTTGAAAGTGATTTTGGGAATTGATGATGAGTATGAAGGTCGATTTGAGACCGATGGGAATATTAGACATCATTTTACAAAGGAGAAGGAGATTGAGTTTGTCGATTATTCTAAGGCGAATCTTCGTAAAGGTGATAGGTATAGTCCAGGCGAGATGCAAAGGCTTTTACTGACGTGGATTTTGTCTGACCAGGAGGCTTTCGTGGTGATTGATGAGCCGACTTCTCATTTGGATTTTGATAGGAAGGAAAAACTTATTGAAGATTTGAATGATAGGAAAATGGGACATTTGATAATCTCGCACGACCGTGATTTTGTCGATAGGACATGTGAGATAATCTTTGAGATAGAAGGCGAGGCATTGCATGTATTTAATGGAAACTATGCATTTTACCTAGAAGAAAAGGCACGAAGAAATAAGTTTATGACTAGAGAGTATGAAGGCTATGTGGATGAAAAGCAAAGGCTTGAAGGCGTGGCTAGTCAGATTAAGGATAGGGCTTCTAGAGTGACTTCAGCTCCAAAAAGGATGGGAAATTCTGAGGCTAGACTCCATAAGAGGGGCGGGCAGAAGAACAAAAAGAAGCTTGAAAAACAGGTCAAGGCTGTAAGGTCCAGGATAGATCAATTAGAGGTTAAGGAAAAGCCTACAGAAGAAATTGAGATTAAGCTTAGTATGCCTGATGCTTCTAAGATACATTCGAAGGTATTATTTCGAGCAAAGAATTTGAGCAAAGCTTTTGGAGAGAAGCTTTTGTTTGAAAAGAGTGAGATAACCATAGAAAATAATCGAAAGACGGCACTTTTAGGTGCAAATGCCAGTGGTAAGACGACATTGCTAAATATGATGCTAGAAGGTGTTGATGTTTGGAAACATCCCAATTTGAAGATTGGTTACTACAGCCAGATGACAGAGATTATTGATGTTAGAAAGAGCATACTTGATAATCTTATGGAAAGCTCGCTTTATGATCAAAGCATGACAAGAATCATACTTGCTAGGCTTGGTTTTAGGCGAGATGATGTTTATAAATTAGTTGAAATATTAAGCGATGGGGAGCGAGCAAAGGTTAAGTTGGCGAAACTATTGACTTCGGATTTTAACTATTTGATTTTCGATGAACCGACAAACTACCTTGATATCAGAGCGATTGAAGCGCTAGAATCTCTGCTTTCAAGCTATGATAGAGGTTTCATTTTTGTGACTCATGATAAAAGATTTATAGAAAATATTGCCGATTCATTGTTGATGATTGAGGATAAAAGAATAAAGTATTTTAATGGAACTCTAAAAGAATATGAGAATAGTAAAAAAGGTAAAATGGAAGATAAAATGGACGAGTATCTAATTAATTTTAGATTATCGTCTATAAATTCAAGGCTTAGCATGGAAATCCCAAAAGATGAAAGAGAAAGTTTGGAAGAGGAATATCTTAAATTGGTTGAGATGAGAAAAAGTTTTAATAAGTAAAAAGTGGTGAGTTCGACTCGAGTCGAACTCTTCTTTTTTCATAAAGGAAAAAGAGGATTTTGCTTCGCAAAATCTACCCTTCTATTGGAAGTACCATTCTAAAATACCGGGGTTGACCCCCTAAAATCAGACCAACCATGGTATCGCTAATATAATGTCAGATTTCGCAAGCGAAATCTGACATTTCATATGAATAAAGCTGAGGATTTCGACCTCAAGTCGAACTCCTCAGCTTTATCTTGCATTTTTTTAAACATCTAATATCTTTACATCTGGACTTACTTCATAAACTAGATCTTTTCTTTCAATGATTATTGATACTTTTGATTTGACCTCTTCGTCTTCTCTAATCATATCAAGAAGTTTTCCTGATGGATTTATTGCTATGGCATGGCCCATTCTTTTAAGCATTGAAAAGTCGCCATTTGTATCTCCATAGGCATATGAATTATCAAGGTCTAGGTCGTATTTTTCAGCGATGGCAGTAAATTCTTTTTGCTTAGATTCACTATCCCACATTTGGATGATGTCACCTTGAAATACATCATTTTCATCAAAATTATAATGTGTTCCTTTGTAGCCTGTGATCTCATAGATTTTTGCAAGTTTACCTACAAGAAAATCTGGTGAACCTGATATAAAGAACACTTTATGTCCTTGTTCTCTATGCCATTTGATTCTTTCTCTTGTATAGCGATAGACCATCTCGCCACCTTCATCAATTACTTGCTGAGCGGTAAAATCAATCAAAGATTTATTTAGTCCGATTAGCTCGTCTTTGTAAATAGTACTTACTTCATCAAGATAATCATCAAAATCGCCATGCCTTCTTTCGAAAGCTTCATATTTAGGTCTGATACTATTAACCCAGTGTTTTTCATCAATTATCCCATATTTGACAAGCTTTTTGAAATGCTTTATCAATATAGATTCTCTTACAAGGGTTCCATCTATATCAAAAAAAGCTGCGATATTTCCCATAGAACCTCCTCAATTACTTCTTAATTATTTTTGCAGATTTGGTATTTTTAATATCTGCCGGTCTATTAACTTTTCTACTACTAGCTACTCCAACTTTTTCCTTAACTTCTTTTTGAGCAACAGGCTTTTCAACCGGCTTTTCAACGGGTTTACTTTCAACCTTATTTACTGGAGTATTCTTCATTAATTCTTTTTTTTGTTTTTGTGCTAATCTTTTATTCTTTTTATTTCTAATACTCTTACTGATACCTTTACCGAAAGAATCAATAATATCTAGTATTATTGAAAAGAAAATGACAGCAAATCCAAATACATAAATCTTGATAGACATATCTATAAAGTCTAAACCTGTATCTGTTAAAAGTTCAAAATATCCTTGTACTAAAAATACTGTCGCTACTAATACCCCAACAACACCTGGGATATATTTAATCCATTTTCTTTTATTTAAGAAAATATACATAAATAGTGTAAATATCATCGCCCCCAAAGCTATCATTGGAATGTTAATAACATCCGATCTATATTTTGATATTAATTCAAATAAACTTCTCATAAATCTCTCCTAAAATTCGTAGTCTTCAATAAACTTAAGTTCCTCTTCATTTAACTCATAATCATCTTGATTTGTTAAGATCAAAGGCTTATCTTTTTTTACGACTAATGTATGTTCGAACTGACATGATACACTACCATCAACAGTTCTAGCAACCCAACCATTATCATCTAATTTCATCTGATATCCACCGACATTAACCATTGGTTCGATAGTGATAACCATATTTTCAATCAGTCTTTTTCCTCTTTTTGGACTTCCATAATGAAGTACTTGAGGCTCTTCATGCATCTCTTTTCCAATGCCATGTCCAACGAAATCTCTAACAACAGAAAAACCATTTTCTTCGACATAGCTTTGAATAGCATGGCCTATATCACCAAGTCTATTGCCATCTATAGCCTTTTCGATTCCTCTATACATCGATTCCTTAGTAACATCCATTAGCTTTTGATTTTCATCGCTAAGCTTTCCTATAGCATATGACCAGCAACTATCCGCTAGATATCCATTGTAGTTTACCACATTATCTATGGATAATATATCTCCTTCCTTAAGAATCACATCTTCTCTTGGAAAGCCGTGGCATATCTCATCATTTAATGATGTACAAAGTGCATATGGAAAACCTTCATAACCTTTTTGTTCTGGTGTAGATCCCTTAAATAGCATAAAGCTCTCTGCAAAATCATTTATCTGTAAAGTAGAAAGTCCAGGTTTAATTATCTTAGCTATCGCTAGATGAGTCTTACAAAGTATCTCCCCAGCTTTAGCCATTCCCTGAATTTCTTCTTCGGTCTTTAGTATAATCATCATTATCTCCTATAATATCTCTAAACTCTATATCGTTTTTTACTTTTTCAAAATCCTTATCGTTTTTTACATATTCTCTTAAAAGAGGCTCCAGTTCGATCGCCTTACTCAAGTCGCCAAATGCCTCAATCTCATTATTTAATCTCATTTGTATACATGCTCTATTATAATAAAGATTGGCTGTATCATCAGCATTTTTTATACCCTTATTCAATATACTTAGAGCATCACATAAATTATCTCTTTCTATGTAAAATGCCGAAAGGTTCAAATAGTTATTGTTGTACTTTGGATTTTTGCTTATTGACAGTTGGTAATTTTCAAGTGCTTTCTCATCCTGACCAAGCTTGCCATAAACAACTCCCTTATTAAAAAATGGCCTAAAATATGTATCATCTATCGAAATGGCTTTGTCTAAATTTTCTAACGCCAAGTCATAATCATTTGTATTTTCATAAATAGCCCCCATGTTGTTATATATCATAATATCATTGGGTGCTAATTGCTTAGCTTTCTCATAGTACTCCAAGGCTAATTTATATCTATCGGTGATATCATATAGATTTGCTAAGAAAAAATAAGCCCTGTCATATGTCCTATCAGCCTCAATGCAAGCCAAATAATAAGTCTCAGCCTTATCATATTCTCCCATTTTCTCATATATCATACCCACGCCATAAAGTGCACTGGCTTCGGTATCATCCTTTGACAAAATCTCCTTGTAGCATTCAAGCGCTCTTTGATCTTCATTTAACTGATCATACATCAATGCCTTATCAAATAATATATCTATCTTTTCTTCAAAAGTCTCGCAATTTTCATACGCTTTGTCCAATAGAACAAAAGCCTTATCATTAAAGCCATTTGAAAATAATTCTTCTGCTTTGTTTTTAAAATTCTTTACTTTAAGATTCATAATCGTCCTTCCATAAATTTTCGTGAATCTGATTAAATTCATTATATCAAAAAACAAAATTTAAATACAATAAAGCTAGTTTCGTATCAGAAGCTTTATCTTTCAGGTAAAATGTTAGCACGCAAATTCCTTATTGTGATATACTAATTATGAATAGAAAATTGAATTTTCACAAATTATACAATAAAGAAAAGGAGAAATTATGAGCATAAATCATATATTTTATAAAAACAATGATCCAGTAATAGTTGATGCATTTATCGAAATACCAAAAGGCAGTTCTAATAAATACGAATATGACCACGAAAAAAATAGAATCATACTTGATAGAGTATTATTCTCACCTATGTATTATCCAACTGACTATGGATTTGTACCAAATACATTATCTGAAGATGGAGATCCAATTGACGTATTAGTTATGGTAACTAATCCTACATTTCCTGGATGTACGATTGAGGCTAGAGTGGTAGGTATGTTCGTTATGAAAGACGATAAAGGTATGGATGAAAAACTAATCGCAGTACCTATAAATGATCCAAGATATGATGAGATTTACACTTTAGACGATTTAGGAGTGCATGTGGAAAAAGAATTTGAACATTTCTTTTCTACTTACAAATTCCTAGAAAATAAAGTAGTAGAAGTTGGTGGATGGAGAAATGTTGGTGATGCTGCCATAGCTCTTAAAGAAGCTTTCGAAAGATACGAAAAAAATAAGGAAAACAAATAATGACATTTACTAGAAATGAAAAATCAATAGCTCATAAGATGCTGAATGTGATGATAATATTTGCATTAATAGGGCTATTGGTAGGATCATTTTACGATTTAGCGATAAATAAGTTGCTGTATGCAAATGGTACTTTGTTTCCTACAGTATTTAAGATCGCTGGCGAGATGCCAATGTCCACGCTTATCATAGCTATGGCATTTGCACTCATTCAATTGAGTCTTAAAAATAAAGACAAACTAGTTTATTTCATATTCCCAACATTAATCATTATCGGTTTTTCTTTGATAAGCGCAAGGACAATACCAGGATATTTTGGGATTAAAAATCAGCTATTATCAACTGGGATAACTTTATGGTACCTAATAAGCGGCTATTTGCTATCTTTATTGGCAAAAGGCCTTGATGAAGACAGATTAGTAAGATATGCCTATTTTGTCATAGCTACCATATTAGCGACTTTACTTATCATGTCTTTGATGAAATCATTTTGGGGAAGAGAGAGATTTATCTCGATGTATCAAAAAGATAACTTTGATACATTTTCGTTTTGGCTATTTCCACAAGGCTATACCAAGGGTGATTTCTATAGGTCTTTCCCATCTGGTCATACTTCAAGTGCTGCTACTATGCTAACACTGCTATTTGTACCAGAACTGTTCAAAAAATTTGAGGGTAAAAAATTCATTTACATTTTTGCCATTGCATGGCCTATATTGGTGTTTTTCTCAAGGATATTTGATGGAGCACATTTTCTAACAGATGTTTCCATGGGATTATTGTTAGTATCTGTGATTACCAAGGTGACATCTCATTTAATCTTAAATAGAAAGTAATATACTGCTAGAGTTTCTCTAGCAGTTTTTAATTAAAACACAATTTCTATATAAGGGTATGATAATATATAAGAAATTAGGAGGCATTATGCTAAAACTTTACGACATATCAAAAACATATACTACGGGGGATTTCACACAAAAAGCACTCGATGGTATCAATATTAATTTTAGGGAAAATGAATTTGTCTCTATACTAGGACCCAGTGGTTCTGGAAAAACTACCATGCTTAATATCATCGGCGGTTTAGACCAATATGATGATGGCGATTTGGTGATTAATAACATTTCAACTAAAAAATATAAATCAAGAGACTGGGATAACTACAGAAATAAATCCATCGGATTTGTATTTCAAAGCTATAACTTAATCGCTCATCAATCGGTTTTATCAAATGTTGAGCTGGCATTAACTATAGCTGGTGTATCAAAAAGAGAAAGAAAAGAAAGAGCAAAAGAAGCTCTTGATAAGGTTGGCTTAATCGACCATATTCATAAAAAGCCAAATCAATTATCAGGAGGACAAATGCAAAGAGTTGCCATAGCGAGAGCTTTGGTTAATAACCCAGACATACTTCTTGCAGATGAGCCAACGGGAGCTTTAGACACTCAAACTAGCGTTCAAGTAATGGCTCTATTAAAAGAGATAGCTAAGGATAAATTAGTAATCATGGTTACTCATAATCCAGAATTAGCAGAAAAATATTCAACAAGAATTGTCAATTTGCTTGATGGTAAGATAATTTCTGATTCATCTCCATACCAACCATATGAGGCAAGTATACAAGAAACGAAGTCTAAAAAAGAGCGTGTTTCTATGTCATTTTTGACAGCACTCTCCTTGAGCTTTAACAACTTAAAGACTAAAAAAGGACGTACCATACTTACATCATTTGCTGGTAGCATTGGCATCATCGGAATCGCACTTATACTTTCCCTATCGACAGGGATGCAAGGATATATTGAAAAGACTGAAGAAGATACTCTTTCTTCATATCCTATCACAATTGAGAGTCAGGGCATCGACCTTTTAGGCATCCAAGAAGAAAGAATGGAAACAGCTCAAAATATGCAAACAGAAAATGAAGACCCTTTAGATAAAGTCTACCAAGGTGGTTTTGTTGGCGATAATCTAAAGATGAGAACTATTAGGATTAACGATAACGACCTTTCAAAGTTTAAGGATTTTCTAGAAAGCGAAAAGAGCAAATCCATAGTAGATGCTACTACAGCTATCGCTTATGATTATGGTGTTAGGTTAAATGTTTATGACCCGGATACCTCAGGCGATATCAAACAGATAAATCCTAGTCCATTACTTAATCAAGAAGGACCTATGGGAAATGCTCTACCAGGTATGTCATTAAGCCCAGAAGTTTTTACGGAGATGATCGACAATAGCGAGCTTCTTCATTCTCAATATAATCTTCTATCTGGAAACTGGCCACAAAAGTATGATGAAGTGCTTCTTGTCGTTAATGAAGACAATCAAATTAGCGATATGACACTATACACTTTAGGCCTTAAAGATAGCGATGAGATAACAGAAATTCAAGAAAAAATTGATAATGAAGAGGAAATCGTTGAAGAAAACTATGAGAAAAAGGTCTTCTCATATGATGAACTTATAGGCCTTGAATACAAAGTAGTTCCTCAATCTAGTTTATTTGAAAAAGTAGATGATCTTTGGGTTGAAAAATCAAAAGATACTGAATTTATCAAATCAGCTATAGAAGATGCTTTCCCTATAAAAATCACAGGTATAGTCAAACCAAATGAAGATGCCGTATCAAGCACTATTAATGGAACAATTGGATATACAAAAGAATTAAGCGATAAGCTTATCGAAATGGTAAATGATAGCCAAATCGTAAAAGATCAAAAGAATACACCTAACAAAGATATTTTTACAGGTAACGAATTTATTGATGTTGAAAATATGAATGATGATGAGTTTATTGAGATCCTTTCTGATCAAGAAAAGCTTCAATTAAACTCTGCTCCTGATCCTCAAAAACCTCAATTACTGGAGAGATTTAGACAAACCTATTCTTCTAGTTACGATAAAAATATAGCTCGAATAGGAGCTGTTGATTATGACAATCCAACTGCTATAAATCTATATCTTAAGGATTTTGAATCAAGAGAACAAGTTGTTGAATCAATTAATCAATATAACGATGAACAAAGAAAACTTGGAGATGATGCCTCCATAATTCAATATACTGACTTCGTTGGTCTTATGACATCTTCAATCACATCCATCATTGATATGATTACTTATCTTTTGATTGGTTTTGTATCCATTTCACTTGTAGTATCATCAATTATGATTGGGATTATCACATACATCTCGGTTCTTGAAAGAACAAAAGAAATTGGGGTCTTACGAAGCATAGGTGCATCCAAAAAAGATATCGCAAGAGTCTTTAATGCTGAGACTGCCATAGTCGGATTTTCAGCAGGGTTAATAGGAATCCTAGTAACTCTATTACTATTAATTCCTATAAATTCCATAATATCTACTCTTTCAGGGGTCGAAGGTTTAGCCTATCTTCCACCACAAGCGGGCGTGATATTAGTCGCGATAAGCATGTTCCTTACTATTATCGCAGGCCTAATCCCTGCAAAAATGGCGTCTAAAAAAGACCCAGTAATAGCATTAAGAAGTGAATAAGAAACCAGCTTGACTGATGGTTTTAAACAAAAAAGCGACCCCAAAGGAGCGTTTTATGAGGGACTCGTGGGAATTTGAGTAAAAACAAAGAAAATAATATATAAAAAAGGCTCTTTGTCAAATAGTGTTGGTGAAGAGTCGTGAGTAAATCACACAAGGAGTTAGAAGTAAATTCTGACTCCTTTTTACATATCAAATTGTTCCTTTAATCTTAAAGTTATCAATATTCTGTTTCTAAAATGAAAGAATGATTTGTATCCGAAAGCGATTCTCTTTAATACCTTGATGAAGTTGTTCACTCCTTCAGTAAAGCCATTAGAGTAATCATAATCTAAAGCATTAGCAACATATTCAAAATCCTTAAGCATAGTATCTATTGCAGTTCTAATATGCTTCGAACCTTTAGATTCAAAAGTTTTTAGGTGCTTTTTTAGCCCTTTAACATCTTTTCTCTTAAAATCTTGTAGTAGTATTTGATAAATTTCATATGTTTCTTTCAATGTTTCATCAACTGAAATAGCCTCCATAACAAGACTATATTCAGTCTTCATTTCTTTGAAATGCACCCATCTTCTAAAATCTCTAGCATCAAGCTTATCAAAGTCCATTTGAATTAGCCTCCAATACCTTTTCAATCTTTTGTACTCCATAGTAGTTACAGGAATTAATTTCATGGCATCTATTCTAGTTTTTAGCAAAGCTCTTGACAAATTGTTAATTAGATGGAATCTATCATAGATAATTTTAGCGTTTGGAAACATTTCTTTTATCAGACTTACATATGGTTGATAAATGTCGATAGTGATTGTTCTTACAGATTTTCTAGACTTCTTAGTAAATCTATTAAAGTATCTTTTTAGATGATAAAGCTGTTTATTTTCAACGATATCAATTACTCTTTTTTCATCTAAGTCAGTCATGATAAAGCTCATAGCACCTTTTGCATTCTTGGTAGACTTGAATTCATCGAAAGAAAGATTCTTTGGAAGAGTATGCTTAGGAGGTGAGTATTTTTTAAAGTCATTATCGATGTATCTTGATACTGTTGAATGTGAAATATTGTTAATTTTAGCAATATCTTTTTCACTAATTTTTTGAGAAAGTGTACTTAGAATATGAGCCTTGAGTCTGTTTGAAATTGAGCAATATTTCTTAACAATATTAGATTCTGCAACAAAAGTAGAGTTACATTCCTTACATAAAAATTTTTGTTTCTTAAGCCTAATAGCGGCTGGCTGTCCATTGACAGGAAGAATTCTAACGATAGATTTCTTAGAACCATGCTTGATAATTCTACTTGAATCCAGGTTACCACAAACAGGACAAGAGGAACTATCATAAGTTAATATGGCTTCGTAAACCAAAGTTTTTAGATTATTTATTGACTCTTCATAAATTTCTCCTGTAAAAGTTATGTTTGCATCTGTTAAAGAAAGTGATTTTGATATACAATTAGTTACATTAAAAGACATTGTCGTTCTCCTTTGTAT
>JAAYEL010000006.1 GCA_012728755.1 Tissierellia bacterium | reverse complement strand
CTACTATATAGTATAATACAGTGAAAGAAAAGAGATTACACCGTAGTAAGAGTAAAAAACCATTCTTACGACACCTTACTACTTAACTACAACTCAAAATTAAAATGTAGTTACTACTATAATTGTCTTTACTACAGATGATAAGCTGATTATAAGCTCGTTAACTACAGCTCAAAGTGTAGTAAGATAAACCAGTAAAAGTTCAATAAAAAGAAAAAACTATGACATACAATAATATAAAACATTTATCCATAAGAGATTATCTAAAAAGTAAAGGGGTATATCCCAAAAAGGAATATATGGGTTACGGAATGTATAAAAGTCCATTCAGAGAAGATAATAAGCCAAGTCTAAAGGTTGATTATAGAAGAAACCTTTGGTATGACTTTGGGAGTGGTGTGGGTGGAGGCATTATTGATTTAGTGATGAAGATACATAGCTTCTCTCTCAAAGAAACATATGAATACCTATCTAACTATAGTCAACAAGACATTGGGGCAATAGAGTACGATAGTAAGAAAGAGAACAGCAACTCTACTTTTTCCTTTCATAGTAAATCTTTAATCAAAGATGAAAGTGAAAATACAAATGGAATTATTCTGTCGGATGTAAAATCCTTAAAGCATCCCATGCTACTAAAGTATTTACAAGAAAGGAAAATAAATACAGTGGTTGCTTCTAAAATCTGTAATGAAATTCACTACCAGATTAATGGTAGAAGTTATTTTGGTATTGGCTTTAAAAATGACAATGATGGATATGAGATTCGAAATACATATTTTAAGGGTTGCATTGTGCCTAAAGATATAACAAGTATCAAGCTTAATAGTGATAATGATATCTGTTATTTATTTGAAGGTTTTATGGACTATCTATCCCTACTTACATTACAAAGTGAGAAGAGTAATTTCCCATATCTAAGACTTCAAGATTCAATTATAATGAATTCAATTTCCAATATATCTAAAGCCTTACCACTATTAAATAATTACAGGGAGATACACTCATTTTTGGATAATGATACAGCTGGCAAGAAAGTTTTTCAAGAGCTGAAGAGCAAATTGGGTTTACGCATAATTGATGCTTCAACCTCCTACTCGGAACACAAAGATTTGAATGATTATTTGTGTAATAAAAAACATTTAGTAGTTAAGCAAGCCCCTATTCAAAAGAGAAAAAGGGGGCTTAAATTTTAAACAGACTAATGGCTGAACTACTTTATGTTTTTTGCGGAGCAAGTTTATGTTTTGGTAATACCAAAACCCACTTGCTTTCCGCTCCCGTTGGTTGCAGAAAGAGTTCATCCCGTTGGTCTGAAATCAAATAACTAAAGTTATTATGAGCTTTAATAAAGGTGGTCGCCCTACTAAAAAACTGGGCGAAAAACGCAGATATACTATCAGCGTAAAGCTAAATACAAAGGAGCATATTTCACTAAAAACTAAAGCCAGCTCAGCAGGCATTAGTCGTAGTGAATACATTAGAAAATGCTTATCAGAAAGCATTATTCTCCCAAGACTAACTCCTGAAATAAATGATTATATAAGAAAGTTATCAGGCATGGGAAATAATCTAAATCAGATTGCACGAAGAGCCAATGCAGCAGGATATTCTACTTCACGCAGTGAATATCTTTACTTGGCAGATAAGATTGATAACATTATTGAAATGATAGAAGATGATGGCAAAAATAGTAAAGGGTAAAGCATTCAAAGGGGCAGTCAACTATGTACTGGATAAGAAGAAGGAGACTCAAATAATAGACTGCGATGGCCTTCGCTTAAAAAGCAAAGCGTCCATCATACAGAGTTTTATAAGGCAAGCCTCTTTGAATAGTCGTATTTCAAAGCCTGTTTGTCATATCTCCTTGAATTTCTCAAAACAAGACAGAGATAAGCTATCTAACCAAATGATGGCTAAGATAGCACGATAGTATATGAATAAGATGGGGATAACTAACACTCAATATATAGTGGGAAGACACTTCGATAAAGAGCACCCCCATCTTCATATCATCTATAATCGTGTAGATAATAACGGCATTACTATCACTGACAGTAACGATCGCTTTAGAAGTGAGAAGATATGCAAGGAGCTAACAAATCATCATGGACTATACTTCTCTACTGGCAAAGAGAATGTAAAGGAGCATAGATTAAAAGAACCTGATGCAACAAGGTATGAAATTTACAATGCTCTTAAAGTTTTGATTCCAAGATGTAGCAACTGGGAGCAATTAGTAAATGAGCTTAGAAGAAATGGAATTAATACTGAGTTTAAAACTAAAGGCAACTCTGATGAAGTACAGGGTGTTAGATTTGAAAAGAATAGCTATCTGTTTAATGGCTCTAAAGTGGATAGATCATTTAGCTACTCAAAGATTGACTATCAGCTGAGCCAAAACAACAAACAGGGCATTAGCACTAATCAAATTCAATATAACAATCCTTCTTCGTCAGTAATATCTACAGTCTCTACTTTAGGTAGCCTTTTTGATATTCAACCAGGTGTTGGAGTTGATGATGACAAAAGAGATTTTTTTAAAGCAAAGAAGAAAAAGAAACGCAAGTTTGGAAGACAGATGTAACAAACCAATTAAACATACAATATAATGAGTAAAATAGATATTAACGAGATATACACGCTTTTTGAAGAAATCAAGGAGATAGTAAAGTCAAAAGAGAGTAACAATACACCAGTTAAGCCAGAGATAGAGTTGCCTAATTTATCTGCAATAGATGAACTTTCTGATAAGATAGATGAAGCTATTGAGCAAATTAGTAAGCCTATAAGTACAGAGCATAGACATGTGTTTAGTTTTGCATCAAGTAGAACTTTTATTGGAGTTATAGGGCTATGTGCTATATGCTTGATTTCTCTTTTCACAGTTATTTACAAACAAAAGGAGGCTGATAGCTTAAAAGATAATGACCTAAAATATCGATATATACATATGATGGGGGAAGCCACTCCTAGCCTACTTACTAACTTAGATAGCATATTTGAATATAGGCGTGATAGTGTAAAGGCTATACGCAAAGAGGTTGTGTCTTTTGAGAAGGCAGTTGTGCAAAGGGCTAAGAGACTGGAGAGGGCGAGGATAAAGGAGATGGAGGCGGAGAAATTGAGGGAGGAAGTAGAAGACGTTAAGTAAGAGAAGCTTAGATAATAGGACAATCAGCAATATATACATTAGCTGAAAACACTACTGATTCAATTTATAATAAACTACTGATGTTTCGCACTTCCTTTAAATAATTGACAAAGAAATAGAAAGGAAGTGCATTATTATTTTCTATATCCCTGTGCTATAGCATTTTATATTTTCCAATTTGTCATTCGTCCTTAACCATCGAAGAACATAGTTTTAAAATCATTGATTCTGCTTTTGGATTAACTAGCATCTTCTCTAGCAAATCATTGGCGTCCATTTCCAGCACCTCACAGACCTTACATGTCAACTCTATGAACAGACCCCACAGACGTTTATCGAGAGTTTCCCTTAGTATATCGGCATTCATTGATCGATATAGCGCTCCTTTAGACTCATAATTGTCGTATCGCATCCTCAATGTCAATAGTAGATAAGCAATCATGCTGATGGTTGTTTCGGCAACTTGAGCATCAAAGTTACTAGATTGACATCTTCCTAGGTTCAATAACTGCTTGGATTCGCAATTAAATACTTCTACTACCCATCTCACTTGATAGTGTTCAATCAATGTCTTGAACGTCAATTTAGTGTCTGTAGTCAACAGTACTTTCCATTTGTCATTTTTGCCTCGACGACTAAAGAAAAGACAAATCTCGACATCTTGATACATTACCACAGCTTGTTTGTATTGATAGCCCAAGGAACGGCAACGCTTGTGCTTGCCCAGCATATTGTTAATCTGGGCATGTGTTAGGCTCTTACCTTGGTAATCGAACTTCGTTTTTGAAAACTTATACATACCGATTAAATGAACCGTTTGAGTTTTCACACTTCGCACAGCCTGTATTAG
>JAAYEL010000068.1 GCA_012728755.1 Tissierellia bacterium | reverse complement strand
CTCTTTAACTGCTGGAACCATCATATCTTCATTTTCTGTCGATATGACATATATATCATTTGCCGCATAAGTCAACACGTCTTTGACATTTCCTAATAATTGGTCTTGTTCATCGTAAACTTCAAGCCCTACTAAATCTTTTACATAGTACTCGTCTTTTTCAAGTTCATATAAATCGTTTGAATCAACATAAATGAATTGATCTTTATATTTGATAACATCATTTATGTTATCAAAAGATTTAAGCTTAATATAGCTAAGCTCGCCACTATGTCTAGATCTTTCAATCTCAACTTTATCGAAATTATTTCCAATATAATAGTTAACATCTCTATCAAATGTTTCGTTATTTGTTCTTTGAATTTTTAATTCACCTCTTACCCCATGGGTATTGGCTACTTTTCCAACTATTGTTTTATTCATTATTTTGAGTCTATTTCTAAGTTTACTTTCTTTTCTTCTTTAACTGCACAAGCTTTTAATATTGATCTGATTGAGTTAGCTATACGACCTTGCTTACCAATGATTTTTCCCATATCATCAGCATTTACCAAAAGCTTAAGGTCTACAACACCGTTATTTGATACTTCTTCAACTACGATATCGTCTGGATGACTAACTAAACTCTTAGCGATGTATTCAACTATTTCTTTCATCTTATGCTTCCACTTCTTCAGTAGTTTCTTGAACTTCTACTACAGTTGCTTTAGACTTATTATTTTCAACGCTGATTTCGTATTTCTTAAATAATTTAGCTACAGTTTCTGTAGGTTTTGCTCCGTTACCAATCCATTCGCTTACTTTTTCTTGGTCTACTTTGAACATTTTTGGTTCAGATATAGGATTATAGTATCCGATTTCTTCGATAAATCTTCCATCTCTAGGAGCTCTCGAATCAGCAACTACGATTCTATAAAAAGGTCTCTTTTTTGCGCCAAGTCTTTTCATTCTAATTTTTACTGCCATGTTTTTTCCTCCATAATTTTTAGATTAAAATGGTAATCTAAATTTTCCTTTTTTCATTTTGTTTTTATCTAAATTTCCCATCTGTTTCATGAGTTTTTTAGTGTCTTTAAATTGCTTTAATAACTTATTAACTTCTACTACGCTTGTTCCAGAACCATTTGCTATTCTTTGTTTTCTAGAACTACTGATAATATCTGGTTTTCTCTTTTCTTCATCAGTCATAGATCTAATTATCGCTTCAGTAATATCTATACTTTTAGGATCAAAATTCATTCCCTTCAAAGCCTTACTATTAACACCTGGTATCATCGCCAATAAATCTTCTAGCGGTCCCATATTCCTTACTTGACCGATCTGGTCTAAGAAGTCATTCAAGTCAAAGCTTTGGTCTCTAAGTTTTTGCTCAAGTTCCTTAGCTTTTTTTGCATCAAGTGATTGTTCAGCTCTTTCAATAAGAGAAAGTACATCTCCCATGCCCAATATCCTAGATGCGATACGATCCGGGTGAAATGCTTCAAGGTCTTCCATCTTTTCGCCAACGCCGATAAATTTAATAGGTTTTTGTGTCACACTTCTAATAGAAAGTGCAGCACCACCTCTAGAATCACCATCTAACTTACTTAGGATAACACCCGTTAACTCTAAATTTTCATTAAATGTTGATGCAACGTTTACAGCATCTTGTCCAGTCATAGCATCTACGACTAAGAAAGTTTCTGTAACTTCTACAGCTTTTTTAATGTTCTTTAACTCGTCCATTAATTCTTCATCTATATGAAGACGTCCAGCTGTATCTATTAAAACTATATCGTTATTGTTTTTTAGCGCAAATTCAATACCCTTTTTAGCAATCTCAACAGGATTAACTTTTCCCATCTCGAAAACTGGTACTCCAACCTTATTACCAACTACTTGTAATTGGTCTATAGCTGCTGGTCTATAAATATCAGCTGCTACTAATAATGGTCTTTTGTTTTGTTTTTTTAGGTGAAGTGCTAACTTACCAGAATGAGTTGTCTTACCAGCTCCTTGTAGTCCACACATCATAATTACTGTTGGCGGTTTTGAAGATATCTTTAACTTTTGGTTAGGGTCTTGCATCAGACTAGTCAACTCTTCATTAACTATCTTAACAACCATCTGACCAGGAGTTAAACTTTCCATTACTTCAACACCAAGTGATCTTTCCTTGACTTTTTGGACAAAACCTTTTACTACCTTATAGTTTACATCCGCTTCCAATAAAGCAAGACGTATCTCTCTCATAGCTTGCTCTATATCTTTTTCAGATAATTTTCCTTTGCCGCGCAGATTAGACATAAGATTTTGTAGTCTGTCAGCTAAATTTCCAAACATAATTCACATCCTAATTCATATTCGAGATAATGTCTGATATCTTTTCATTTACTATCTCATAAGTATTTTTATCTGTTTTGCCTTCAAGAAATTTACTTAAATCTTCTAAAGAATCTACTAAATAAACAAGCTTCTCATATACTTTAAGACTATTCTCATAATCTTCTAATAACTTTTCTGCCCTTTTGATATTCGTTGATACAGCCTGTTTTGAAACACCTGTTATCTCAGCAATCTCAGTCAGAGACAAATCTTCTAAATAGTATTGTTCTATAGCTTCTGCCTGTTTTTCACTTAGTAAATCTTTGTAGTATTGGTACAGTGTACCAATCTCAATATTCTTTTCCATATTATCACCTGTCAATCTATTTTGTTGACAGAGTATATATTACTATTTATCAACGTTCTTGTCAAATATTTTTTAGCATTTTTTACATTATCTACATGAATAATTGTAAAATATTCCTACTACTAACCATTGATAATATTATATCTTCGTTTTTTGGAAGATTTACGGTTCAAAATCGAATTTCTTTATATAGACCGTAAATTTTTCCCCCGATTTTTAAGAATTTACGGTTTGCTTTTCACTTCTTAAATACAAACCGAAAATTTCCGTTTTTTCAAAAGAAGTTGTACGGGCCTAACTGAGCATTTCACAAGAATCCATGTAAAATGTATTCAATTTTAGGTGAGTTATACGGGTCTAATTGGCCTTTTTCATATCTGCCCGTAAAATGACTGATTTTCAAGCTGTTGTTATACGGGCCTAACTGCCCTTTTCTATATCTGCCCGTATCCAGTTAAATGATATCAATCAATAAAAAAAGGCCTTCACAAAGGCCTATTCATTAATTAAACATAGCATCAATAAATTCATCTGAGTTGAATTTTTCAAGGTTATCAATTCCTTCTCCAACTCCAATATATTTAACTGGTATATTGTTTTCTACTTGTAGCGGGAATACTACTCCACCTTTTGCTGTACCATCTAATTTAGTAAGTACAAGTCCAGATATATCTGCTACCTTATTAAACTCTTTGGCTTGATAAATTGCATTTTGTCCTGTTGTCGCATCTAATACTAAAAGTGTTTCTCTAGTAGCTTCAGGATATTGCTTATCGATAATTCTATTGATTTTTTCTAACTCATTCATAAGATTCTTTTTATTATGAAGTCTTCCAGCTGTATCGATAATCAATACATCTTTATTTTTAGTCTTATGAGAAGTGATAGCATCAAATACTACTGAAGCAGGATCTGAACCTTCCTCATGAGTGATAATCTCAACATTGGCTCTATTTGCCCATTCTGTTAGTTGTTGGATGGCTGCAGCTCTAAAAGTATCAGCAGCTGCTAAAGTCACGCTCTTTCCTTCACTTTTTATATTATGTGCTAGTTTTCCAATAGTAGTAGTCTTACCTACTCCATTTACACCAATAACAAGAATAACTAATGGTTTATCCGTCTCAAAATTTAAGGCATTATTTGAATTTTGAGATTTAAGTTTCTCTTTCATAATCCTAATTAAATCGCTTTTAATTAATTTGGGATCTCTGATATGATTATCTTCAATATAGTCTCTTAGCTCATCAATAATATTTACTGTCGTTTCTACACCAATATCAGCAGATATCATGATTTCTTCAAGTTCTTCATATAAATCATCATCAATAGTAGCTTTACCATTAACCAAGTTGTCTATAGATGAGCTTACTGCATCTCTTGTTTTTGCTAATCCCTTTTTAAGCCTTTGGAATAACCCCATCTTTTTTGGTTTTTCTTCTTGTTTAATAGTTTCTTCTACAATATCTTCTAATACAAGTCCGTGAGTAGTTGGTGTTTCTTCGCTAGCTTCAAATATTAACTCTTCATTTTCTAAATCATTAGTCAAATATTCTTTTTCAGTCGCCTCTACTTCTGGTTCTAAAACTGATGTCGGTTTTTCAATCTCAACATAATCGTCTTGTAAATTATCTACGATTTGTTCAACTCTTTCTTCATGTTCATTTTTCTTTTTGTCTTTTCCAAATAGTTTTCTAAACATTATGCCTCCCTATAATTATCTAATGCAAGTGTTATTACCTTAGATATTCCTTTTTCTTCCATAGTCACGCCATATAATATATCAGCCATCTCCATAGTCACTTTTCTATGAGTGATGATAACAAATTGAGTCTTATCAGTCATAGATTTAAGGTAGTTGATGTATCTTTTTATATTAGCTTCATCTAATGCCGCATCAATCTCATCGAGTATGCAAAATGGTGCAGGATTAATCTCAAATATGGCAAATAATAGTGCCACAGCAGTTAAAGCCTTTTCACCACCCGATAATAAGCCTAGATTTTTTAGTTTCTTTCCTGGCGGTTTTGCTATGATCTCAATACCAGCTGTTAATACATCATCACTATCTAATAATAACTGAGCTTGTCCACCATCAAATAGCACTTGGAAAACTTCTCCAAACTTCTCATTGATTTTAACAAAACTCTCATTGAACAATGATATCATATCCTTTTCAAGCTTCTTGATCATTTTAATTATGTCTTCTCTAGTGGCTACTAAATCATCATATTGTTTTCTAATGAATTCTAAAGATTCGCTTTCGTTTTGATATTCTTCTATGCTCGCATAGTTAAAATACCCAATCTTTGACAACTGATTTTTAACATCTAATATAACTTTTCTAGTAACCTTAACTTGTTCAAGATTCTGTAATTTATCTTCAACAAATCCCCTCTCCAAGTCATAGTTTTCCATATAAGATAATACAATTTCTTCCTTCTTTTCTTGATCGTTTTCAATTTTCAAACCAAGCTGAAATGTGTTTCGATCAAGTACATTTATCGAATCTCTAAGATTATCGATCTCGATTCTATCTTTTGATATATTAGCTTCCAAAGTTTTGATCTTTTCATCTAACTCACGGATAACGCTACTCTCACTGCTCTGATTTTTCTCAAATTCTTCAACTACTATCTTTAACTTACTAGTTTTATTAATAGATTTATCTAGGTCCTCTTGAATAGATGCTTTCGATTGAATATCGATTCTATTTTGACTGAGCATATTCTCATTCTCGATTTTCAAATCTTCTATTTGGCCTTCTAATACAGAGATATCTCTGATAACAACCTCTAGATTACTAGCGAATTTAATCTCATCTTTTTCAAAATTAAGCAAATCATCTGTCAATTGTTTGAAGTTGTCATTAAGTTTTGATCTATTTGACTCACTACCAGCAAGTTTAGTTTCTAAATCACTTATTGATGTAAAATCAGCCTTTTCAAGCTCTACATCCATCTGTTTGATACTTCTCTCATAGTCATCAATAGATTTTTGGTTGAAATCCATTTTAACTAATAATTCTTTCTTATCAGATAGCAAATTATTCTTTTCATTTAACAATCTAGAATTATCAATATCTAAACTGTTAAGGTCATTAATTGTTGTCTTAAATGCATTATCTAAATTCTCAATATCTGTTCTTAAAGCCTTGCCTTGTTCAGTTATTTCCTTTAAAGCATTATCTAATTTTTTAAGTTCGGCTTTTCTATTTAGTAAAGAGTTAGATTCCTTTTTATAGAAATTACCACCAACCATAGAACCCCATGAATTAATGATATCTCCATCAAGTGTTACGATTCTTAAACCTTTTAAATCCTTGGAAACAACTACTGCATCATTCATGTCCATAACTAGGACCGTTCTACCTAGAAAATGATTTATGATTCCAGATATACTAGGATTAAAGTTCAATAAATTGCTTAATGTATCGATAACTAGCGGATGATTCACTCTTGTTACTTCCGCATGAATTTTTGATATAGGCAAAAATGTTATCCTTCCAAAATTATTTTTCTTTATATATTCGATAAGGTATTTAGCGTCATTTTCATCATTTACTACAATATTTTGTAATGCCCCTGATAATGTGACATCAACTGCTTGCTTATATTTGCTATCAACCTCTATTAAATCAGCCAATACTCCAACGATTCTTTTTTGAATCTCAGAGTTTTTGTCCTTTTGCTTTAGAAGGTTTTGAACTGGCTTATAGTATCCTTCATAAGATGTATATATTGAGTACAAAACATCTCTTTGAGATTTATTACGATAATACTCATTGTTTAATTCATTTATTTGCTCATTCTTTGATGCAAGTGATGCTTGTTGAGACTTTCTTAAATCAATCAAATTCCCTAAGCTATCTGAATTATCGCTAATTAATTTTTCGACTTCTACAAGCTTTTGTTCTTTTACTGATAGTTCTTTTTTATTTTGATCTAGATCTTTTCTAGTAATCTTCATACTAGTTAATAATTCTTCTTTTTTTAGTAAATTAGTCTTATCCAGTTGTTCTTTTGTGGATTTATCAATATTTAGCTTAGATAACTTTTCTCGAAGATCAAAAATAACCATGTCAAGAGTATATATCTCATCTTCTAATTTTTCTTTTTGTTTGCTTAGGCTAGATTTATCACCTTGAAGTTTTTTTATAGCTTCAGATAAGCTGACTCTTTCTTTTAATAACTCATTAAGTCTCGAATCACTTGAATTAAGCTTTAGCTTGTTATTTTCAAATTTTTCATTTCTAATATTGCTATCTTTTTCAATTCTTTCCAAATCATTTGAAAGGAATTTAATCTTTTCATTTAGAACAGAGATCTCAGCATTAGCACTGGACATATCCTTATCCTTTTGTATAGCTTCAAGCTTTAGTACTTCAAGTTTTTCTTCTAGCTCATCTATTTGCTTACTAATAGGAGTTATCCTCTCATTTAAAATGGCTAGACGTTTATTATTTTCAGCTAAATCATTATCCCATTTTTCTTTTTCCGATATATTTTTTAGAAGTTCCTTATCTATCCTCTCAAGGTTTATCTTAAGCATAGAAAGCTCCATCTTTTCAAGCATAGAGGTAAGCTTCATTCCTTCTTTGGCATTATTAGCCTGAGTTTCTAATATGGCAACTTCCTGTTCTTTAATCTTTAATTCTGATTTAATCTTTGTAAGGCTCTCTTCATTTTTTACAAGCTTTCTTTCAGCCTCATTCTTCTTATACTTATATTTAGCTATACCACTGGCCTCTTCGAAGATATATCTTCTATCTTCAGCTCTACCGCTAAGGATATCATCAATCCTACCTTGTCCTATGATAGAATAACCATCTTTGCCAATCCCAGTGTCCATAAATAATTCTTTAATATCTTTAAGTCTAACAGGAGAATTATTGATAAGATATTCTGATTCACCAGTCCTAAATACCTTTCTAGTAACATTGACCTCGTCAAATTCAATATCTAGTTCCTTATCGCGATTATCTAATGTCATAGATACTTGAGCCATATTCATTTGTTTTTTTGTCTCAGTTCCAGAAAATATAACATCTTGCATATTAGAACCTCTAAGTGATTTAGCAGATTGCTCACCAAGCACCCATCTAACTGCATCTGATATATTTGATTTTCCTGAACCATTCGGACCTACAATCGCACAAACATTCTTTTCAAAAAGTAATTTTGATTTCTCGGCGAATGATTTAAATCCGTATATCTCAACATTTTTTAATCTCATAATATTCCTATCTCTAATTTCTTATCTTCATTTTGAATATATAACATTTCATCCAAAATTGGTATAAATCTAATATTTTTGTAATTGTACTTGTTCATCAAATGCTCTTTATTATGAGCTTTTTGACCAACTACATTTGACAATATAGACTTATTAGCAAATATCTCTAATGTATCCAATCTCTCTAATTCATGTACCTCTATTGCTTCAATAAGCTTTTCTAAATACATTTTTTGCTCAACTAATTGCCTTAATGATGGGTGAAATGGTCCTGCCACTACATCATTTTCCAAATTAATGTTTTCTGTTACTTGAAGTCCTATTCTAATAACATTAATATTGCTATCTTTATACATCTTTAGTAATTCACCAGAAATATCAATTGCTTCATCAAGTGTCAATGGCTTGTATTCACCAATCTCATATAATGCTTCCAAAGCCGTATTTTTTATGATAAGTGTAGGATAAATCCTCACTATATCGGGACCAATCTCTATGGATTTGCTAGCTGTATCTATCATTTTTTCATATGAGTCCATATATAGACCTGGCATTATCTGATGGCCAAGTGTAAAGCCATAATCTTTTATAAGTTTACTAGCCACAACTACATCTTCGCTACTATGCCCTCTTGCATTTACTAATAGAACCTGGTCGTCCATGGATTGAACGCCTAGCTCGATTATATCAACAAGGTAATCTTTCAATATCTCTAAAATCTCTTTATCTATACAATCCGGCCTAGTTGATATTCTTATCATATCGATGATACCTTTTTCTTTATACCTCTTGGCTATCTCAAGATATCCAATCATGGTATTTCTTGGTATTGCCGTAAAAGATCCTCCAAAAAAAGCTATCTCCTTGATTTTGGTAGAATCATGAAAATAGCTAAGATGGGTTTCTATGATATCTAATATCTCCTCTTTATCCACTGCTTGTTCTTGATTGGTTATCTTTCTTTGATTGCAAAATATGCAATCATGTGGACAGCCTAAATGAGGTACAAAAATTGGTATTATATATCTTTTTTTACTCATCTATAACCTCAAACTTAATTAAAGCATCCCTAGCAGCCATCTGCTCTGCTTGCTTTTTATTTTTACCACATCCTGAACCAACAGCTTTTGAATTTAAATATACATCCATATAAAATGTTTTATTATGTGCCAAACCCTCTTCTTTACATAAAATATATTTAAATTCAGTTTCTCTTTTCTTATGAAAGTATTCTTGTAGTATAGATTTATAATCTATAAAGCTTTCTTTTGGATCATCAATCTCATTGATTAACGAATCCAATAATGGTGTGATAAATCCTTTGACAGCCTCAAACCCACCATCTAGATACATAGCCCCACATAAAGCTTCAAAAGTATCAGCCTTAATAGAATCTTTAGATCTACCACCAGTAATCTCTTCCCCTTTACCCAACAACAAATAATCCGATAAACTAAAATGGTCAGCCACTTTAGAAAATGATTTTTCGCAAACTAGTCTAGATCTAAACTTAGTTAAGAATCCTTCATTTTTTGGTTTATAGTCATTATATAAAAACTCAGAAAATACTAGCTCTAATACTGCATCCCCTAAGAACTCTAATCTTTCATTATGTTTGTTTTTATATTCCTTATTTTCATTAGAATAAGAACTATGAACAAGAGCCTGATTTAGCAGGCTTTTGTTCATAAAGTTATAACCTATTTTATTTTCTAGTTCTAATAAAATTTGTTCTCTACTTTTTTCTTCAATCATATTAGCTTAACTTCTTTTCTACTAATTCAATGATGTCATTAGCTGTTTTTAAGTTTTCTAATTCTTCATCTTCGAATTCTATATCGAATTCTTCTTCAATAGTCATGAAAAAGTCTAATAATCCTATTGAGTCAATCTCATAAGTCTCAACAAGGTTTTCATCTAATTCAAATTCATCAACATTAAGTTCAGCTTTAATAATCTCAATTATCTTATTTTCAACCATTTACAAATTCCTCCTCTATATCATCTATTATTTTTGTTTTTATTATTTTTTCCGAATTAAGTATGGCATTTTTTATAGCCACTTCATTAGAACTACCATGAGCTTTAAATACTGGTTTTTTGATCCCTAGTAGCATAGCTGCTCCAACTTCCTTATAATCGTACATGCTTGCTATATCCTTAAAAACTGGTTTCATCAATAAGGCGCCAATCTTATATCTAAGCTTTGTCATGGCTCCTTCTTTAATCTCCTTAAATAAAAGTCCAGCAACTCCTTCTATAGATTTAAGGCCTACATTTCCTGCAAAACCATCAGCCACAATAACATCAGCAAATCCTGATATAAAATCTCTAGCTTCAATGTTTCCACAAAAATTAATATGCTTTGTCTCTTTTAGAAGTTCATATGTTTTCTTTGCTCTCATGTCACCCTTTCCTTCTTCAGCACCTACATTTAATAGGTAAACCTTAGGATCAGGACGATTTAGTACTTTATTTGCATAAATAGAACCCATAATGGCAAATTGTTGTTGCATCAAGCTTGTCGAGTCCATAACTGCACCAGTATCAACTAGTATAGTCGGACCTTTTCTAGTAGGTAATGCGGCTGTAATCACAGCTCTTTCTACATTATCAATCCTTTTAGTAATAAATAGACCGCCTGCTAATAATGCTCCAGTACTACCGGCAGAGATAAATCCATCATAGCCTTCTTCATTTAACTTATTTAATCCAAGTACAGTAGATGAATCTTTCATTTTCCTAATAGCTTTAACAGGTTCATCTTCATTTGTGATAAATACATTCGTATCCACATACTCAAATCTATTGCTATCTAAATTAGCTTCTCTTATCTTTTCTTGTATCTTGTCTTGTGGTCCAACTAGGACAAAAGTCGATTGTGATACTTTCGATGCCTCTATGACACCTTTAACAACCTCTTCATAGCCTAAATCTGAGCCCAATGTATCAATTATTATCTTCATACTGCCTCCACGTTAATATTACCATAAATCGCTGAAATTAGAAACATATGCTAAAGTAATATTATATACAAAAACCTTGTAAATATCTACTTTATGCCAAATATTTCATTTCACAAAAAAAGCATCACATAATCATGCGATGCTTCATACTTAGTATTAATGATATAAGTAGTTATCCTCTATTTGAGATTTCTACCTCTACTCTTTTGCCTCTAATCTTTTTATTGAACAAACCTCTCACAGCTTGTTCTAAATATCTTTCTGGTAGTTCAACAAACGTAAAATTCGGTTTAATAATGATGTTTCCCACTAGTTCCCTTGGTAAATCAGCTTCTTTATGCATAGCTGCTAATATTATCTCTGGTGTTAAGCCATCTCTTTTACCTTTGTTGATAAATATTCTGGACCCACGTGCTCTTGAAGCTTTACGGCCTGATTTTACCTTCTTAGTTGAGTTTTTATCAAAGCTATAAGTAACCCCATAATCAACTTGTTCAAGTCTTTCATGTTTCTTTTCTGTATTTTTATCGCCTAATATTTTCAAAAGATTTGCTGCGATTTCTACTGCTCCATAACCATTTTGTAAAAGTCTATCAAGTAATACTCTTTCATTTTTTAAGTCATGTTCTTTAGATAATTCAACAATTAAATCATCCAATACTTTATTCTTTCTTGTCTTATCCATCTCATCGATTGTTGGTAATTCAAGATAATCAATCCTTGCTTTAGTATACTTAATAATCTCATCAAGTTTATATATATCTCTTCCTATGATAAAGGTAAATGCCTTACCTTTTCTACCAGCTCTAGCAGTTCTTCCGATTCTATGAACATAGTACTCTTCGTCTTGAGGAAGGTCATAGTTAAACACGATATCGACATTGCCTACGTCAATCCCTCTTGCTGCCACATCTGTAGCTACAAGGATATCTATAGTATTATCTCTAAACTTTTTCATGACATTGTCTCTTTGACTTTGCTTCAAATCACCATGTAGACCATCAGCCACATAACCTCTGTCACTAAGCTCACTTACTAGCTCATCTACCATTCTCTTAGTATTACAAAAAACTATTGATAGCTTAGGAGAATAAATGTCTATAAGTCTGCTAAGGATTTCTTTTTTCATGTTTTTTGCCATCTCAAGATAGTATTGTGAGATATTTTCAACTGTCACTTCTTTATGTTGTATCTTAATAATCTCAGGGTTATTTTGATACATGTTTGAGAAATTCATGATATCTTTGCCCATAGTCGCTGAATAAAAACAAGTGATTCTATCATCATTAGTTTGATCTAGGATTGTTTTCATATCATCTCTAAAGCCCATCGCAAACATCTCATCGGCTTCATCAAGTACTGCAATCTTTAGTTTATCAAGCTTTATAGCCTTTCTTCTCATAAGGTCCATAACTCTTCCTGGAGTACCAACGATTACTTGTACCTTCTTTCTGATATTTCTCATTTGTCTATCAATATTTGTACCACCATAAACTGGTAATATCTTGATACCTTTTTTATACTTAGCCAATGCCCCTATCTCTTTAGATATTTGCAAGCTTAACTCTCTAGTCGGACATAGAACTATAGCTTGGATATCATCCCCTTTATCTACCATCTCTAATATTGGTATACCAAAAGCTGCTGTCTTTCCTGTTCCAGTTTGTGCTTGACCTATGATGTCTTTTCCTTCTAATAGAGGTTTTATGCTTTTTGCTTGTATGGGACTAGCCTCTTCAAATCCCATATCTTTAATTCCCTTCAAAATCTCTTTTGAAAGTGATAATTCTTCAAATCTCAATATAATACTTCCTTCTTTTAATTTAAAAAGCAGTCGAGATGACCTCGACTGCCAAATGTTTTCTTCTATAGTATGAACTAAATCAAGGTAAAATGCAAGTTTTATTTACATTATGGCATCTATTAACTGCTAAAAGATGCTTATAACAAAAAAAGATAGTCACAAGGACTATCTTTGTTTTATTTATTTACTTCTTAAGCTTCTACGTTTATAACTTCTTTACTATCATAATGTCCGCAATTCGCACATACTCTATGTGGTAATTTTGGTTCTTGGCAATTAGGACATACGTTAATAGTAGCCTTATTTAATGTATATGATGATGCTCTTCTTGAAGCTGTTTTTGCTTTGGAAGTTTTTCTCTTAGGTACTGCCATTTCTACACCTCCTTTTATTATCCTCTCGGATGTCTGATAAACTATAACAAAAGAATTATACTCTTGTTAGGAGATTTTGTCAATTATTTTTGTAATACTTCAACAGTTTCTAAGGCGATCATTAATTCTTCATTTGTAGGAACTACATACACTTTTGTTTTTGAACCTTCTGTAGATATAAGAGCATCCTTGCCTCTTAATCCATTATTTTTAGAATCATCTATCTCAATACCAAATCCTTCTAGATTATCTAATATTCTTTGTCTCATGATATCTGAATTTTCACCAATACCACCAGCAAAACTAATGGCATCTACTCTTCCTAGCTCAATCATATATGCACCAACATATTTTCTAGCTCTTTGAACGAACATATCTAAAGCTAATTTAGCTCTTTCGTTTCCTTCATCAGCTGCATCTTCTAAATCTCTAAAGTCACTTGATAATCCACTGATTCCTAGTACTCCAGACTTCTTGTTAAGAATGTCATCCATTTGAGAAGTTGTATAGCCTTTATTGTCCATAAGGAATGTAACTATTGCTGGATCGATATCTCCAGATCTAGTTCCCATCACTAGTCCTTCTAATGGTGTTAGTCCTAATGTTGTATTGATACAAACTCCATTTTCTGTAGCAGCTATTGATGAACCATTACCTAAATGTATAGTAATGATGTTAAGATCTTTTTGGTCAACTCCCATTAATTCAGCTGTATGTCTTGTCACGTAATTGTGGCTTGTTCCATGGAAACCATATCTTCTGATACCATCTTCTTGATAATATTCATATGGAAGAGCATACATATAGTTTTTAGCAGGCATAGATGAGAAAAATGCAGTATCAAATACAGCAACATTTGGCTTTCCTGGTACGATTTTTTCACATGCTTCAACACCTAATAATCCAGCTGGATTGTGTAATGGAGCAAACTTAGTCCATTTTTTGATATCTTCTTTTAATTCGTTATCTATTACTTGTGATTCTTTATTTTCTCCACCATGAACTATTCTATGTCCAATTGCATCAACTTCATCAATAGATTTAACTAAACCATGGTTTTCATCAGTTAATGCGTCAAATACATATTCAACCGCTTCGATATGACTTGGCATAGGTTTTTCAATTATAGTTTTTTCACCGTCTTTAGTATGAGTTAACTTTGATCCTTCAAGACCTATTCTCTCTACTAAACCTTTTCCGATTAACACTCTGGTGTCAACATCAAGTAATTGATACTTTAATGAAGAACTTCCACTGTTAATAACTAGTACTTTCATGACATATTCTCCTTTATGCTATATAATATATTCTATAAATGATTATAACAGAAAATGAGGAATTAAGAATAAAAATGTTGATATTTGGCATCATTAGTGAGTACAATCCATTACACAATGGACATATTTATCAAATAAATAGAATAAAAAAAGAGTATCCAGATTCTTTTATTGTCGCTTTTACATCAGGCTCTTTTGTTCAAAGAGGTGAACCATCGTTCATATTTAAGCATTTTAAAGCAAAACTTGCTGTTGAAAATGGAATAGATTTGCTCATCGAGATGCCAACAATTATTAGTTTACAAAGTGCAAATTTTTTCGCTTTTTATTCAGCGCAAATGTTAAATAAATTAAATATTCTTACACATTTGTGTTTTGGGGTCGAAGATATGGACAAAAAAAGCTTAAATTCTCTTATATCTTTTGAGCAAGATAATAAGGAATTACTAGATAAGACTATAAAAACATTTTTGGATAAAGGTTTTTCTTATAAAAAATCATATGAGTTATCATTGGATGAGGCTGGTTATAGTAATACAGAAAAATATTTTTTACCAAATAATACATTGGCTATCCTATACACAAAAGCTCTAAAAGAACTGAATAGCGATATTGATATATTCCCTATTAATCGTAACGATAAAGGCTATCATAATTTGAATATATCAGATGAGATGTTTCAATCAGCAAGTGCATTAAGAAATGCCTATACAAATGGACATGATATAGATAAATATATTCCATTTCACATAGAAGAAAATAAAGAACAACTAGGTAGGGTTAATTTAGATGACTATTCAAGTATATTTTACTATAAGGCTTTTGTTTTAGATGAAAGTGGAAATGATATAGCAGGCTATGAGAATGGTTTGCTAAATTTGCTTAAAAAAAATTACACAAATAGCTTGATAGAAGAAGTTGAGTTATCACATAATAAAAGATACTCTAGGTCTAGATTAAAGAGATTCTTGCTTAACTTTATATTAGATATAAAAGCTGTTGATGTTTTTAACCTTAAATATATGAATTATATAAGGCCATTAAAATTCAACAAAAAAGGCGCATTCTTGTTGAAAAAAATCAAGGAAAATAGTGACATTAATATTATCAATAAACTAAGTGATTTGAATAATTTAGACGACGTAAATAAGCGATTTATCTCGATAGATATGAATGCATTTAAGCTATATAACATAAATCACAAGAGATACAATACTTTGGACTATACGGAAAACCCGTATATTGAGTAATTAAAAAGATGGAACATCATTTGATGCTTCCATCTTTTTCATCCCTATGTATTAGAATTTTGTCTGTACTTCTAAATCTTGTCTTATCAATTGGTGGTCGTTGTCTTTTTGATCTATCACGACTATTTGACATACCATTCGGGTTATTTCTATTAAACTGTGTATCATATTGACCGTTAACTGGTCGCTTAATTACTGGGCGATTTTTTGGTTTATATCTGACCTTAAAGAATATCGCAGATACGATTGTCATGATTAAACCTAACACTATTGATGTGATAATCGCAATAATTAACTGTTTTTTATCTTGGATGTTAACATATAACTTAATCAATGCAAATGCATATAGGCCCACAAAAATTGTGAACCTAATCAATAGTTTTATTAACATATTTTTAATACTTAAGTTGAGATCTATTATCTTCAATAACGCCTAAAAGATTCTTTAGTTCATCTTCAGTTTTTACAAGCATACTATCAACATATGACAATGTTTTAGTAGTAATAGTTCTTGCAGTAGCATTCGCTTCTTCGATAATATTTTGTGCTTCTCTTTTTGCCTCAACTGTGATGGCATGTTCATTTACTAATTCTTTGTATCTTCTTTTTGACTCTTCGTCTTTTCTTAAAGTTTCTTCATTTGCATTTTGAATAAGTGTATCTGCTTGTTTTTGTGCTTCAGAAAGGATTCTTTCTCTTTCTTCGTTTACCCATCTAGCTTCTTTAATCTCTTCAGGTAAAGAGTCTCTTAAGTCATTTATCAATTCATATACTTCATCAGAATTAATACCAACTTTCTTTTTGTTGAAAGGTATTGATGAAGCCTCATCAATAATTTCTTCTAATTCATCTAATAATTTTAGTATATCCATAATTACCTCCCTTGGTATTTTTTATAAGTTTTTTTTGCTACTTTTTCTGGTACTAAACCAGTAATATCCCCACCCAATTGAGCGATTTCTCTTATGGCACTAGAGCTTACGAAAGAAACCTTAGGGCTTGCAGTTAAAAATAATGTCTCTAAGTTATCATCTTTAGACAAGAACCTATTTAGGTGTGCTAGCTGTAATTCATTCTCATAATCAGAAACAGCTCTTAGTCCTCTTATGATAGCATCTATCTCATTTGCCTGAGCAAAATCGACTAATAATCCAGAGAATTTTTCAACCTTTACGTTACTATAATCATACAATAGTTCTTCCAACATTTCAATTCGTTCGTCCATTGAAAATAGACCTTTTTTTTGGGTATTAACCAATACTGCAACCACTACTTCATCAAATTTAGCGCTGGCTCTTTCTATGATATCTAGATGGCCATTTGTTATTGGGTCAAAACTACCCGGGTAAATCACTTTCATTAGTTTTCCTTTCACCAAGATCTATTATCTTGTATATAGATATTTCCTTCTTACCGTATTGCCTTTGAAACAATAATTCAAAACAGTCAAATTCTTCTAAAACATCTATTTTCTTATCTGCCTCAAGTATAAATAAAGCTTCCTTAAAAAACTCTATATCCTTCATGATATCTAAAGACTTTATGTAAAAGTCTGAATAGTATGGCGGATCAATATATACATAGTCAACATTCTCATCAACTAATAATATATTCTTCTTAAAATCCCCACCCAATATCTGTGCTTGTTCGGTAAAATGTGTTTTATCCAAATTTTCCTTTAATATTCTAATATTATCATAATTTGATTCAGAAAAGAAAACTTTTTTACTTCCCCTACTTAAAAACTCTATCCCAATGGAACCAGTACAAGAAAATAAATCTAGTGCTACTCCACCACTTCTATATGGATATAAAACGTTAAATACCGCCTCTTTGACTTTATCTTCCGTTGGTCTTGATTTAGTTGATTTTGGCCCTAATAATTTGTAGCCTTTTCTCAAACCCGATATAACTCTCATAATCTTCCTAATTTAGTATAATTTTCTTATATTCTAGCATCTTGTTTTCAATTTGTTTTTTTAGTTCAATGTTACTTTCATATGACTTATCTTCAAATAAGTTCATAACAATTCTATTTACACGACTATACAAATCTTCATCATAAATCTCATACATATTATCTGATGTAAAACCAGACTGAAATACTCCAAATCTATCGCCCGCGCCACGAAGCTCTAAGTCTTTTCTAGCTATCTCAAAACCATTATTATTAGTCTCGATAAATTTAAGTTTTTCGTCTTCTATTTTACCATCTGAAGCAACAAAAATACAATAGGACTGATAATTTCCTCTTCCTATACGCCCTCTTAACTGATGTAGCTGTGATAATCCAAAATAATTGGCATTGTATATAATCATCAAATTTGCATTTTTGACATCAATACCTACTTCTATGATGCTAGTAGCTATAAGCATATCGATATCACCATTAGCAAACAGTTGTTGCTTTCTAGTCTTAGACTCAACGTCTAATTGACCATGAATATAATCTATTCTTATTCTTCCTTCAAAAAACTTCTTATATCTTTTGTAAATATTTTCAACACTATTAACATCACTATCTTCATCATCACTTACCCTTGGACATACTACATATACCTGTCTTCCTTCTTGTATCTGTTTTACAGCAAATTTTAGGAATCTTCGCTCCATATTTTCAGATACTAGGAAAGACTCTATTGGCTTTCTATTGCTAGGCAATGTATCTATTATAGATAAGTCTAAATCCTGATACATAGTAAGTGCTAATGTCCTTGGTATAGGGGTAGCAGATAGTAATAAAATATCTGGAGATGATCCTTTTTCAGAAAGAAGTTTTCTTTGATAAACACCAAATCGCTGTTGCTCATCAGTTATTACCAAACCAAGATTATTGAACTCGAGTTTTTCTTGAAATAAAGCATGAGTTCCAAACAAAATATCTATATCATTATTTTGTAAATCTCTATAAATACTCCTTTTATCCTTTGTAGATGTTGAGCCAATCAACAACTCTGATCTTATGTCAAATTTGTTCAGATATGATTTAAAATTATTATGATGTTGTATAGATAATAGCTCTGTAGGAGCCATAAATGCTACCTGATAACCATTTTTAATAGCAATTATAGCTGACAATATGGCTACTATAGTTTTCCCCGATCCAACATCTCCAATCACAATACGGTTCATCTTCTTGTCACTATACATATCATAGGAAATCTCAGACAAAACTTGTTGCTGAGATTGAGTCAGTTCAAAGTCTAAGCTTTCCGTATATGGAGTAAGGCTGATTGCCTTATGCTTTATATATGAGTTATCTATATTATTGAATAGTTTGTTGGCAAGATGTTCAACAACCAATTGTCTAGTCACATAAGATAATTTTGCTTTGTATAAATCTAGATAAGAGTCCGGTCTGTGAAGTATCTTAAACATATCATTAATATCAACTAGGTTTTCTTGTTCTAAAATTTTCTCAGGTAAATAATCAGATCTAATTTTCGTATTATCTAATATCGTATCTTTGAATTGAATGAACTCTTTTCTAGAAAGTCCCTTAATAACAGAATAGATGGGATAAATCCCACCTATATAGTCGTCATCAAGCTTTGAAAATAAAGGATTTGATATCTGCTTTTTGGATTTATCTATCTTTCCAAAAAATTTATATTTAGTTCCTATCTTCAAGCTTTGTGGGCTAAACCTGTCATTGTACCATACAAGATTAATGCTAGATGTATCATCTTTAGCTACTACTCTTGTAATAGACATATTTTTTTTGAAAAAATACGTCTTGGCAGCATTGGCAATCTCTAGTTCAAAATATTGTTTTTCGCCGTCAACAGAATTCTCAATATATACTAGATTCGATCTATCTTCATAATATCTTTGTAAATATTCAATATATCCACCGATATCATAAATTCCCATTTCATTCAATTTAGCTTGTTTCTTAGGTCCTATACCCTTTATATCAGTCAATTTCATTTTATTCTATTGAAGCAATATAGTAATAAAGTGGTTGTCCACCATCAACTATTTCGATATCTATATCTGGATATTTTTTACTAGCCATCTCAAGCATATCTTCTGCTTGTTCTTTGCTAACATCTTCTCCATAATATACTGTAACTAAACCAGTCATATCATCTATTGATTTATCCAATAAATCTAACATAGTAAGATTAACATCTTTCCCATTAGTTACTATATCTTTTTTATTAATACCGATAATATCACCTTCATGAATATCGATATCTCCCACTTTAGTATCTCTTACAGCATATGTTAATTGAAGTGTCTTTACTTCAGATAAAGCACTTGTCATAACTTCTAAATTAGTGGCTGCATCTTCTTCCTCATCAAAGTTTATTAAAGCAGTAAATGCTTCAGGAATAGATCTTGTCTCTACTACTATTAATTCTTTATCAACTAGTTCAACTGCTTGTTTAGCAGCTAATATAATGTTTTTATTATTTGGAAATACAAATACTGTATCAGAATTTACCTTCTCTACAGCCTCTACTATATCTTCTGTAGATGGATTCATCGTTTGTCCACCAGATATAAGCTCATTAACGCCTAAATCCTTAAATACTTGATCGAATCCTTTACCGATACTTATGCTAACAAAACCATATTTTGTCTTTGCTGCTTGTTTTTTAGCATGTTTAGCTTCATTAACAGCTTTATTTTGTATTCTCATGTTGTCTATTTTGATATCTGATAAAAATCCTCTTTGTAGTGCTAATTCAAGAACTGCACCTGGATTATTTGTGTGGATATGAGTCTTAATTAAATCATCAGCTCCTACTACTACTAACGAGTCTCCATATTCGCTAACAACTTCTCTCCAATCTTCATAGTTATATGAACCATCATGATTGATCATAAACTCTGTACAATATCCAAACTTAATATCTTCAGGATTAATGTCATGGTCATGTATATCATCAAAATCAGCAAATTTTTCATCAAGTTTTTTAACAGGTTCTTCAATAATGATTTTTCCTGTCAATGATGATAAAAAGCCTTCTAATAAAACCATAAGTCCTTTACCACCTGCATCAACTACTCCTGCTTGTTTAAGTACAGGTAATTGTTCTGGTGTACGTCTTAACGCTTCATTACCTTCATCAATAACATCTTCTAAAAACTCAATACAATCAGTATATGAGCTATATTTTTCCATAGCAAAAGCTGCCATCATCCTGCTTACCGTTAATACAGTACCTTCTGTAGGCTTAAGTACAGCCTTATATGCTGTTTCTCTAGCTTTATCTAATGCTTCGGCTAACTCCTTAACACCAATAGTATCATTTTGTTCTAATACTGTAGTGACACCTCTACATAGCTGTGACAATATAACTCCTGAGTTACCTCTAGCTCCCATTAATGAACCAGTACCAAGTGCTTTGGCTACCGATCTCATGTCATCGTCTGAGCTTTGTAATTTATTGTAAACTGATTTCATAGTCAATGACATATTAGTACCAGTGTCTCCATCTGGCACTGGGAAGACATTAAGGCTGTTTACTAACTCCTTATTATTTTCAAGGTTGTTATAAGCTGCTACGATACCAGCTCTTAACTCCTTTGAACCCAATCTTTCCATCTTTCCTCCTATCAAACTCTAATACCTTGAACAATAATATTTACAGAGTTCACCTTAATATTTGTGTTTGATTCAATATTGTATTTTACTTTTTCGATTATATTTTCTGCGACTATAGCTATTCTTACACCATATTCCATGATTACTGTAAGGTCAATATCTAATTTATCGTCATTTACGCTTATACTAACGCCTTTTGTTCTATTATCAAATTTTAATAGTTCAAATAGTCCATCTTTAACATTTTGTGCCGCCAACCCAACGATACCATAAGATTCGCTTGCTGACTGTGCAGCTAATGTTGTAATTACTTTTTCAGTAAAAACTACTTTACCATATTCATTCTTAATTGTAGCTACCATAAAGCCCTCCTAAGTTTATATAGCCTAATTATATCAGTATTAGAATTTTCTTGCAAAAAAATCGTGTCTTATGTTATAATGAATCAGTAATTTAGTAAATAAAACATATCGGAGGAGGTGCAGATATGGCAAGAGTATGTGATATTTGTGGAAAAGGAAAAAAATCTGGAAATACAGTTACATTTTCACACAGACTAATCAAAAGAACTTGGTCTCCTAACTTAAGAAAAGTTAGAGCCGTAGTTGATGGAACAACTAAAAGAATCAACGTATGTACACGTTGTTTAAGATCAGGCAAAGTTCAAAGACCTGACTTCGCTTAAGAATAAAGAAAAACCTTATGATGAAAAAAACCCCTATCCTATTGGATTAAGGGGTTAATTCATAGCCTTGCTTTTAAGGCTTTTTTTTATACCATTTTTTTCGGATCAAGATACTTTATCAAATCCTCCTGAGCCAATATTTTTAACTGTTCATTTGCTTCATACAGATTCATTCCATTTTCATGTGCAAACTTTGCAAGTCTCGCACTATTATCATATCCTATATACGGATTTAATGCTGTTACGGTCATAAGAGAGTTCTTAAGATTTGACTCTATCACATCTCTATCGATTGATATGCCTTTTACTAGGTTTTTATCAAAAGAATCCATCATATCTGATAAAAGTTCAATACTTTGAAGCATATTATATGCTATTAATGGCATGTATACATTTAGTTGGAAATTTCCTTGGCTTGCTGCAAAGGATATGGAAGTTTGGTTACCAAATACCTGTGCACATACCATACTAAGTGCTTCAACTTGTGTCGGATTAACTTTGCCTGGCATGATAGAAGATCCAGGTTCATTAGAAGGAATTATGTATTCTCCTATTCCCGCCCTTGGTCCTGACGATAACCACCTAATATCATTACCAATTCTTAACAATTCCATAGCTAAGGCATTAAGTATTGAGTGAACGACCAACATCTCGTTTTTACTAGATAATGAATAAAATTTATTCGCACTTGGCTCGAAGTCTTTGCCCGTTAATTGGTTAAGTTTATCAACTACCATGCTACCAAAATTTTCATAAGTATTGATACCTGTTCCTACAGCGCTACCTCCTATTGCCAAATGTCTTAATTGCCCTATATTTAGCTCTAATTGCTCCTTAGCCTTCTCCAATGAATATATCCACCCTGATACCTCTTGATTAACTCTAAGAGGCGTAGCATCTTGCAGATGTGTCCTACCAACTTTTATAATATCATCTAATCCTAGGTAAAATTCTTTAAAGCTGTCCAATAATCGATCTAATGCTGGAAGAAGTTTATCTTTAATCATGATGTATGAGGCTATATGCATCCCTGATGGAAAAACATCATTAGTTGACTGACTTTTATTTACATCATCATTTGGGTGCACTTTTGTATCAAATTCCATATTTGCTATACTTGATATCACTTCGTTTATGTTCATATTTGATTGTGTACCACTTCCAGTTTGCCAAACAGACAGTGGGAATTGATCGTCAAATTTTGATTCCAAAATCTGATCACAAGCATAAACAATGGATTTTGTTTTTTCTTTTGACATCTTATCATTATCACAATGGACCAATGCTATAGCTTTTTTCAAAACTACAATTGAGTGTATTAACTCAAGCGGCATCTTTTCTTTTCCAATATGAAAGTTATTAACAGATCTTTGAGTTTGAGCCTTCCAAAGTTTATCTTTCGCTACTTTAACCTCACCCATCGAATCTTTTTCTATTCTATAATCCATAAAAACCTCTCTGTAAATTTTATTTCATTTGTATTATACTATATGTATCATATCATAAATTGGGAGGATATATGAACAACTACAGAATAGAAACTGACAGTGTTGGTGAGAAAAATGTTCCAAATGATGCATTGTACGGTGTTCATACTTTAAGAGGACTAGAAAATTTCAATATAACTGGTGAGACAATTCATGAGGAGTTGATTAACTCACTAGCTATCATAAAAAAAGCATGTGCTATAGCAAATTATGAAGCTGGTATACTTGATATATCTAAAAAGGATGCTATAGTAAAGGCTTGTGATGATATCACACATGGAAAGTATAGAGAACATATACTTAATGATCCTATTCAAGGAGGAGCTGGCACCACAGCTAACATGAATATTAATGAAGTCATAGCTAATGTTGCAGATGAGTATTTAGGTGCTAAAAGAGGTGAATATAAATATGTTCATCCAAATGATGACGTAAATATGGGACAATCTACTAATGATGTCTTTCCTACTGCAGGTAAGATTGCAGCACTAAGACTTCTACCACAATTGCTTAATGAATTAAACTTAATCATCGATGCATTAATGGAAAAGGCTATTGAGTTTGACGATGTATTAAAGATGGGAAGAACTCAACTTCAAGATGCCGTACCTATAAGATTGGGTCAGGAGTTTCATGCATATGCTTCAGTATTAAAAAGAGATAAAATCAGAATTGAGCAAGCTAGAAAATCAATACTATCTATAAATTTAGGTGCTTCAGCAATTGGGACTGGTATAAATGTAGACTTAAAATATTTCGACTTAATCATTCCTACACTTGCTTCTCTTACTGGACTAAAACTTGTAAGACCAAAAGATTTAATAGATGAGACGAATAATTTAGACTCACTAGTAGAATTATCATCAGCGTTAAAGATAAATGCCATTAACCTATCCAAGATAAGTAATGATTTGAGACTACTTTCATCTGGTCCTAAGACGATGGTTGGAGATATTAATCTTCCACCTAGACAAAATGGTTCATCAATCATGCCAGGAAAAGTAAATCCAGTTATCCCTGAAGTAGTTAGCCAGGTAGCCTTTAAGGTTGTAGGAAATGATACTACGATTTCGATGTGTGCAGAAGCTGGTCAACTTGAGTTAAATGCCTTTGAACCAGTTTTATTCTATTCTCTATTCCAATCAATTGAGATACTAGGTAGAGCTATGAATACATTGAGGATAAATTGTATCTATGGTATTACTGCCAATGTAAAAAAACTAGATAGAGATATCGCTATTAGCATCGGTATAGTTACTGCATTAGTACCACATATTGGATATAAGAAAGCTGCTGATATTGCTAAAAAGGCTCTAGCAGAAGAGAGAAAAGTCAGAGATTTAGTTATAGAAGAAGGTTTAATGACCCCTGAAGAATTAGAAGAAATCTTTGATCCAAAAGCTATGACTCAACCAGGCATAGTTGGCAGACATCTATTGATAAAGAAAAAAGACTAAAAAAAAGAGTTCATATGAACTCTTTTTTATTTTACAAGCTTTTTTGCCTATTATTTAAGTTTTTCATTCAGTTTTATGGATATAATACTTGAGTGTTTATTCTTGGCAATTTATTGAACTCAGCTCTCATACTTGCTCTGTCGCTTTCTGGATACCACTTTCCTCCAATTAACTCTAAGTCTTCAGCATTTTGTATTGATACTATAGGAGTTAAAGATATGAAGTTATTGTACATAGGATATATTTCTAGCTGTGTTTGTGACTGAATCATGATAAATGATACATCAGGTGATACAGAAGCATCTATGGCTCCTACTGCCCTTGATGTGACATCTCTCCACCCTACATTCTTATTATCAACCGCAGCTATATCAATAATCGGAACAATCGGTAAGTTTAGATTTCTTCTTACGATATTGTTACTAGGCGATAATTTTACCTCGATATTTGATATAAAGTTCCATGCCATCTGTCTTCTTAGCATACCAACATTTGTAGTATCTTTACTTAGTTCAATTGTCTCTAATGAATATTGATTTTGGATGATGCTTACATTTTCGTTATATAAAGCATCATAAGTGTCTTTGGCATCATTACCTCCGATTGCATTAATCCTTAGAGGTTGATTCATAGATAATTGATTAAGATTAATTATCTCGTAATTCTCATTTAGAGACTCATTTACAGTGTCTACCTTTGTAAATGAAATATAGTTATCATTAATATAATCTATCCTTCTAGCATAGTTTCCTTGTAGCTGATTTACTTTTGCGTCAGGTTGAGTAAATGAAGGATTCGCCAATATCCTATCCATAATTATATTACTTTCTTCGTGATATCTTCTTTGATGTTCAATAGTCCATAATCCCGTATCTTTTCCAATAATAATGTTATTGAATCCCATAACAGTAGGTCTATCTTGTGACTCAGATCTACTTATAAAGTAAGTAAGGTAATCATAATCTAATATTTCCATGCCTCTTCCAGTGTTTTTTCTTCTGAAATTAAAAGAGACTGCAAATTCTTTTCGTGTAGTGTTACTAGTCGAAGCTTCCAAACTTTTTTCAAATTCTTCTCTCTTCTCTTTCTCTTCTTGCGCAGTAACATCCCTTACTTTTTCATATACATCAACAACATTTACATCAATAAATATTAATTGCCCTTCATCAGTCTTTATGAATTCCTGAGAAAGCAGTCTTTCATCTTGAGCCTTATATACTATAACATTCTCTTGATTTATTACCAACCCCTCTGGTTTATCTATAACCTTATTGTTTAACAAACTAGATAATCTAACATACTTTGCTGATAAAGAAGGTTTTAGTAGCTTTGTGTTCTTATATTCAAAAAAACTATCTGATATGAATACAAGTTTTTTTTCTTCTTGGACTTTTTCAGATTCTCTTGTTTTATCTGATAAGTCAAAGCTTTCAGTTAGCGCCCAAATTCCATTGACTTCTCGTTTAGTAACAGGTTTAGTTAATTTTAACAAATTATCTCCTTCAGACACATTATAGTTAAAATTGTATTCGCTACATCCCGTTAGCACTAAAGCCAGTAATAATAGTATACTGATTAATTTTTTCATTCTATCACCTTCTTTGGTATAGTAAATGATATAGTAGTTCCTTCACCTTCTACACTTGATATCATTAATTTACCATTATGTGCCTTCACGATCTCTTCACATATTGATAAACCCAAACCTGTGTGTGATTCACTACTCATACCCTTGTAAAATTTCATCGTAACTTTATCTATCTCATCTGCTGTGATACCAATACCTGTGTCTATCACATCTACTAGTACTTCATTATCTCTATCTTGTATATTAACAGCTACAGTACCTTCTATAGGTGTAAATTTGATAGAGTTATCTAATAAGTTTATGAATACTTGCTTAATCCTGTTTTCATCCGCAATAACTTCAACATAATCAGTCTCATAGTTCAACAATAGGTTTATCTTTTTATCTTTAACTCTAGGTCTTAATTGAGTCACAATCGACTGAGCTATATCTACGATATTAAATGTAGATTTAGATAGTTTGAATTTTGGTGACATAAATCTAGAAAAATCTAGCAAGTCCTCAACCATGTCAGACAATCTGTCTGATTCTTTTTCAATAATCTGAAGTCCTTCTAGTGTAATGTCTTTATCTATACCATCGTCTTGCAGAGTAATCGACCAACCTTTAATTGACGTCAGAGGAGTCCTAAGTTCATGAGATACTGATGATATAAACTCTGTTTTTATCGCTTCTTTCTCAATGATATTTTCACTCATATTATCCATCGTCATAGCTAGTTCACCAATCTCTCCATCATATGGGATATTTGACTTAGCTTCATATTGTCCATCTGAGTATTTCTTTGCTACTTCCGTAAGCTTATTAATCGGCTTAAATATTTGCTTTGAAGAATAATAAGAAACTAAAGCTCCTATCATTACCGAAGCAATACCAAATGCAATAAATATCGTAAATTGTCTAAGGATTTCTGCATCAACTTGATCAAGAGAAGCTAAAACACGCATCACACCTACCTGACTAGTCCTATCATTTAATGGTACCGAAATAGCTAATATCTTCTCGCCTGTCGCTTCATCCTTATATACATTTGAACCGCCATTTGATTCAAGAGCCAAGATAACATCTTCATTATTTATAGCTTTTCCAATATTTCTTGAAGCTATATTGTCATATAATACAACACCATTTAAGTCCAAAACTTGAATTTGTCCTTCTGCATTACCAATAAATTGTCTTTTTTCAAGTAAGATATTCTCATTTAAGGTACTATCAGCTACATAACTCACATAAAGCTCTGTACTATATCTAGCCTGAGAATACATAAGGTTTCTTAAGTTATTGTAGTTATAGTTACGTAGATTAATATATGCAAATAACTCAAAACCTGCAACAAATAATAACAAAACCAAAAATGCATTTATAAACATCTTAGACTTTAAGCTAGGAGTAAACTTGCTTACTTTAATGACAAAATTCTTAATTCTTTCAATTAATCTCCCCATCTATAGCCAACACCCCACACTGTTTGTAAGTATATAGGTTTAGCAGGATTTTCTTCAATCTTAGATCTAATACGTCTGATATTTACATCTATTATCTTATTATCGCCACTAAAATTATCTCCCCAAGCTAATTCCATTAATTCTTCTCTTGTTATCGCTCTTCCTTTATTCATTAAAAATATCTTAACTATGGCCAGTTCAGTAGGAGTTAAATCTAAGCTCTTCCCGTCTTTAAGTAATCTCTTAGAGTAAAAGTCTAACTTAAATGGACCATCCTCAAGAGAGTCATGATTTACAGGTTTCTCATTCTTATAGTCTAATCTACGTATTAAAGACTTAATTCTCAATACTAATTCTTGTGGATTAAAAGGCTTTACCAAATAATCATCTGTGCCTTGCTCTAATCCAAGAATTTTATCTATTTCCTGACTTTTTGCCGTTAACATTATGATACCTATTTCTGGCATTTGTGTCCTTAATATCTTACATACTTCATAACCATCTATGCCCGGTAACATGATATCTAATATCACTATCTCAGGTCTTTCTCTAAAAGCTACTTCAACACCTTCTTCACCAGTACCAGCTTCGTATATCTCGAATCCAGCCCTTTCAAGATTTATCTTTGTAAACTTTCTAATCGCTACTTCATCTTCTACCAATAAAACCTTTATACTCATGATACCTCCTTTATTGAGTGAAATGTCTCGTAAATATCATTTTTGAATTTACTAATCACTTCCAGATTTTTTAATGATTCAATCTCAATATCTTTACTAAATCTTAGTTTGAATGCAACCAATTGTTGATGTTTGAATCTTTGCTTATTGCTTGTATTATACTTTCTATCACCCACTATCGGATGACCTAAATCATTTAATGTAACTCTTATTTGATGAGTTCTTCCCGTTAATAATTCAACTTCAACTAAAGTATACCCTCCATTGTATTCTAATGGCTTTACTCTTGTTATTGATTTTTTTCCTGTATTTTTATTTGTGATATGGACAACATTATTTTCGTCTTTCTCCAAATAATTTACGATTTCTTTTTTCTCTTTTAACTTTCCTTCAACTATAGCTAAATAGTACTTTTCTACTTTATCTGTTTCTACTAGTTCATTAAGCTTTACTAATGTATCTCTATTTTTAGCTCCAATGATCAACCCTTGAGTATTTCTATCAAGTCTATTAACTATAGCCGGTGTAAATGAATGTTCTAATCTTGGTATATAAGCCTTTTTCTCAATCAAATAGCTTACCAACCAATCAACAACGTTATTACCGTAATCTTCTTTACTAGCAGCATGGCTTAATATATTCAAAGGCTTTTCAATGATTACTACATCTTTATTTTCAAAAGCTACATCAAGCTTAATCTTATTTAAGATAGAATGTTTATCTGCATCCTTTTGATAGCTCTCCAACACCTCATCATAAATATATATATCTACTACATCACCTAGCTTTAGCGAATATGATCCTTCTTCCCTTTTTCCATTTACTTTAATTCTTTTTTTTCTGATAAATTTTTGGATTAATGATTTAGGAAATCCCTTCATATATTTCTCTAAAAACTTAATTAGTGTCTGGTTTGCATCATTTTTGTTTATTTCTATTTTTTTCATATCTACCTCTTTTATGTTATAATACATTATACCAAAACTACGTTTTATTATCCATTTGAAAAGGAGAACTAATGAACAAAATTAAAGATTTCTTATATAATTTTTTAGAGATGATTGTTGCGGTGGCATTATTAGGGCTTATAGTATTTGTATTGTGGACAAATCTAAACTATCTAATGAATCTTAATCAAGCAAGTATAGCAAATGCCTCTAATGAAGAACAAGTAAACTCAGACGAAGTGCAAACAACAAATGTCACATTACCTACTGACTTAAATGTAGAGCAATTAGCTACAGTTTTAGAAGGATATAAAGTCATTGAAAACAAAGAAGACTTTATAAAAAAATTTAATGAAACAAATCCTAGCGCAAAAATTCTATCAGGAAGTTTTGACATACCGAATAATTCAAGCATTGAAGATATCATTAAATTAATTTCAAAGTAATCAAAATCATCAGCAAAGCTGATGGTTTTTTTGTGCTATACCCACAACAAAAGGACCTTTCATATGAAAGGTCCATTTTTTTAACCATTATTTACATATTTGTCGATTAGTGACGGTCTTATCTCATCAAAAAATACATCTTTTTTAATCAAGATATCTTTAATCGCCTCACTTTTTGAATGAAGTATTACCTGATGTCTATTTTTAAAATAAATCTCATATATTGTTTTGGATAGATTTTTAGAATGTAAGTCGATATAATATGCTTCTATATCAGTATCATTCTCATTTTCAACCAAATATTTGGTCGCTTTATCTTTTTCATTATAATAATTTATCTTAAAATTCTCTTCTCGTTTATACTTCTTAAGTTTCTTTAGCTCTTTAAATTTATTTGATTGGCTTAAAGAGATCTTAGCTTTTGTATTATAGTAATTATAATTGAAAAGCGCTTTTTCAAAACTATCAATTTTAGAAAATGGTTTTAAGTCTAATTCTTTAAATAATTTCTGGTTTTGTTCATTGAATTTAAGTTTTGTAAGCATGCCTTGGTCTAACATATCTATATATTTTGTCCTTAGCTCTACAAAACTCTTTAGTTTCTCACTTTCACTTAAAATCACGATTATGAAAGAACCTTCACTTCAGCTTTGATACCTTCTGGAAGTTCATTTGCTTCTTTGTTTAAGCCCATAAAAATCTCAATATTGTATTCTTTTGCTAACCAGTCTAGTTTATCAACGATCTTCATTAAGTTTTTATCGTTTAAGTCAAGTATCTCATAAATACCATCAAGATAAATCTTTTCGATATCATAATCTCTCGATGCGATACCAGCTATAAATCCATAGAACTGTCCTGGACATTCTAGATTATATTTAGCTGCATTGATTAATCTTACTGAATAATCCAAAGTAAAGATATGAGAATCATCTGTATCAACAAATACGATGTTTCCATTTCCATTTGCTTTTTCTCTGTTAGCTTCTTCAATTAAATATTTTGTTTTTCCACTTCCTGATGGACCTAAAATTAAATAAACCATATTTTTATCCTACCTTTCATTTTTTGTCACCTTGTACAATATTATTATAATTCATTGTAGTTATAATTTCATCATGTATTTTTCGCCAAGACATTCCCCAATTACAAAATATTGAATCTTCTTCAGGTACACGTCCTAGCAATCTTTGGACAACGATATCTTTATCTAAATGCCTTAAAAATAGTATCACCCTTCGAACAAAGTCTTCATAAGGTATTATTTTTATCTCATTATTTTCATACATTTTGGCTAATTTAGTGTGTTTGACAATGTATAGCGAATGTAGCTTTACCTCATCAACTCCTAGCACATTTAAGATTTTTGCTGTCTCTAAGATATCTAAATCATTCTCCCATGGTAACCCAATTATGATATGTACGCATGACCTTAGGTTGAATTTCTTAAGTCGTAACATGATATCAATAAATTCGGAGAGTCCATGGCCTCTGTTTAATTTTTTTAACATTTGGTAATTAACAGTTTGTAATCCAAGCTCAACTATAATATCTATACCTGTTTGAGCTTGAAACTCTTCTAAAAATTTTAGTTTAGAGTCATTTATGCTGTCTGGTCTTGTAGATATTGATATCGCAACTATATCATCTAGTTTGCATTGATTTATATAATCTTCAAAGATTTCATCTGGCATATATGTATTAGTATAATTTTGAAAATATGCTACAAACTTTTCGGCATTATATCGCTTTGAGATATATTCCCTATTAATTTCTAATTGTTCTTTAACGGATTTAATTGAAGAAACATTTTCAAAGGAGCCGCCTGACTCCCCACAGAAAATGCATCCACCATATCCTAACTTTCCATCTCTATTTGGACAAGTTATATTATTTAATTTTATTGGTAGCTTATAAACTTTAGCACCATATTTATTTTTCATATATTCAGAATAAGCATAATATGGCTTTTGTATAGTCATAACTACCTCTCAATATTAGTCTTCGTCTTCTTCTTCGAAGTCTTCGTCTTCCATCTCTTCATTAACTTCGTAATATCTTTGAGCTACTTTATTGAATTCTTCTTCAGTCTCAATCATATTAATCTCAATTTCTTCTTCGCTTAATTCAGAATATCTATATAGAAGTACTTCTCTATCGTCATCATCTTCTTCAACATCAAGCGGTAATAATGCGATATAGTCTTGTCCTTCAACATCAAAAACAGTAAGTACTGCACATTGAAGTTCTGAATCATCTTCTAAAGTTAATGTGATAACATCATAATCTTCATACTCATGGTCATGATCGTGATCATGGTCGTGATGATGTTCATGGTCATGTCCACATCCACATTCGCCTTCGTGTTTATGTTCATGTTTGTGTTCATGGTCATGTCCGCATCCACATTCACCTTCATGTTTATGTTCATGTTTGTGTTCATGTTTATGTTCGTGGCCACATCCACACTCTTTATTTTCAGCTTCTAAACCTTCTTTTAAATCCTTATCAGTCATTTCTATCCTCCTATTTAAATAGTACTAATTTTATACCCACTTTTAAATATATTATCGATTTTATTTTTTTCAAAAATTATAATCTTGATAATATATCTATTAAGTAATCTCTTGTAAACTCTGTTGATTTTATTGATAGTCTTTCCAATGGAGTATGAGCTCCAAAAATATTTGGACCAATTGAAATCATATCCATATCAGGATACTTTTCTGATAAAAGTCCTGTTTCCAATCCTGCATGTATTGTCTTCACAGCTAACTCTTCATTAGTCAAACTTAAATATGAATCCTTAGCTATTTGAGCTAGTTTAGAATCATAATTAGGTTGCCACATTGGATATCCATCACTTAAACTCACTTTTGCACTTAATAGTTTAGATACATCTTTTACTTTATCAATAAGTATTTGTCTTTGATCAATATTGCTACTTCTAATTGATAATGATACTTTAAAGACATCATTTACTATACCTGCTATGGCCAGATTGTTTGAAGACTCTACTAACTCATCTTCTAATGAAACCATTGAATTGACACCATGTGGTAATAAACTAATTAAATTTAATACCTTCTTAGATGTTTCTGGCTCAATATATATCTCATAATTAGGCGCGTCAGTTAACTCTATTTTTATGCCTGGTTCGCGTTTTAAGTATTGGTTAACTAGTTGATTAGAAACTTCTTCAAACTTTCTTTCAAAAGAGTCCATATCCTTAAGATTAACCCCTACTATTGCTGTAGCTTTTGTCGGTATCGCATTATGTTTTGTACCACCAGATAAATTTTGCAGTCTAATGTCTAATTCATTTCTGATTTTTGAAATAGCATTATCTAATAACTTAATAGCATTTAGATGCTCACTACCAATAGTTAAGCCAGAATGACCGCCTGCAAGTCCACTTATGGTAATAGTTTTGTTCACTAAGCCTTTTACTTCTTCATACTTCATAGGTAATTCAACAAATGCATTTATACCACCAGCACAACCAATAATCATTATCCCATCATCTTCTGTGTCAAGGTTAATTAGTCTTGTTGCACTCAAAGCTTTTTCCGATAGACCAATAGCTCCATCCATTCCAGTTTCTTCCGTTGATGTTATGATAACTTCAAGTGGTGGATGCTTAATCTCATCACTTTCCAAAATGTCCAATGCTAAACTAACACCAAGTCCATTATCTGCACCTAATGTGGTACCTCTTGCTTTGATGTATCCACTATCTATATACATATCTATAGGATCATTTTCGAAATCATGATCACAAGTTTCTTCTTTTTCACAAACCATATCCATATGAGCTTGAAGAGCTACTGCTGGTTGGTTTTCTAAACCCATCGTACCAGGTTTTTTGATCAAAACATTTAACACTTTATCTTGGGAAACCTCTAAACCAAGGTTTTTTGCAAAATCTACTAGAAAGTCAGAAATGTTTTTTTCATTATTAGAACAACGTGGTATTTTGTTCATACTTTCAAAATTCTTGAAAGTCTTATATGCTCTAGAACTTTCTAATTCTCTCATAACTAGAAGCTCTTTTCTACTTTGTATTTGTCTTGAAGATCTGTAGTCTTATTTAAGTAAGCTTCTTGTTGTTTCATACCTAATAACATACCTTCAATATCATGTTTATTTGATTCTAAATCAGCATCTCTAGCTAATGCCTTATCTTCTAATTTAATGATATGATAACCAAATTGAGTCTTTACTGGTTCAGATATTTGACCAACTTCTAATAATTCACAAGCCTTTTCAAACTCTGGAACCATTTGTCCTGTTGAGAACATACCTAGGTCTCCACCATTTTGGCTTGATGGACATGTAGATTTTTGTTGAGCTACTTCTTCAAATGAAGCACCTTCATCGATTTGCTTTTTCAGATCATTAGCTAATTGTTCGTCATCAACTAAAATATGTTTTGCGCTAAATCTATAAATAGGTTTGAATCTTGATTTATTAGCTTCATAATATTCCTTAACTTCTTCTTCAGTTACTCTTACTGATTCAAGTACTTTTTTCATAGAATATTGTCTTAAGATTTGTTCTTTAGCAGTTTCAAGTTCTTTTACAAATTCTTCATCATTTTCTAAACCAGACTCTTTTGCATCTAGATAAAGCAAATGTTGATTCATTAGTTCAGTTGCTATTTGTTTTTTTCCTTCTTCATTGTTGAATTGCATAGCTTCTTGTCCTAAAGTTTGTAAGAAATCCATAACATCTTTTTCTGTTACTTCATGCCCTTCAATTTTTAACATTACATTATTTTCCATGTCTTCCTCCAGTATTTATTTTGATTCCATTATCTACAAATGTTATTCTTCTTTGTTTATATAATCTACCTATAGCCCTTTTGAATTGAGATTTACTAATTTTGAAGATTGAATATATTAGTTTTGAATCACTCTTGTCGTTAACTCTAAGAAATCCACCATTGTCTCTTAATATAGCATATATTTGTTCGGCTTCTGAACTTAGTTGTTCGTGGGCTCTATTTTGCTTCGTTAAGTCAATTTTGCCATCTGATTTAACTTGCTTTACCCTAAATGAAACTTCATCTCCAACCTTATAAATTCCTTCCAATTCACTTTCAGGTAGCATAGCATTGTACTTGTTATCAACAATTACATATGCACCTATATCATAGTTGAATGAATAAACTATTCCCTTTACCCAGTCATTTTCTTTATATGGTACTTGTGTTTCAAAATAGCTATTAGTTTTCATCGTAGCCGTTAATCTATTTGATTTATCAATATATACAGCTACTAAATAGTAACCATGCTTTTTAATCTTACCAACTTGTTCTTCATATGGTAATAGTAGATCTTTTTCAAGACCCCAGTTAAGAAATGCTCCTACTTTGTTTATGTCAACAACTTGAAGTAGACCTAATTCTCCCAATTGAAGTTTAGGTTTTGTAGTCGTAGCTATATACCTATTATCATTGTCCTTGTACACAAAAACTTCTACTTCTTGACCGTTTTGCCATTCTTTTTTTACAAACTTTCTTGGAAGTAATATATCCTCATCTGATGGTGTATCTTCCTTAGTGTTTAAGAATGCTCCAACTGTTGTAAATCTTTTAATATAAAGTTTTTGCATTTCACCTAATTTAATCATTTTTTACTTGCTCCCTGGTGAATCCTTCACCTATTACGTCACTTGTTGTATTTACAAATACGAATGCTTTTTCATCTATGCGATTTATAAAATTCTTAATTTTTACATATTGAGTTCTGCTAACAATTGTTACGAGGATATCTCTATCTTTTTTTGTATATCCACCAATGGCTTTGTATATAGTAGTTCCTCGATTCATAGAAAATATAAATTCATTTATAGTTTCTATATTATCAGAAATAATTGTCATCTTTATCATGGTATTAAATCCTGTAAGGATTTTGTCTATTACCATAGATGTGATTACTAAAGATAGGATTCCGTAAATGGCCTTTTCTATACCAAGTGTAAATATAGCAAGGATTATTACGAATGCATCAGCAAACATAATCGCTGTACCCATCCCTATTGAAAAGTACTTATCTAAGATTTTGGCTATGATATCTGTCCCACCTGTTGAGGCATTTTGACTAAAAACCATCGAAAGACCTACGCCATTTATAGCCGATGCCGTAAGTATATTCATCAGTGGATCATGAAGTACAGGGTCTGGATTTTTAAAGAAAATATCAAAAGCAATTAATGTTAATGAATATGCTGCTGTTCCTGCTATGGTAAAAATCCCAAATTCCCTACCTAGTACCATAAAACCTATTATAAACAGAAATATATTCAGTATCGCTGTCATGATTCCTATAGGAATTGATGGAAACAAGAAATTGATTATTAATGATAATCCTCCTACTCCTCCTGATGATACTTGAACTGCAAATAAGAAAAAGTATGCTCCAACAGCCATCATAGCTGATCCTATAATAGTAATGGTAAATCTCTTTATATTAGTCTTAGTTTTTCTCTTCATTTTCTACTTTTCTCCTCAACATATCACCTACTAATAATCTGTCGGGTACTTTGATTTTTACGATTTGTTTAGCCTTATTAGCCATTTCTACAAATTCGTCTTGATCATCTTTAATATACTCAATATCAAAGTAAAGTATTTTCTCGTAAGGACCAAAAGCTTCTCTGCTATCACCAACTACAAATTTATTTCTTTGTTCGATTGTAGCTTCTTTTGTGTTTTCATCATAGTCTATAACAATACCTAAAAAGTCATAGCCTCTTATATATGCACTTGATTCGTAATTTTGGTCTTCATTTGTAGGCTTGTGAAATGCAAATCCAGTAGTAAAATCTCTATAACTTGCCTTCTTTATTTCCTCAAATAAAAACTTCTTATACTCATCAGTGTATTTTCCATCGTAGTAAGCATCTATCGCTAGCCTATAAGCTCTAATAACAGTCGCTACATAGAACTGAGTCTTAACTCTTCCCTCAATCTTAAAGCTATCAATGCCTGCTTCTACTAGTTTATCTATATACTCTATCAAACATAAGTCTTTAGAGTTAAATATAAATGTTCCTCTTTCATTTTCTTCAATTGGATAATATAGTCCAGGTCTTGTCTCTTCAACCAATCTATACTTCCATCTGCAAGATTGAGCACAATCGCCCTTATTTGCATCTCTATTTACAAAATAGTTGCTTAGTAAACATCTTCCTGAATATGAAATGCACATAGCCCCATGAACAAATGCTTCTATTTCCATATCTTGAGGAATATTATCTCTGATAAATCTGATTTCTTCTAAACTTAGTTCTCTAGCTAAAACAACTCTTCTAGCGCCAAGTTCATACCAAAAATTCACAGTCTCAGCATTTGTTATATTAGCTTGAGTACTAATATGAAGCTCAATCCTTGGAGCTTTATTTTTTATTCTCATAAAGATTCCTGGATCTGCCACTATAACACCATCTATTCCTGATTCATCTAAAAGCTCAATATACTTATCAAGTTTTTCAAAATCTTGATTATGAGCAATAATATTTAATGTTACATAAACTTTTTTGCCTCTTTCATGAGCATAATCACAAGCATCTTTAATTTGATCATTTGTAAAATTCTTTGATGCTGTTCTTAATCCATATTCTTCTCCAGCTAGAAAAACCGCATCTGCTCCATAATTTATAGCAGTCATTAATTTTTCCATATCTCCAGCTGGAGCTAATAACTCAACTTTCTTCACTTTTCCTCCTTGACGCTCAACGCTATACCGTCACCTAAAGGTAGTATCGATGTAGTGTATCCATCTTTTATAGTTAACATATTTAGGTATTTTCTAAGCCTTTGAACTATGGTCTTTTTCCTTCTAACCATTAATTCCTTATCTGCTACCATACCTCTAAATAGGATATTATCTGAAATGATCACTGCTTTTTTTGCTAACTTTGGTTCAATTGCATTAAAGAAATTAATATATTGACCTTTGGCTGCATCTATAAAAACAAAATCATAGGTATTTTCCAAATGTGGGATAACCTCCAAGGCATCTCCTGGTATGACGTTTATCCTACCTTCTAAACCGTATTTCCTAATATTATCTTTAGCTAAACTAATAATGTCTTCATTGATTTCTATACTTGTAACCCTAGTGTCTTCATCACAGCATTTAGCAAAAAATATAGATGAAAACCCAATAGCTGTACCAATCTCAAGTATCCTTTTTGGTTTGTGAAGCTTTAGGATAGTCTTAATAAACTCTCCAACTTCCCTATGAATTATTGGTACATTATTTTTCTCACCATAGGCTCTAAGCTCTTCAAGCTCCTCGCTTATATGATTATCGATATATATATCATTTATAAAATCAACTATTTTCTCATTATTAATATTATTCATCTTAAATTTCCATTATGACAGTTAAAATCATAGGATCTCTTTTAATCTCTCCAAATACATATGATTTTAATCTATCTTTTACCATATTCTTTATTTGATTTATATCCTTTTGTTTAGGATCTTTGTTCACATCTTCCATTAGCTTATAAGTAATGTTATATAACTGTGTTAATATATCAGACGATCCTTTAACATAAACAAAACCTCTTGTTATTATCTCAGGCTGTCCAACTAGTTTATCTTTAGCTTTGTCATATGTCATTACGACATTAATCAGACCTTCTTCAGATAGATGCTTTCTATCTTTTAGTACGACATTTCCAACATCTCCAACACCTAATCCATCAACTAAGACTGGTCCTGCTTGAACACTTCCATTAATTCTTAAGCTATTGCTAGTAAGTTCAAAAACATCACCATTTTTACCAACAAGAATATTATTCTCATCAATACCAATTGCTACTGCCAATTCCTTATGCATCTTCAAATGTCTTTGTTCCCCATGAACTGGTATAAAGAACTTTGGTCTAGTTAATGAAAGCATTAATTTAAGTTCTTCTCTCGAAGCATGTCCTGATACGTGAACATCAGCTAATTTAGAGTATATAACATCACAACCCAATTCAGTCAAGTTATTGATAACATCTCCTGTAGCTCCTTCGTTTCCTGGGATAGGAGTCGCTGATATGATAACTGTATCATTAGGCATTAACTTTACTTTTCTATGCTCTGATTTTGATAGTCTAGTAAGTGCGCTCATTGGCTCTCCCTGACTACCAGTAGTTAATAATACTATCTCACTTGGTTCATATTTATCTATAGAATTAATATGAACTAAGGTATCTTTTTTAATCTTTAGATATCCTAAATCAATGGCTATCTTTACATTTTTTTCCATTGATCTACCACTTATCACTAGTTTCCTATCGTAGTATTCAGTAGCATCAATTACTTGCTGTACTCTATGAAGGTTTGATGCGAAAGTAGCTACTACTATACGCTCTTTTGCACTTAAAAATACTTGTTTAAGGGTTTCTCTAACGCTTAATTCACTCATAGTATATCCCGGTCTTTCAACATTAGTACTGTCTGAAAGTAAAAGTAATACACCTTTTCTACCAAGTTCTCCTAAACGCTGTAAATCCATATAAACGCCATCGATTGGAGTATAATCAACCTTAAAATCTCCTGTAAAAATTATCGCTCCTTGTGATGTGTGTAGTACTATAGCAGTAGCATCAGGAATTGAGTGGTTTACGCTTAAAAACTCTACTTCAATATTACCAAGCTTAATTGTTTGGCCTGGATGTACTGTTTTTAACACTGATGTATCTAAATTATGTTCCTTTAGTTTAACTTCTATAAGTCCAAGTGTAAGTCTTGTAGAATAAACTCTTGTGTTTATTTTCTTTAATAGGTAAGGAACGGCTCCTATATGATCCTCATGTCCATGAGTTACCAATAACGCCTTAACCCTATCCTTATTTTGTTCTAGATAAGTCATATCTGGAATAACTATATCAATTCCTAGCATAGTCTCATCTGGAAAAGTTAATCCTGCATCGATAATATATATATCATGTCCCACTTCTACGGCTGTCATGTTCTTTCCAATCTCGCCTAATCCTCCAAGTGGAATAATCTTAATTGTCTCGTTTTTATGTGTTCTTCTTTTTGCTGTTGTTTCGATAATCCTGTTTAATTTTTTAGGATTATGCTTAGCAATAACCTTACTTGGTTGTCTAGTTGTTTTCTTTTTTATTGTCTTTGGTCTTTCTTTTGTTATTGTTTTTGTTTCTTTATTCATATTTACCTTTCTTTCTATTGTTCTTCCCCTAATTCGTCTAGGAGTTCAATATACAAGGCTAATATTTCATCAAATTCTTTTTTATTTTCAATAGTTTTAAATACAGCATCTTCACCGTCTACTTCAAATTCCATTATATAAATTTCTTCATCTTCACTTAACAATGCTGCATACTCTTTATCTTCAACTCCAAAAGTATCCAATAAATCAAACTCTATATCTTTTGTACCGTCATTTAAAATAATTTTTTCCATAATCACCTTGCATCAAGATAGCTTTGCAATATATATGTGGCTGCTATCTTATCTATATGTTCCTTTCTTTTTTCTCTTCTAACATTGCTTTCTATTAAGACTCTATTAGCAGATATAGTTGTCATTCTCTCGTCGATATATATTATTTCGTTATCCACACGTTTCTTTAAAAGATCTATAAAACTCATTACCCTTTGTGCTTGAGGACCAACCGTTTTATTCATATTGTATGGCATACCAACTATAATCTTAGTAACACCATACTCTTTTATGGTATTTTCTAAATCATCAATATCTTGTTCAACATTAGTTCTTTTTATTGTCTTATGAGCGCTAGCAATCATAAACAATGGGTCACTTAAAGCTATACCTATAGTTTTGTTCCCTACATCTAAGCCCATGTATCTTTCCATATAGCTCTCCTATCAATACTTAAAGAATGCAGAGCCTGCTCGTAAGCTCTGCATTAATTATTTGTTTTTATTCTTGACCAATATTATTATTAACTAAGTAATATGTTAATAATTCTTCCATAAGGTCATTTCTGTCAATTTGTCTAATTATCTTTCTAGCGTCTGAGTGACTTGTGATATATGATGGATCTCCAGACAAAATATAACCAATGATTTGATTTTTTGGTTCATAATCTTTCTCTTTTAGAGCAGCATATACCTTTTTCATTACGTCTACTACTTGTTCTTGCCCTTCTTTCGGCATCTTAAATAGCATAGTTTCTTTTTTGTCTTTAAACATCATTATCCTCCTATATTACTTTTGTTCTAAAAAGTCAACGACTTCAGTTAAAGCTTCATCAACTTTTTCAACATCCTTACCACCAGCTGAAGCAAAGTCAGGACGTCCACCACCGTTTCCACCTGTCTTTTGAGCTACAAATTTTACTATTTGCCCAGCATTAAATCCTTTTTTAGTTAAGTCTTTTGCTACTGAAGCTAGGAATAAAATCTTTCCTTCACTCACAGATGCAAATACTATCACTATATCAGAATACTTATCCTTAAGGTTGTCAGATATACTTCTTAATTCATCCATTTGCATATTTTCAAATTTATGCATTAATAATTTATACCCATCTTTTTCAACTATCTCTGCTTCTATATCTTGAGCAAGCTGTCTATCCTTTAAGGAATGTAATTCTTTAAGTTCCTTTTCTATTCTTTGATTGTTTTCTATAAGTTCATTGATTCTTAAACCTATATTTCCTTTTTTAGCTTTTAACAAACCTTCATAATGTCTTTCATTTTCTTCTAATTTATTCATATAATCGTAAACATTATTTCCAGTAATAGCTTCAATTCTTCTAACTCCAGCAGCTATTCCTGTCTCTGAAGTTATCTTAATCATCTGAATATCTGAAGTATTAGATACATGACATCCACCACATAGTTCAACTGAGAAATCTCCCATGCTGACTACTCTTACGATATCCTTATACTTATCTTCAAATAATCCAACTGCTCCCATTTCTTGAGAACCTTCTAAAGTTGTCAGATCAACCTTAACATCTTCAGCCATAAATACTTCTTCATTAGCAATTCTTTCAATCTCTTTTAAGTCTTCCTGACTAATAGCTTCAAAATGTGTGAAGTCAAATCTAGTCTTATGCTCATCTACTAAAGAACCTGCTTGTTTAATATGACCGCCTAATACCATCTTTAACGCTTTATGAAGCAAATGAGTTGCAGAGTGGTTTTTAGTAATTGCTTTTCTTCTCTTAAGATCTATAGTTGCCTTAACAGAGTCATCAGTAGTGATATGACCTTTAACTACTTCTACAAAATTATAGTAAACTTCAGTAGCAGTCTTTTGAGTATCTAATACTCTGATGACATTGTCACCTGCTTCGATAACACCTGTATCTCCAACCTGACCACCACCTTGAGCGTAAAATGGTGTTTTTCTCAAGATTACTATTCCTTTTTGTCCTTCTTCAAGGCTACTTACTTTCTCACCTTCAAATAAAAGTCCATCCACAGTTGTCAATACACTATATTCATCATAACCTACATATTCTGATTTTTCATAACCAGTAATATCTAGCTCATCTTCTTCCCAACCGCCATCAAAACTTCTAGACTTTCTTGATGTTTCCTTTTGAATTTGCATTTGTGCTAAAAAGTTTTCTTCATCAACGGTAATGCCATTGTCTCTAGCAATTTCCATAGTTAAATCTAATGGGAATCCATAAGTGTCATATAATTTGAATGCATCTTCTCCTGATAGCTCGCTCTTACCTTCAGATTTAAGAACTTCAATATGACCATTCAATATATTTAAACCTTGATCTATTGTTTCTTGGAATTTTCTTTCTTCCTGTTCAACAATTCTTATGATTCTAGCAATATCTTCTTTTAATTCTGGATACTCGCTATTATATATCTCTGTGATTACCTTGATCATATTAGCTAAAAATAATCCTTCGATGCCCAATAACTTTCCATGTCTATATGCTCTTCTAATCAATCTTCTAAGTACATAACCTCTACCTTCGTTTGATGGTATTACTCCATCATATACAAGATGTGTCATAGCTTTTGAATGGTCCATGATAACTCTAAATGATTCATCGACTTTTTCAGTTTCTCCATATTTTTTCCCTGATACCTCTTCAATCGCTTTTAGAAGTGGTGAAAAAGAATCAAGTTCAAAAATGTTAGAAGCATTTTCTAGTACTAGAGCTAATCTTTCTAAACCCATACCTGTATCTATATTTGGATTTGGAAGTGGATTATAGTTGCCGTCTTTATCCTTATCAAATTGTGTAAATACAAGATTCCAGATTTCCATATATCTATCGTCATCTGTATTATCGTATTCACTTCCTCTATCATAATGAATTTCTGAACAAGGACCACATGGACCTTCTTCTAATTCCCAAAAGTTATCTTCTTTACCTAGTCTTTTTATTCTGTCAGCAGGTAAGCCAATATCATGATGCCATATGTCATATGCTTCATCATCGTCTAAGTATACCGTAACATAAAGTTTTTCTGGTTCAAGCTCTAGATTTTCAGTAAGAAATTCCCAAGCCCATTCGATAGCTTCTTTTTTGAAATAATCACCAAAGGAAAAATTGCCTAGCATTTCAAAAAAAGTAGCATGACGATGAGTCTTGCCAACATTATCTATATCCGCTGTTCTCAAGCACTTTTGACTTGATGTAGCTCTATTTTTTGGCATGATTTTTGCACCTGTAAAATACTCTTTTAATGGCGCCATACCAGCATTTATAAGTAATAAGCTCTTATCCTTTTCAGGAATAAGAGAATAGCTTTTTAATCTAGTGTGATTTTTTGATTCAAAAAAATCTAAAAATTCTTTTCTAATTTCGTTAAAACTCAATTTTCTCATCTATAACTCCTTAAACATTATTCTTTATTATAACACATAATCATATCAAGATAAACCATACAAATCGCGTATTTATCATATTTACATATAGGTTTAACTGTTATTAAATGTCATCAAGTGTAATTGTATTGATAACATCATTTACAGCTTCATCTATCTTAACAAATATATTTCTTGTGACACAATCAATCATATAGCATTTTTCATTCGATGAACAATCGTCAGAATAGTTTATACTTCCTTCTAATGCTTTTATAATTTCCCCTACAGAAAATTCTGATGGCGCTTTAGTCAGATAATATCCACCATAAGCACCTCTTTTGCTGGCGACTATACCGGCTTTTTTTAATCTTATAAAAAGCTGCTCTAAGTATGTTTGACTTAGGCTTAAGTCCTCTACCATCTTTGGAAGAGCAACCGGCCCATCTTTATAATGTTGTTTTAAATAATATACGGCTCTTAGACCATATCTACTTCTTGTTGTTAATTTCATTTTACACTCCCATTTATACATATATCATAACAGATTTGAAGGAATATCTTAAATTTTAAATTTGTTGTATTTATTATGATACGGTGATATCATGATGTATATTACTTTAAGGAGGGGTTATCCCAAAATGAAAAAGACTTTCCTTGGCCATAAGATTGGCGAAGAACACAAACCTATGACTAAAGTCGAAGAGTATTTAATTCTTCATCTAGGGGTGATATTAATTGCAGTAGGAGTTTACTTTTTTAAGTTTCCAAATAATTTTGCCATTGGTGGCGTTAGTGGTATCTCAGTAGTTCTTAATGCTTGGATCCCAAGTTTAAGCGCTTCTAATCTAAACCTTATTATGAATTTTGCTTTATTGCTTGTAGGTGTTTTCTTTTTTGGTAAAGATTTCGGAATAAAAACAGCCTATGCCACTGTATTGCTTTCATTACTAATTGAAGTTTTTTCATACTTTATACCTCTGACTAAACCGCTAACGAATCAACCACTTTTAGAATTGGTTTATGCGGTAATACTTCCTGGTATAGGTGGTGGTTTACTATTCAACATCCGTGCTTCATCTGGAGGTACAGATATCGTCGCTATGATATTGAAAAAATATTCTTCATTGAATATCGGAAGAGCTCTACTTATAAGTGATATATCCATCACTTTACTAAGTTTTAGCGTATTTGGTGTAGAAACCGGTCTACTTGCGACACTTGGTTTGATAACTAAATCAATATTGGTTGATAGGACAATCGAAAGTATAAACAAGGTTAAACATTTTACAATAGTGACAGATAAACCAGAAGAGATACTTCAATTTATCACTAAAAATCTTCATCGTGGTGGTACAAAAATGCAAGGTAAAGGGATTTATCTTGGACAAGATAAGACTATAATTAATGTAGTTGTTAATAGTTATGAAGGAGTACTTCTTAGAGATTTCGCAAAGAAAACAGACCCTCATTGCTTTATCACAATTCTTAATACAAGCCAGATTATCGGTAAAGGCTTCCACTATGTCTCATAAAAATATAAAACGGCTTTCTAAAAAAGCCGTTTTTTTAATGCAAATATTTAGTTAGCAACGATATTGATTATCTTTCTTGGTACAAATATTTCTTTTCTTATTGTCTTACCTTCAAGATTTTTTATCACTACTGGATTAGATTTTACTAATTCAAATAGTTCATCTTTTTCAATCTCAAGCGGTACACTAACTGTAGTCTTTACCTTACCATTAATTTGTACTGGCATTTCTATTGTATCAGCTACTAATTTATTTGGATCATATAATGGCCAGATAGTTTGATTTGCCATCTGCTCATCATGTCCAAGCAATTTCCACATTTCTTCAGTAATATGAGGTGCAGCTGGATTTAATAAAATCAGATATGTTTCTAATTCTTTTTTATTGATTGAACCTTTTTCTTTAAAAGCATTCAATAATGTCATCAATTGAGCTATTGCAGTGTTGTATTTAAGCGCTTCATAATCTTCAGAAACTTTCTTAATCGTTTGGTTAATTAGTATTTCCATTTCTGATGTATATTGAGTACCTTCTACAAGAATTTCTTGAAGATTCCATACTCTTTCCAAGTATTTTCTTATACCTACTACAGCTGTGTCTGACCAAGGTACTGATTTTTCAAAATCAGAGATAAACATTTCATAAGTTCTTAGAGTGTCTGCTCCATAATCACGGATGATATCATCAGGGTTTACTACATTGCCTCTAGATTTAGACATCTTCTCTCCATTTTCACCAAGGATCATACCATGAGATGTTCTTTTCATGTATGGTTCTTTTGTAGGTACTACACCTATATCATAAAGGAATTTATGCCAAAATCTTGAATACAATAAATGAAGAGTAGTATGTTCGTTTCCTCCATTGTACCAATCTACTGGTCCCCAATAATCAACTGCTTCTTTACCTACAAGAGCTTGTGAATTATTAGGATCCATATATCTTAAATAATACCATGATGAACCAGCCCATTGTGGCATAGTATCAGTCTCTCTATGTGCATGTCCTCCGCATTTTGGACAAGTAGTGTTTACATATGATTCAATATTTGCTAGAGGAGATTGACCATCATCGCCTGGTTCATAATTTTCTACATCTGGTAAAAGTATTGGAAGCTCTGATTCATCAACTGGTTGCCATCCACATTCATCACAATGAATCATAGGAATTGGTTCTCCCCAGTATCTTTGTCTTGAAAATACCCAGTCTCTAAGCTTAAAGTTAGTTTTTCTAACTCCAAGACCTTGGCTTTCAATATAATCCATCATTTCTTCTTTAGCTTCACTTACATCCAAACCATCAATCAAAGGTGAGTTAATCATCTTTCCTTGTTCAGTATCTGTAAATGCTTCTTTTGTCACGTCTCCACCCTTTACTACTTCAAGGATACGTAAATCAAATTTTGTAGCAAATTCATAATCTCTAGTGTCGTGAGCAGGTACCGCCATAATGGCTCCTGTACCGTAAGTAATCATAACGTAATCAGATATCCAAATCGGCATCTCCTCTTTACTAATAGGGTTGATTGCCTTAACTCCTTCAAGTTCTACACCAGTCTTATCCTTATTCATTTGAGATCTTTCAAATTCGGATTTTTTCTTTGCACTATCTTTATATTCTTGGATTTGTTCGTAGTTTTCGATTCTATCCTTTAGAGTCTCTACTATAGGATGTTCAGGAGCTATTACCATGTAAGTAGCACCATAGATAGTATCTGGTCTTGTCGTATATACTCTTAGTTTTTGGTCACTATCTTCAATTGAAAAATCAATCTCCATACCATAAGATCTTCCAATCCAGTTTTTTTGTTGAGCCTTTATGCTTTCAAAATAATCAACATCATCTAAATCATCAATTAATCTATCTGCATACTCAGTTATCTTTAGCATCCATTGATTTTTTACCTTATGTTCAACTTCGCCACCACATCTCTCACAAGTACCATTAACTACTTCTTCATTGGCTAATCCAATCTTACATGAAGGGCACCAGTTGATAGGAAATTCCTTTTTATACGCTAAGCCATGTTTAAACATTTGGATGAAAATCCATTGAGTCCATTTAAAATATTCAGGATCTGTAGTATCAACCATCCTATCCCAATCAAATGAAAATCCAATAGACTTAAGTTGTCTTGTAAAATTCTCAATATTTTGTTCAGTAACCAATCTTGGATGAACTTTATTTTTGATAGCATAGTTTTCAGTCGGCAAACCAAATGCATCAAACCCCATAGGGAATAAAACCTCTTGTCCTTGCATTCTTCTTTTTCTTGATACTAAATCAAGTGCAGTATATGGCCT
>JAAYEL010000067.1 GCA_012728755.1 Tissierellia bacterium | reverse complement strand
TTTAATAATCATGTCAATAGTTATAAAGGTAAAATGTATATTACCTCAATTTTGCACTTTGTTTTAATCAAGTGACTTTAAACGAGAACCAAAGTAGGAAGATTTCGCGAGCGAAATATGTCATTCTATTGGCAATACCATGGTTGGAATCCGATTTTACGCTCAGCCATGGTATGTTACCATGCTAAAATACCGGGGTTGTGTCCACTTTTAGGGTCCAGCCATGGTATCTTCTAGAAATTTTGTACCATGGCTAAGCCATATTTCACCCTTAACCATGGTATTGGCCACTTCTAAAAAAGGTAGCGACCATTGGTCGCTTTCATTTTAAAGCAAAAAAAACCGCTAACCTAGGTTAGCAGTTTTGTCTTTATTTTTATTTTTCTTTATAGTCATCAATATTCCAAGAATAGAAGATTAATGAATATAATGATTCACTTAAGTGTACGCTTTCTATTGGAATTCTAAATCCTACTTTGATATCAGTTGGAGCGAAGTTCCAGATAGCTCTTACCATGCCTTCTTCAAGCATATCAGCTACTTCTTGTGCATGCTCTACTGGAATTGCTAATATAGCTACATCTACTGGGTTTTCTTTTAAGAAGCTTGCAAGTTCTTTTACTGATTTAACTTCTTGTCCATGTTTTTTACCAGCTTTTGTATCAAAGATACCTACTACGTCAAGTTCTTTAACGTCAAATCTTTTATACTTATGTATAGCTTGTCCAATGTTACCATATCCTACGATAACTGCTTTATATGATTTATCTAGTCCAATGATTTCTGTAATAGCTTTTTTCAAATCACCTACTCTATAACCATAACCTTGTTGACCAAATCCACCAAAGTGGTTCAAATCTTGTCTGATTTGAGATGCTGTAAATCCTGTTTTCTCACTTAGCTGTTGTGAAGAAATTTTTTCTTCTCCCATTCTTTCTAGATCACACAAATGTCTATAATATTTTGGTAATCTTCTTACAACCGCTGACGATATTCTTGTTTTTCTCATTTTTGACCCCCTTATATCGTATTAGTTACGTTAATTATATGGTGAAGTTGCATTTGTGTCAATGTTATCACGGTAATTTTACCCTAATTTATACGAAATTTTAACAATTAGGACAATTAGCGGTAATCGTTTTCCATTAGCTTAGGGAAAGTGATAATAAATTCAGAACCTTCATTTAATTTACTTTTGACTTGCACCTTACCTTTATGCATGATAGCGATATTCTTTACCAAAGATAGTCCCAAACCTGTACCTGTCTTTCGGTCTCTAGATTTGTTTACTACATAAAATCTTTCAAATATTCTCTCCTGATTTTCCTCGGCTATCCCTATGCCTTGGTCTATAAATCTTAATACAATTTGATCTAGACTCTCTTCTAGAACTATCTTTAATACTCCTCCTTCTTCCTTGGAGTACTTAATTCCATTAGATATCATGTTTCGTATCAAATCATCCATCAACTTATCATTACCATAGAAATGCGTATCATTTGGCATATATTCTATCTTTACATTTTTACCTTGAGCAAATTTTTGTAAAGACTCTATATTTTGCTCTATCATATCATTTAGGTTAAATAGAGAAAATCTTTCTGTCTTTACGTAGTTATTATCAAATTTAGATAATTTTATTGTCTCATCTATCATTGATAATAATCTATTACCCTGTTCGTGAATAATCTTAGCAAATTCTTTTGATTGTTCATAGGAGGTCATCCCATTTTCTATCATTTCTGCATAGCCATTTATAGATGTTAGTGGACTTTTTAGTTCATGAGTTACATTTGCACTGAACTCTTTTCTTAATGCTTGAGCATGTTTAACTCTATCTAAAGCTTCTTTAACATCTTTTGAATTATGTCCATAGCGAACTAGATAGTCTAAAACTTCTTGTTCTAATTCTAGATTTATATTATCTTCATCATAATTGTCTTTCATCAATATCTCTGTTATATATGATAAAAATGATGAAACTGGCTTTAGTGAAGTCTCAATTAGAAGATGTGCTAGGTAGTTTGATAGCAATGGAATAAGCGCTATGAAAAAGCCACATAGCGCTATAATTTGTATATATTCTTTTCTAATATCTATCTCAAAAAAATTGATAGATAGAATTAGTGTTGTAAAAAAGATTAGTAGCATCGTAATGACTAAAGTCCTAAAGACGCGATTTTTCATCTATTCCCCCAGCTTATATCCAATATTTCGTACCGTTTTGATATATTTACCCGCTTCTCCTAATTTTTGTCTCAAAGTTCTTATATGAACATCTACTGTTCTACTTTCTCCCACATAGTCATAGCCCCAAACTTCAGTCATGATTTTGTCTCTACTCAATACTATGTCACTGTTTACTATGAAAAAGTATATTAGTTCATATTCTTTATATGTTAGCTCGACTAACTCGTCCGATACATATATCTCTCGTTTTTTCAGATCCATATAAATATCTTTATACTCTATTTGAGAAGGAGTATCATCTGGTGAAGGCACTCTTCTTATAAGCGCTTTTACTCTGGATATTAACTCCATAACTCCAAAGGGTTTAGTTATATAATCATCTGCACCCATATCTAGGCCTTTGACTTTATCAAATTCGCTGCTTTTTGCAGTTAACATAATTATAGGGATTTCGGCTAGACTGGTATCTTTTCTAACATTTTCCAAGATATCATATCCGCTTTCTCCATCAAGCATGATGTCCAGTATAAGCATGGATGGTTTAACAACGCTCATCTCTTGATATAGCTCATTAGCACCAGGTACTCCCATTGCCTTAAAGCCATTATTATTCAATGCATATACTATAAGTTCTCTTATATTGATATCGTCCTCAACTACTATGATGCGATGCATATACCTACCTCTATTCTTTCTCTAAATGTTGTCCTTTAAGTGAAAAATAAACTCTTCTTCCAATATTTTCTGCATGGTCGCCAATTCTTTCAAGATATTTAGCGATCATGAATATATCTAATGTATTTTTTGTCTTAAATGTCTCATCTTTAAAGTCTTCTACGACTTCTCTTCTTACTTTTGCAAATAGTTCATTTACTTCTTTATCTCTTTCTACTACATCAACAGCCAAGTCTGCATCCCCTGTAACATAGGCTTTAATAGCATCGTTAACCATTGTCACAGTAATCTTAGTCATCTCAGTTACTGAACCCAATTGCTCTAGTTTATAATTTCTCTTAGTTAGCTTTATGTTAAGATAAGCGATATCTGATGCTTGATCACCAATTCTTTCAAGGTCAGTTATTAGCTTTAGTGCTGATGTCACAAACCTTAAATCAGAAGCCATTGGTTGTTCTTTTAGAAGAATTGCTAATGCCATAGACTCAATTTCTTTTTCCTTTGCATTAATTTCTGCATCTCCAACAACAACTTTATGGGCCAACTCAACGTTTTTATCCCTTAAAGCAACCACTGAATCACGAATCGCTACTGATACTAATTCAGCCATTTGAATTATATTATCGTTTAACATATTAAGACTTTCATCAAAATGTTTTCTCATATCCCCTCCAAAATCAACCAAATCTTCCTGTGATATATCTCTCTGTTCTCTCATCTTTTGGTTGAGAGAATACTTGTAATGTCTCTCCAAACTCTACTAATTCCCCTAAATAGAAAAATCCAGTATAATCAGAAACTCTTGCTGCTTGTTGCATATTATGAGTTACTATAACTATAGTATAATCTTTTTTAAGCTCAAATATCAAATCTTCTATCTTAGAAGTTGATATTGGGTCAAGTGCTGATGTTGGTTCATCCAAAAGAATTACTTTTGGCTGTACAGCAATAGCCCTAGCTATACAAACTCTTTGTTGTTGTCCACCAGAAAGTGCCAATGCTGATTGATGAAGTTTATCCTTTACCTCATCCCAGATAGCCGCTTGCTTAAGAGACTTTTCAACAATCTCATCTAACTCTTTTTTATCTTTAATCCCATGAGTCCTTGGACCATAAGCTACATTATCATAGATAGATTTAGGAAAAGGATTAGGTCTTTGAAACACCATTCCTATATCTTTTCTCAATAAATACTCATCATAATCTTCATAAACATCAATGCCTTCTAGCTTGATGCTTCCCTTTTTGTGAAATACCTCTACCAGGTCATTCATCCTATTTATACTTTTAAGTAATGTCGACTTACCACATCCTGAAGGACCGATAAATGCAGTTACTTTATTTTCTTCAATTTCCATATTACAGTTTTTTATCGCCTGAAAATCCCCGTAAAATACATCGAAGTCTTTAATCTCAATTATATTTTTACTCATATTATTGCTTTCCTCCAAGTTTATTTCCCAATATTGTCGATACTGTGTTTATGATAACTACAAATACCAATAATACTAGTGCAGTAGCAAAGGATTCATTAATCTGTCTTCCTTCACCAAATAATTTATACATATGAACTGCCAATGTTGATCCTGAACCCGTTGGTCCTGTTAACGCTGAAACCGAACCTGATGTAAATAAAAGTGCTGCGGTTTCACCAAAAACTCTTCCTATTGCTAGGATAACTCCAGAAAATATACCATTCATAGCTGATGGTAATACTACATTAAAAACAGTCCTTAATTTTCTTGCTCCAAGTCCATAACTTGCTTCCCTATAACTATTATCTACAGCTATCAAAGCCTCTTCTGTAGCCCTAATGATAAGTGGAAGCACCATGATCGCCATAGTAAGCGCTCCTGATATAAGCGAATATCCAAGTCCTAAAGTTAAGTTGAAGAAAATATACCCAAATAACCCATAAACTATTGAAGGAATTCCTTGCAATGTCTCTGTTGCTAATCTTACTACTTTTATGAATTTGTTACCAGCTTGTGCGTATTCAACCATATAAATTGCTGCAAAAACCCCAATTGGCACAGATATTAGCAATGTGATCAATATCATCTGAAGAGTATTGATAATTGATGGAAGCATGGAGTGATTGGATGTCGTATAAGTCCAATCAAACAGGTCAGCGCTTAAATGTGGCAGACCTCTCATAATTACATAACCAATAATTGCTAAAAGTATTGAAAATACTAATATCGCACAGGCATATATTAGAGTCTTAATGGCAACTGAAAATATCTTTTGCTGTCTATTCATAATTAAGAACTCCTTTCCTTTACGATATTAAATAAAATGTTAATGACAAGTATGAAAAAGAATAAAACGGCACCAGTGGCTATTAAAGCATTTAGGTGAAATTCCCCCGCATATGACATCTCGTTTACTATATTTGCTGTCATGGTTCTCATCCCTTTGAAAAGAGATTTAGGCATCACCGGTTGATTACCCGCTACCATAACCACAGCCATCGTTTCTCCGATGGCTCTACCTGTACCTAAGATAATAGAAGATAATACTCCTGACTTAGCTGCAGGAAGAACAACCTTTATGATTGAACGCTCTTTGCTAGCTCCCATACCAATAGAAGCTTCATAATATTGTTTTGGAACTGACCTTAAAGCTGCTTCCGATAATGATATAATCGTTGGCAAAATCATAATTACCAAAACTAAGATAGCCGCCAATAATGAAGTCCCTTGACCGCCTGTCAAATTTCTTATAACTAATACAATCGTACTAAACGCAAAAAGCCCATACACAACTGATGGTATGCCTGCTAAAAGGTTAATCCCCGCCTTTAAATACTTATATATCTTTTTAGGTGCGTAAAACGCCATGTATATTGCTGCCAAAACCCCAATCGGAACGCCCAAAATAACAGCGCCGAGAGTAGCATAGATACTCCCGACGATGAATGGTAATATTCCAAATTTAGGATTAGATGCTGTAGGTTTCCATGTCGTACCAAATAAAAATTCCTTAAATCCTATTTCCGCAATTGTCGGAATAGCTGTAGAAAATATAAAGTACAAGATAAAGCCTAAAGCAATTATTGAGACAGCAGTTGCAATGATAAAAACTACTTTAGAGAAATCCTCTAAAAAGCTCTTACTACCACTTGCTGTTTTATTCATAATCCCTCCTAATTCGTAACTAATCTATAACCAGTAAGTTTACTAATCTAACTATTTAACTTCTTCCCAAGTAGTGATATTTCCAAGATAGATTTCTTTAATATTAGCTAATGACATATCTGTTGTCGCATTTGTTGGTGCTACGATTACTGCGATACCATCTTTTGCTACTACAGTTTGTTCAAGTGTTTCTTCAGCCTTTAAATCTCTTGAGCTCATGCCTATATCATTTGCGCCACTCATAGCTTCTTTGATACCAGCACCTGAACCAGTTTCTTGAATTTCTATCTTAACATCTGGATTTAACTTCATATATTCTTCAGCTAATACTGATGCTAAAGGTCCTACTGAAGTAGATCCTGTTAATGAAACTGAACCAGATAATCCTTCTGTTTTAGTAAATGCCTGTGCATCTGTAAATGATCTTACGAATCCTTTAGATACCGCTAAGTCTTGTCCTTCTTTTGATTTAGCATAGTTTAGGAAGTCTTTTGCTACATCTGATAACTCAGCTTCTGATTTATAAACGAATAATAAAGGTCTTTGAATCTTATATTCGCCAGAAAGAACATTTTCTTCTGTAGCTTCTACGCCGTCAACCTTCACCGCTTTAACAGTTGAGTCTAATGAACCTAATGAGATATATCCAATAGCTCTATCATCTTGTGATACTGCAGCGATAACTTTTCCAGTACCACTTTGGATACTTGCTTCAGCAGAAGTTTGATCATCACCGTTTTCATCAACTACTCCTACGATTTCTACGAAAGCACCTCTAGTACCTGAACCATCTTCTCTAGATACTACGTTAATAGATCCTGATGCTGCTGTTGCAGGCGTTTCTGTGTTTGTACCATCTGTTGTTTCCGTCTTTCCACCATCAGTTGTTGCTGGTGTTTCCTCATTTGTGTTTCCACAAGCAGCTAAAACCATTACTAAAACTAATAGTAAAGCCAATACTTTCTTCATGTTTTTCATATAATACTCCTTTTAATTAACTTTTTTATGCAACTATAGGATACAACTTTTTTGTTAAATACAAATTGCTTATTTGTAAAATCCATGTAAAATGAATCAAGCTTCATGAAAATAAAAAAGGTAAAATGCCACAACATGCATTTTACCTATAAATTAATCTAATACTTTTGATAAGAATTCTTTCGTCCTATCTTCCTTTGGATTGTCGAATACTTCCCCTGGAGTTCCTTGTTCCACTATTTGTCCATCCGCTATAAATACGATTCTATCAGAGATGTTTTTAGCAAATTTCATCTCATGAGTGACGATTATCATCGTCATACCAGATGCCGCCAAATCAGCCATAACATCAAGCACTTCTTTTACCATCTCTGGGTCAAGTGCGCTTGTTACCTCATCAAAAAGCATGATTTCTGGCTCCATAGCCAAAGCTCTAGCCATGGCTATCCTTTGTTTTTGTCCGCCTGATAGCGTATTTGGATACACATCTTTTTTATCTTCTAAATTTAGAATCTTAAGCAATTGAATAGCCTTTTTCTCAGCTTCTTCTTTACTAAATTTGCCTGTCATCACAGGTGCCATCATTATATTTTCTAGAACTGTTTTATGAGGAAATAAATTAAAAGATTGAAAAACCATCCCCATATTTTGTCTAATCTTATTTAATTGATCCTCTTTGTTCTCGATGAGATTGCCATCAAAAAATATCTCACCTGAATTAGGAACTTCCATAAAGTTAATACATCTAAGTATCGTGGATTTGCCAGAACCAGAAGGTCCGATAATAGATACTACTTCGCCTTTTTTAATGTCTAGATTTATACCTTTAAGGACTTCTTTATCATTAAAAGATTTCTTTAAGTTTTTAATATTAATAATCATATTTTAGATTCCTTTCGACTTTTTTCATAATTAAAGATAGACCAAATGTTAGTGCAAAATATATTAGTGATACTAATAGAAGTGGTTTCATCGCTTCAAATGTCAGACTTTGGATTTTTGAAGTCTGATACATTAACTCCGCTACACCGATAGTTGAAGCTATTGATGTTTCTTTAATCAAAGTAATAAATTCATTTCCCAATGCAGGAAGTATGTTTCTAATTGCTTGTGGCATGATAATTTTTGACATAGTTTGTTTCTTTGAAAGACCAAGAGACCTTCCAGCTTCCATCTGCCCTTTATCGATTGACTCAATACCAGATCTAACTATCTCAGACACATATGCTGATGAATTAAGCGATACAGCTATTAAAGAAGCCATAAATGCACTAAGATTTAAACCAAGTATATCTAATCCATAGTAAACAATTAGAATTTGAAGCATAAGTGGAGTTCCCCTTAATAACTCAACAATAGCTTTTGCTATAAAGCTGATAATTGTTATCTCTGAACGTCTCATAGTAGTTAGTAAAAGCCCTAGAAATAATCCAATCAAAAGAGCTAGCCCAGATAGTAGTAGAGTGTTTTTTAGGCCTTGTAAAAATAAATGATTATAGGATTTTGTTTCAGCATTATTTACTATATCGTTTGCTTCAATTACCCATTGATCCATTAAACCTTTTTCTTTTATATCCTTAAGAACAATATTCACTTGTTCCGTTAATTCGTCCGCTCCTTCTTGCATCGCTATCGCCGAACCACCACTTTCATCGAAAAATTCAATGTCTTCTACCAACATTAAATCATCGTTTGATTGAACATATGATTTTGCCACTGGTTTTTCCATAATAATGGCGTCTATCTTGCCTGTTTTTAGTTCAAGTAATAGTGTATTAACTGCAGACAATGCCTTTTTTTGTACATTAGGTATACCATCAGCTATACCC
>JAAYEL010000066.1 GCA_012728755.1 Tissierellia bacterium | reverse complement strand
TATGGTTTTATACCTCTAAGACTAAAATTAGAATTAGAAAAATCAAAAGAATATTATGAAAAAACTGGTAAATCACTTATTGAATCAATCAGAAATGAAGAGTTAAGAGATGGAAGTAGGATAGTGATGGAAAATGATGATTTCGTGGTATTTCTTCCATTTTACACAGATTATCCATATGGATGCTATATAGTGTCTAAACGTGATGGTATAAATACATTCGAAGACTTTGATGATACACTAGCATTGAACTTTGCAAAGATACTTAAATCATTATTAGGTACTTTTGATGAACTTTTTGATAGACCTTTCCCTTATATGATGGGTATCTATCAAGCTCCAGTAAACTTAGAAGACGAAGAGGAAATCAATAAATACTATCATTTTAACGTTAAGTTTTTCCCTCCTCTTAGAGCTGCTCAAACTATTAAGTGGAATGCTTCTTCTGAGACTGCTATGTGGGCAAGAACAAATCCTAAGGTGGTTGAACAAACTACAATAGAACTTCGTGAAGCTTATGAAAGGTATAAAGAAAAATATGATAAATAATTTGGTAAAACAATTTATAGATTCATTCGGTGAAAATGAACACGAGATTAGAAAATTCTTTTCTCCAAGTAGGATTAATATCATCGGAGAACATATCGACTACAATGGTGGGAAGGTATTTCCTTGCCCTCTAGAAATCGGTACTTATGGCATCGCTAGAAAAAATGATGATAATGTACTAAGACTAAAAAGCTTAAATATGGATCATCAAGGTGAGATATCACTTGATAACTTAATATATGTAGAAGAAAATGATTGGATGAATTATGCTGCTGGTATGCTAAAATTTATCGCAGATGAGGGCTATCATACTGGCGGTCTTGATATCTTAGTTTTTGGCGATATCCCAAATGGCGCTGGTCTTTCTTCATCCGCAAGTCTTGAACTTCTTATTGGTGAGATAGTAAATCAAATTTACAATGATGGCGAGATTCAAAAAGAAAATCTAGCCCTAATTGGTAAGAAAACAGAGAATGAATTTATTGGATTAAATTCAGGGATCATGGACCAATTCATTATCGCAGTTGGTAAAAAAGACCATGCGACTCTAATTGATACAAACACGTTGGATTATAGACATATTCCATTTCAACTAGATGATACTACAATAGTGATTCTTAATACTAATAAAAGGCGTGAACTTAAAGATTCAAAATATAACGAAAGAAGAAGCGAATGTGACCTTGCACTTGAACTTCTTAAGCCATATAAGCCAGAAATCACAGCTTTATGTGACTTAACTGAAGATGACTTACATTTACTTGAAAATATAGAAGATGAAAATGTAAGAAAAAGAGCTGAACATGCTATTCGTGAAAATGCTCGTGTTTACAAAGCTATAGAAGCTTTAGAAGAAAATGATATTGAGACTTTAGGCTCTCTTCTAGTACAATCAAACGACTCTTTAAGAGAACTTTTCGAGGTAACTGGACCACATCTTGACTCAATCACAAAACATGCGAATAGTTTTGAACACTGTCTAGGAGCACGTATGACAGGTGCTGGATTCGGTGGTTGTGGTATCTCGATAGTAAAAAATGATGAAATCGAAAATTTCAAAGCACATGTAGCTAAAGGCTACAAAGAAGACACAGGACTAGATGCTGAATTTATCATCAGCCAAGTCGGTGACGGAGTACATGAATTATAATATCAAAAACGGCAAACTCAAAGAGTTCGCCGTTTTATTTTATTCTTAACGAAAAACCTACATCAGAAATCAACTTTCTAAAAACTTGATGTATGGGTCGCTTCACCTCCTACATCAGAAATCCAATATCGAAAATCTGATGTATGTTTTTGATGGTTTGACTACTTCAGGATTTTGATTTTGAAAAACTTGATGTAGTTTTTTTCTAATAAATACATCAGATTTCACATTTCACAAATCCTGATGTATGCATAATCCAATTTTTGACCATTTTCCTACATCAGAACCCAGCTTTTCTAAATCCTGATGTAGTGTCTCCACTAGGGCATACATCAGAAATCAATATTCGCTATTTCTGATGTGTCAATTTAGCTATGATTTTAACACATCCTTATAGGATTCGTTTTTTTCAAATTCTTTCTTTGCAAATGGACATAAAGGTATTATCTTCTTGCCACTTTCTCTTGCCATTTGTACTACTTCATAAACCATCTTATTTCCAAGTCTTTGACCTTTCATTGATTCGTCAACATGTGTATGGTCAATGATTAATAATGTGTCGCCTCCAACTGAATATGTTACTTCCCCTACTTCTTTACCTTCATGATAAGCTTTAACTGCCTTATCTTCACGTTTTAATAAAATTTCTTTTTCCATATATTCTCCTTATTATAATACTTTATCGTCTTCACTTAATTCTCTAATCACTACACATGGATTACCTGCAGCAAATACATTTGCCGGAATGTCTTTAGCAACTACAGATCCAGCACCTATTACTGTCCCCTCGCCTATGGTCACCCCTGCTAGCACAGTGATGTCTCCGCCTAGCCAAACGTCATTTCCTATCTTAATTGGTTTAGCGTATTCTGGTGAATACATCCTACCATTTTCATCTTTAATATATTTTCTTTCACTTGCTAACATCGGATGAACTGCCGTGTAAAATGAACAATTCGGTCCTACAAATACATTATTTCCAAATCTAATCTCTGCACAGTCTAAAAATGTAGTATTGTAATTGATGAAGCAATTATCTCCTACATAAGTGTTTATGCCATAGTCAAAATCAACTTGTGGTAGTATAACACTATGGTCACCTCTTGAACCTAGCAAATTTTTTAGGATAGATTTTCTCTTATCTGTTTCATTATTTTTGGTATTATTAAACGCCTGGCAATACCCTCTCGCTTCATTTCGTAATTTGATAAGTTCATCATCCATAGGATTATAAATCTCGCCATTTAGCATTTTTTCTCTTTCAGTCATAATATCTCCCCTATTATTTAGTCTTTATTTGAGCTTCAACTTTATCCAGTAAAATATTTTTCTTAATTTCGTCTTTCTTTTCGCTTCCTTTAAGAAGTTCTATTAGCTTTAAAGCTAGGTATACTGCTGTTGATGGTCCTCTTGAAGTGATTATATTTTCATCCACTACTACAAGATCCTCCAAATAGTTATCTAGCGACTCTAGCTTTGTATCAAATCCTGGGTAAGATGTGGCGCTCTTTCCTTTAAGTACTCCTGCTTTTTCAAGTACCATTGGACCAGCACATATTGATGCCACTACTCTTCCATTTTTATCTACTGAAGATATCAACTCTGTAACTCTACTATCATTACTTAAGTCTTCAGCTGCTGGCATACCACCAGGCACAAAAATTAAATCTATATTTTCAACTTTTAAATCATCAAGCATCATATCTGCCAATACTTTAATATTATGTCCACCTTGTACTTCTAATGTATCTTCAACAGAAACTGTTGTGACATCTATGTCCGCTCTTCTTAGATAATCAACTATCGTTAGCGCTTCTATTTCTTCAAAACCATTCTTTAATAACGTGTAAACTTTAGTCATTTTGTCCTCCTTAAATCATATGGTAATTGATACCCATTAAAATCATTTTAAAAGAAAAATGGAGAAATATCTATATTGATATCTCTCCTATGTACGTTTGAGCCCAACTGAAATTTTCAACGAATCATCAACTTTTTTCATAGCAATATCATCAAATGATCCAACCTTATCCCTCAATCTCTTCTTATCGATTGTCCTTACTTGCTCTAATAATACCACCGAGTTTTTTGGTAGTCCAATCTTCGGATCAACGCTTATATGCGTCGGTATGCGGGTTTTGTTAGTCTGTGATGTTATTGCTGCTATGATGATTGTTGGGCTATACTTGTTTCCCATATCGTTTTGGATAACTAAGACTGGCCTAATGCCACCTTGCTCCGAACCTACGACGGGACTTAAGTCTGCATAAAAAACATCACCACGTTTAACTTTCATACCATTTTCCCTTCTGTGCTCTAGTGATATTATAACTTAAATATGGTAAAATAGTCAATTTTGAATGGCTATATATTCCCTGTGAACCCTTTCTGAGATGGAAGTCATTATCTCATAGCTAATTGTTTGTGCCCAAGTAGCCAATTGCTCTATAGAGATATATTCATCTTCACTTCTTCCGATTAACACAACATCATCTTTCATATTGACATTATCTATATCTGTCACATCCACCATCATCTGATCCATAGTGATATTACCTATGACATTAGCCTTTTGTCCATTTATAAGTACATAGGCTTTATTAGATAAACATTTCTTATATCCATCAGCATAGCCAACTGATACTGTAGCTATTTTCATAGGCTTATCAGATATAAATGTCCTTCCATATGAAATTGCTTGACCCGCTTCAATATCTTTAACAAAAGAAACTCTTGATAGCCAAGTAAATGATGGGATAAGCTCTACTTCTCTTTCTTCCTTTAATAAATCAGAAGGATAGAAACCATACATTCCTATACCAGATCTAACGATATCATAGTAAAGCCCATGTTTAATAAGTCCAGCATCATTGGATAAATGCTTTTTCTTAAAGTTTAAACCATGACTTTCTACTCTTTGAACCATCCAGTCAAATTTTTCTTTTTGCTTTTTTGTATACTCAACATCAAGTTCATCAGCTGTAGAAAGATGTGAAAATATTCCTTCTATATTAATGCTTTTAAGCTTAAATAAATCTACTATCTTATTCACATTTTCCTCATTAATTTGATAACCGATTCGTCCATGACCTGTATCGATTTTTACATGCGCTTTAATAGTATAGCCATTATCCTCTAATACATCATCTATAAAACTTGAAAAGTCAGAATCATATAAACTAATTGTTAGGTCATTTTTAGCTGCTATTAATATATCTTCTTCTTGTATAAATCCTAGTATCAAAATTTCTTTTTTTATACCAGCATTTCTTAGAGCCAAAGCCTCTTCAAGATTAGATACACAATATCCATCTACTATATCTTCGACATATTTACTGATTTTTACAGATCCAAGACCATAGCCATTTGCCTTTACTACCGCGTAAAACTGCGCACCTTCGGCCTTTTGCCTCAAATTCAATATATTTTGTTTTATGGAATCCAAATTAATAATCACTCTATTAATTTCATTCATTATTTCTGATCTCCTTCATAACAGCAGGAATTTGTTCTACTAAATCGCTTGCTGTCATAGAATCTTCTCCAAGCTTGATCTTTGCTAAATCTCCACATAGTCCATGGATATATGTAGCTAATTTAAGCATATCAAAGTTATCTTTTCTTGCAAGAAGAGCAACCAATATACCTGTTAGGCTATCTCCACTTCCCGCTTTCGCCATTCCGGAATTTCCAGTTTGGTTTATATATTTTCTTCTCCTATTTATCACAAGTGAATTATTGCCTTTTAAGAGAACATTTATATCATATTTTTTCAAAAACTCTGTGACTACCATCTCTCTATCACTGTTTATCTCATCTAGGCTTTTTCCACTCACCCTACTAAATTCCATATGATGAGGTGTTATATAAACATTTTTCTTTAGTTTCAATAAACTCATTTCACCTGAAATCACATTTAACCCATCAGCGTCAATGACTACTGGACCTATAAAGTTTTCAAGAATTATCTTTAACATCGCTCCTGCTATGACTGGTTTTCCTAATCCAGGACCAATGGCTATCGCATCCATTTTTTGAATAAGGTCAATAAATTCAGTAGTATTTAAATCTGCTATTTGACCATCCGAATCTTCATCTACAGAATATATTATTGGTTCGATCAATGTCTGAGATAAGCTTTCTGCCACATTCTTTGGCGTGTAGATATATACCATCCCTGCACCTGATTTCATAGCAGAAGTAGCGGCTAATCTTATAGACCCAGACATGCCTTTTTTCCCTCCAATAATTAGCACCTTGCCGTAATCATATTTATTGAAGTTTGCTTTTCTTTTCGGTAATAAAGATATCATTTCTTCGTCGATATCTATATGAAATCCTTCCGTAGCAACGGATGTAGCCATGGCGTAGTCTCCATCATGAGATATGCTAATATCAAGATTTTTAACTCCCTTTTGTGTAGCTAATTTTCTTATCCTATCATGATTCATGTTTACATAAGGAACATTTTTATCATGCAATATCTCTATATCTAATAAACCAAGCTTAGCACCAATACCTGTCTTAAAAACCTTTGAAATAGCTTCTTTTGCTGCTATCAATCCAGCTATGGTGTTATTTGAAAAATTCTTCTTTTCTATATACTCATACTCATTTTGTGTAAAGAATTTAGCGTAAAATGTCTTATGTTTTTTTAGTTTCTCTATTCTATCAATCCTTATGATATCTACACCAATCATATTCCCTCCACTAAGATAAGTCGTCCTATCTCACTAATCTATTGAATATATTATTTACTTCTTCTTTTAATAATTCTACATCCACACCGATATGTTCGTTGTTTTCATATAAAACATTTCCATCGATAATAGTTGTATTTACATCAAATCCATTTGTCGAGTAAACCAATGCAGCCATGATGTCGTTGTTTGGTACATGTCTTAGGTTATCAAAATCAATAATTATTAAATCTGCTAGATAACCTTCTTTTAGCTTTCCTAATTGTCCTTCTTTTCCTATCGCTTTCGCTCCATTTACAGTGGCCATTTTTAGGACAGTTTTTGCATCTAGGTTTTGTGGATCTAAATATCTTCCCTTAGCAATAAGTGAAGCTAATTTCATCTCTTCAAACATATCTAATACATTATTTGATGCTGAACCATCTGTTCCTAAACATACATTAGCACCTGCATTAATCATCTTTTGTGCTTCCATAAAGCCACTAGCTAATTTCATATTAGATGCTGGGTTATGAACCATATTTATTTGTCTTTCAATAGCTATCTCTTTTTCTCTATCGCTTAACCATACACAATGAGCAGCTATAGTTTTCTTATTTAGCATACCTAGTGTATCAACAAACTCAAGAGGCGCAAGTTTATGATCCTTAATCGAATTTTCAACTTCACTTTGTGATTCATTAAGATGGATATGAATACCTACTTTTAACTCATCTGCCAAGTCTCTTTCCTTAATCAAAGATTCCTTATTGTTAGTATATACCGAGTGAGAACCTACCATCATTTCAATACGGCCATTAGCTTTTCCATGCCAATTTCTGTAAAATTCTCTCTCGCCTTCTAATATTTCCTTTGTCGGATTTGTCATACCACGAGTTAACACCGCGCGTATCCCCATCTTTTCGCTAGCTTTTGCTACTTCATCCATATAATAATACATATCAACAAATGTAGTAGTTCCTGATTCAATCATCTCTGCTATAGAAACTTCACTACCTATCCTAACATCCTCTGGAGTTAGATTGCTTTCTGCCGGCCATATATAATCTTGAAGCCAAGTCTCAAGTCCTACATCATTTCCATAGTTTCTAAAAACGCTCATGGCTATATGAGTATGGCAGTTTATCAAGCCAGGCATGACAACTTTCTTATTAGCATCAATTACTTTTTCTGCTACGAAATCTCTAAGTTCTTCTCCTATATGTAATATCCTATTCCCTTCAACATATAGATTTGTATTTTCTAATATCATCTGCTTATCATCCATCGTAAGGACTGTAGCATTTTTTATCCAAATATTCATAAAATCTCCTTTTTGTGTTTCTTAAATTTTACCACAATTTGAACCAAAAATCTTTTCTTGTATCTCTTGTCCTTTTGCACTCATTGCTACGCCGCCCAAAGCTGTTTCTTTAAGGTTTGTGCTCATCTCATCTCCTACTTCACGCATAGCTTTGACAACTTGGTCAAAAGGTACCAGTGAAGTGATGCCAGCCAAGGCCATTTCAGCTGAGATATATGCATTAACAGACCCTGACGAATTTCTAAATAGACATGGATATTCAACCAAACCTGCAATCGGATCACAAACAAGCCCCATAACATGAATCAATGCAAAACTAGCCGCGTCCAGTGCTTGCTGCGGGCTTCCTCCCATTAATTCAACCAATGCTGCTGCAGCCATCGCAGATGCTGAACCCGTCTCTGCTTGACAACCTCCAACGGCACCCGAAACGGAGGCATTACGCATGATTATCGAACCAATCGCTCCTATCGTCATCAACGCCCTAATAATTTGTAAATCTGAAAACCCCTTATCCAGTTGAACAGAAGTTAATACAGCGGGGATGATGCCTGCCGCACCTGCGGTCGGTGCTGCCACAATCTTACCCATGCTAGCATTTACCTCGGATGTTGAAAGTCCCATTGACATAAGCTTTAACATCTTTGAATCCAACAATGTATTTCCAGAATTCGCGTAGTCATACATTTTCTTAGCATCTCCACCAATAATCCCAGAAACTGATTTAACTGACTCCTGTGTGCCCTTTATAGCCGAATCCTTCATAACCTGAAGTATAACTTTATTTCTCTCAAAAATCGTCTCTAAACTTGTACCATAATTTTCCATCTCTCTTTGGATGGCCACTTGCGATATACTCATCTTGTTTTCTCTACAAACTCTTAATAACTCTTTACCACTTGTAAACATGAGTCCTCCTAGAAATATACATACGAGCTATGGTCAAAAATACCAAGCCCTTTTATTTTTTCAAAACAACTTTGTTCAAGCTTCTTATCCAATATGATAACCAGCGTCACAAAGCCCTCATCCCTGTTATTCGTAATCGTTTCGATGTTATAGTCCCATTTAGCAAGTAAAGTCGAAACTGCGCTAATAACGCCCTTTCTGTCCTTGTATTGAAGAACTAAAGTCGGGTCTCCAGGCAATATCTTTACAGCCTGCCCATCAATCTTTACTATCTCAATTTGACCACCACCAAGCGATACGCCTTGAACACTTTTTATCCTTCCATCAGGATACCAAAACTCAACTATAGCAGTATTTGGATGAGCAATGGCAAGCTGTACCTCAGAAAAATTCACCTCAATACCCATTTCCCTAGCGATATCATCCGCAACCTTAATCCTCTCTTCATGAGGCATCATCCCAAGTGCTCCTGCTATCAACGCCTTATCCGTTCCATGCCCTTTATATGTCTTAGCAAATGAACCATATAGCTTAAAATTAATCTTGTGAAATCCCTCTTCCAATATAGCTCTTGCAGCCAAACCAATCCTCACAGCCCCAGCCGTATGCGAACTTGATGGACCAATCATCACCGGCCCTATAACATTAAAATATGAAATCTTATTCATAGTAATCTCCTTAAAAATCCTCAAATGAGAACAACTTCCTTACAATAAAATAATATCATATTATCGCATTAATTACACTAAATAAAAAGGTAGCTTGCGTTCGCAAGCTTCGGAATTATCGTTAAAATCATAGCTATACCATGGCTGGACCCTAAAAGTGGACACAACCATGGCATTGCCAATAGAATGACAGATTTCGCCAAGCGAAATCTACCTTTTTCCTATCTAAAAAAGAAGGGTTCGAATTTCTTCGAACCCCTCCGCTTCCCCTAATACTTTTCGAGACGAATTTTTCGAAGCATTCGCAAGGGATGAGACGACGATTAGATCATGGAAGTTTTTGCTGTGCAAAAACTCACACCTCTTAAATCACCTTAGACCTACACAAAACACAGCCTCTGCCTTGCACACTAACGCCCCGCCAAATTTGTACTTTTCCACTGAAAAGTCCGAAGCGAGGAATCCGCAGACAAGAAGCTTCATTAAAAAAGCGACCTGCTGGACTGACCATAAAAGGCGGTTATAAACCACCTTTTATGAATCAGTTTAAGTAGGTCGCATATCAGTAAAAAGCTTCGCCAGTCGAGGCACGCAGCTAGGATCTTTTCTGTGGAAAAGGTACTTCTTTGTTAAATATCTAAATCAAATTTATAGTCCCTATCTTTGAATGGAAATATTTCTTCATTTTTTAGTTTGCTCTTGAAGGAATATCCTTGTAGATCCTCGCCCATATAGGTAGTTTGGATCGCTTCTTGTGGATCTATATACTCATCTGGTAAATTTCCATCTTTCTTTTCTACAGTATCTGCTTTTATATCATATACAAAGTGATATTTTGATAAATCACCCTCTACGCTAAATGCACTGATGCTTAATTTTTCTAGCACTTTGTCTAAATGGAATCTAACTTTCCCTACTTCAGCCTCTATATCAAATCCCTTTTTAACGTCAACATGATACTCTTTAACAACCTGTTTACTATCATAGTCATAAATATAGAATCCTCTATTAGATGTTATGACAGCTATTTTTTCGTTTTCATAAACTCTACCTTCTTCTGAACCATACCATAAATCCTCATACCTAGGTTCAGTTAATACATCTTTTTTTACATCTGTACATGCTGATAGTAGCAGAATCATGACTAATAGCGATACTACGATTATCTTAGTTTTTTTCATGTCTAAACCTCCTTGGTTTAATTACTTGTAGTCCTATTAAGACTTGGAGTTATTTGTAAGTCTAAGAGTTAATTAGCTTGCAAATTGATACAAAATTATGTAATACGAACATTCAATAAAAACATATATTGATGTATTTTAATTATATATATTGTATCATCCATTTAACAATAAGTAAAGGATAGTTGGTTTTTTCTTGGACAAACTTTAGTATACTAAACACTTCTTCAATTTCTAAACTATTCTTTAACTCCATATTCTTCATAGTATTTGTTTATTCTGTTTAACAAATCAGCACTTAGGATATCGCTATTTTGGGCTTTTAGATAGTCTATAACTTCTTCCATAGTCACCAATGAAGCAGTTTTTAGATTGTATTTTTTTCCAACTTCTGTTAGAGCACTCATATGGATATCCTTGGCATGTTCGCATCTATCAAGTGATACTACTAGACCTATTACTTCTACCTCTGGATTTTGAGTGATTATTGGATAAGTCTCATCTATTGACTTCCCTGAAGTGGTAACATCTTCAATAATGATAACTCTTTGTTTTCCTTGTAGCTTTTCTCCTAGAAATACTCCAGTATCTCCATGGTCTTTTATCTCTTTACGGTTCGAAGAATATTTGATTTTCTTACCATACATTGAGTAGATTGCCATAGTAGTTGCTACAGCTAAAGGGATTCCTTTATAGGAAGGGCCAAAAAGGATGTCAAAATCTAGTCCAAAATTATCATGAATAGCTTGTGCATAGTACTTAGAAAGCTCAAGTAATTGATGGCCGTCATTGTAGTTACCTGCATTCATAAAAAATGGCGATTTTCTGCCAGATTTAAGGGTGAAATCCCCGAATTTTAGCGATTCATTTTCTAACATAAATTCAATAAATTCTTTTTTATAGTCTTGCATGTTAACCTCTCATGATATTTTCTATGTATTCAAATGTCTCTACTGGATTTTCGGATTTGGTAATACTTCTACCTACCACTATATAATCACAACCTTGATCTTTTGCAAGATTTGGTGTTGCAATCCTACTTTGATCGTCTGCTGAATCAGAAGCTAATCTTATGCCTGGAGTCACAGTTAAAAAATCATCTCCACATGCTTCGTGAATTTTCTTAGCTTCATGAACCGAACAAACAACTCCGTCAAGACCTGCTTCTTTTGCATTTTTAGCATATTGAATTACTACATCTTCTACTTCTCCATCTATAAGAATTTCATTATTCATAACTTCTTTTGAAGTTGAAGTAAGTTGAGTGATAGCTATACATAAAGGACGAGTGCCATTAGAACCTTCTTTTAAGCCTTGCATAGCCTGACGCATCATCTCGATGCCACCTGAAGCGTGTAAATTTACTATATCTACATTTTTTCTAGCTAATGATTTCATACCATTTTTTACGGTATTTGGTATATCATGAAGCTTTAGGTCTAAAAATATTTGATGACCTCTAGATTTAATCTCATCGATTAACTCAAAACCTTCTGCATAAACTAATTCCATCCCCATCTTTACATAGATTGGTGATGTGAATTGGTCTAGAAATTTCAGTGCCATTTCACCGCTTGGAAAATCAAGTGCTATTATCGTCTTACTCATGTGCTCCTCCTATAACTTCATTTATATCAGTATATCCATATTCTTCTAATACTTTAGGTAATTCTTCTATTATTTTTTTGCATGCAAACGGATCGACAAGGTTTTGCGCACCAACTTGGACTGCACTTGCTCCTGCAAGCATAAATTCAATGACGTCATAGGCATTTTGTATACCACCCACTCCTATGATTGGGATATTTACTTGCTTATAGACTTGATAAATCATCCTTAATGCAATTGGCTTGATTGCTGGACCACTTAAACCACCTGTCGTATTTGCAAGAATCGGTCTTTTTTTATGAAGATCAATTCTCATACCAAGCAGTGTATTTATCATGATTAATCCATCAGCACCAGCCTCTTCACAGGCTTTGGCTATATCTACGATGTTTGTCACATTTGGACTTAATTTTACATATACTGGTTTTGAGGCTACCTCTTTTGCAAGTTTTGTCATATGTGCTGCAAGAGAAGGACTTGTACCTAATGCTATGCCACCATGTTTGACATTTGGACATGATATATTTAGTTCGTAAACGTCGACTACATCTGATTTTTCAAGCCTTTTTATTACTTCAACATAGTCTTCTTCTGTCGCTCCAGCTACATTTGCAAGTATAGCTGTATCGAATTGAGCAAGCCATGGAAGTTCATCTCTTATGATGATATCAACTCCTGGATTTTGGAGGCCGATGGCATTTAGCATCCCTGATGGAGTTTCTGTGACTCTTGGTGTCTCGTTTCCAAAACGAGGTTCTAGTGTTGCAGATTTAATGGAAATCCCACCAAGCATATTTAGGTCATAAAGCTTAGCAAATTCACGACCAAATCCAAAACAACCACTTGCCGGCATGATTGGATTTTTCAAATTTAATCCTGGTAATTTTATTGAAAGATTTATCATATTATCACCTTGCCTATCTCAAAAACTGGTCCTTCCTTACAAACCCTATAGTATTTCCCTTCGGTATTTTTGTCCTTACAAACGCATCCCATACAGGCACCCATCCCACAAGCCATGCGCTCTTCAAGCGAGATGTAGCCTTTTTCATAATTATCTTGACATGCTTTAAGCATAGGTTTTGGACCCACACAATATACAAAATCAATATCTATATTGTTTTCCTTGATACAGTCTATGACATTTCCATGAAAACCCTCACTGCCATCATCTGTTGATATGAATACTTTTACGCCCAAAGCTCTAAATTCTTCTTTTAGAAATAAATCTTCACTAGACCTAAATCCTAAGACAGCAACTACTTCCTTATCAAGCTGCCTATATCTTTTAGCTACTTCATATAGAGGAGGCACACCTACACCACCACCTATTAAAAGCACCCTCTCTAAATCTTCATGTATAGAAAAGAACCTTCCAAGCGAACCAAGTACATTAATAAATTGACCTTTTTGATATTCGCTAAGTCTTTTTGTCCCTGAACCAATCACTTTATAGATAATGGTAAAATGATTTTCCCCTATCGAACTAATACTTATCGGCCTTCTCAAAAAATGCCCTTCTATTTGAATATTTACAAAATGCCCAGGCAATAACTCTTTGGCTAAATCACTTTCTAAAACCAGCCTAAAAACATCCTTAGCAATCTTTTCATTTGATATTACTAAAGCATTAACCTCTCTCATCTCAACTCCTTCTAATATTCTTCATCAATCGACATAACGCTGAAAGCTTGCGATTCTATTACCTTTAATATCGCTTCACATGTATCCAGAGATGTAAAACAAGGTATGCCATTTTCTGCTGCAAATCTTCTTATTAAGAATCCGTCTTTTGCCACTGATTTGTTTTGTGAAATGGTATTGATAACATAATTTACTTTGCCTTTGATTATGATATCTATAACTGTATCATCACTTATATCTACATTCTCATCTACTAAAATCTCATTTTCTTCGCTAGCTTCATTTACTTTATTTACTTGCTTAGCAAATACGCCATTTTCTCTTAAATATCTTGCAGTACCCTCTGTAGCATATATGCCATAACCTATTCTTTGAAATCTTCTCGCTGATTCTAGAGCTGCAGTCTTATCATTATCTGAAATGGTAAATAATACCGAGCCATAAAGTGGTATCTTAATACCGCTTGCTATCATCGCTTTATATAGCGCTTTTTCTAAAGTGATATCAGAACCAAGTACCTCTCCTGTTGATTTCATCTCTGGTCCAAGTGTCGTATCTACTGACCTTAACTTAGCAAACGAGAATACTGGAGCTTTTACATGTATCTTTTTAGTTTCTGATTTTATACCACTTGTGTATCCTTGTTCTTCTAAACTTGTTCCCATAATCGCTTTAGTTGCTATATCTACCATAGCTACATTTGTCACCTTTGATAAAAATGGAATCGTCCTACTAGACCTTGGATTTACTTCTAATACATAAACTGTATCGTTTTTATCGACTATAAATTGGATGTTAAATACTCCGATAAATTCAAAACTTTGACCTATTTTTATGGTGTATTCAACGATTTTTTGTTTTACCATTTCACTTAAATTTTGAGGCGGATACACTGAAAATGAATCTCCCGAATGTACTCCTGACCTTTCGATATGTTCCATAATTCCTGGTATATATACATCTTTTCCATCTGAGATAGCATCAATCTCTACTTCTCTACCTACGACATATTTGTCTATAAGTATTGGTGAATCGTGAGTGATTTCTTTCATGGCATTTGTCATGTATTTTCTAAGGTCTTCATCATTGCCAACTATTTCCATAGCTCGACCACCAAGTACATATGAAGGTCTAACCAACACAGGATACCCTATGGTATTTGCTATTTCTAGAGCTCCTTCGACTGTTATCGAAGTCATTCCCTTTGGTTGTGGGATTTGAAGTTTAGTAAGCATAGATTCAAATCTATTTCTATCTTCGGCATTGTCGATATTTTCTAGGCTTGTACCAAGGATGGTAACGCCCATCTGTGCTAAACCAGCTGCTAGATTAAGTGCTGTTTGCCCACCGAATTGAACTATCACGCCTTCTGGATTTTCTAAATCAATGACATGCATGACATCTTCTAATGTAAGTGGTTCAAAGTATAGTTTGTCACTTATGGCAAAGTCTGTAGATACGGTTTCAGGATTGTTGTTTATGACGATTGCTTCGTAGCCATTTTCTTTAAGCGTTTTTACACAATGAACTGTAGCATAGTCAAATTCTACTCCCTGACCTATTCTAATAGGTCCTGACCCTAGCACTACTACCTTTTTTCTATCAGATCTAACACTTTCATTTTCATCAAGATATGTTGAATAAAAGTATGGCGTATCGGATCTAAATTCGCCAGCACAAGTATCAACCATCTTATATACAGGTATTAGATTATTTTTTCTTCTTAACTCATATAATTCTATTGCCGTTATTCCCCAATTTCTAGCTATATAGCTATCGGAGAAACCGTATTTTTTAAGCTCTTTTAGAGTATCTATATCCATCTTATTTTGAATCATCTTATCTTCTAATTCGATGATATGCATTAATTTATATAGGAAGAATTTATCGATTTTTGTTTCTTGGTAAATCCTGTCCATGGATGCTCCAAGTCTTAGAAGTTTCATGATAGCAAATATTCTCGTATCATCTCTAAAATCAACCTTATCAAAAAGTTCTTCTATATCATCACTTAAATCTTTTAGGTCAAGATGATCAACTTTCATCTCTATTGATCTAATTGCCTTTAGTAGACTTTCTTCAAAATTTCTACCAAGCGCCATTACTTCGCCAGTAGCCTTCATTTGTGTGCCAAGTCTTCTATCCGCACTATCAAATTTATCAAATGGAAATCTTGCCATCTTAGTTACGATATAGTCGATGGCTGGTTCAAAACAAGCATAATTAGACTTAGTAACTGGATTAATTATCTCATCTAAAGTATGTCCTACAGCTATCTTTGCTGCTATCTTTGCTATTGGATAACCTGTGGCTTTTGAAGCAAGTGCTGATGACCTTGATACTCTTGGATTAACCTCGATAACATAATAGTTGTATGAATTTGGATCAAGAGCTAGTTGGACATTACATCCTCCGCAAATCTCAAGAGCTCTGATTATTTTTAGGGAAGCTGTTTCCATCATCTTAGCTTCATAATTAGTTAAAGTTTGAGTTGGAGCTACTACTAGACTATCGCCGGTATGTATGCCTACTGGATCGATATTTTCCATATTACATACTACGATGGCATTATCGTTAGAATCCCTAATTACTTCATATTCAATTTCTTTATATCCTGCGATGCTTTTTTCTATTAGACATTGATTCATCGGTGATAGCTTAAGACCATTTTTCGTTATATCTATTACTTGTTCTTTATTCTTTGCAAACCCTCCACCTGTACCACCAAGTGTAAATGCTGGTCTAACAACCACTGGATAACCAATCATCTCAGCAAAAGTCACAGCATCTTCAACATTGTTAACAGTCTTTGAATCTGGGATAGGCTCATTTAAGCTAATCATAAGATTTTTGAATTTTTCTCTATCTTCAGCATTTTCTATAGCTTCTAATTTCGTACCAAGGATCTCAACTCCATTGGCTTCAAGAATTCCCTTATTTGCTAAATCAACCACTATATTAAGTCCTGTTTGACCACCAAATGTTCCCAATATCGCATCAGGTCTTTCCATTTGAATTATCCTTGATGCGAACTCTACAGTAAGTGGCTCGATATATACCTTATCGGCTACTTCGACATCAGTCATGATTGTCGCAGGGTTTGAATTTATCAAAATAACTTCATAGCCCTCTTCTCTAAGTGATTGACAAGCCTGCGTACCGGAATAGTCAAACTCAGCTGCTTGTCCTATGATAATCGGCCCTGAACCAACCACCATTATCTTTTTTATATCGGTTCTTTTAGGCATCTTCCCTCTCCTTATTAACTCTAATCATCTCTATAAATTTCTTATAAACTGGGTTTTCTTTTCTAGTATCTAGTGAATATTTTGGGTGAAATTGAACAGAATATATTTGTTTTGCCACATCTTCTAATCCTTCACAAGTCTCTTCATTTATTCCTAGATGAGTCATCGAAAGTCCCGTATTTTCTAAACTATCTTTATCTACTACAAATGCATTATTCTTACATTGAATCTCAACTTTACCATTATCCAATCTCTTTATAGGATAGTTAGATCCCATATTTCCCACTCTAAGCCTTTTCGTATCAGCACCACAAGCAAGTGCTATAAGCTGATGTCCGATACCGATACCAAGCATAGGCGCTTTGCCGATCAACTCTTTAATATTCTCTATTATAAATGGCAAGGCTTTTGGATTTCCTGGTCCATTGCTTAGTACTATCCCATCTGGATGAAGACTCAATATATCATCAACTCTTGAGTCATAAGGAACTACTGTGATATCTAAATCCCTCGAATTTAATTCTTTAAGTATGTCATTGATTGAACCAAAATCAATCAACACAATCTTTTCATTATCATTTGGTATGTGAAATGGTTTTGAGATAGACACCATTTCAACTAAATCAATATCTAAATTTGTTTCTTTAATTTCTCTAATAATCGCATCTAAGTTTTCTATCGAATCTGAAAATGTAGCCTTTAAAGGTTCACTATCTCTAATATGTTTGGCTAATTTTCTTGTGTCTATATCTTCAATCCCTGGGATATTTCTAAGTTTAAGGAATTCATCAACGCTCATTTGAGACTTCCAATTGCTTGGATTGTCGCAATGTTCAGAGATAACAAAACCAAATATTGACTGAGTAATTGATTCAAAACCATCTCTATTTATACCGTAATTTCCAATCATTGGATAAGTCATCGTAATTATTTGTCCATAATATGATGGATCTGAAAGCACTTCCTGATAGCCTGCCATACTTGTATTAAATACAAGCTCACCAACTCGAAAGTCATCTCCCCCGATGGCTTTTCCCTCATAATATGTGCCATCTTCTAATACCAAAAATCTTTTAGTCATTTACTCTACCTCTTTCGTACATACACACTCCATTTACAAATGTATATTCTGGGAATCCCTGACATACATAATCATCAAATGGTGTATTTTTCCCTTTAGATAAAAAGTCATTTCTATCGATGATGACATCCTCTTCCGACAAAACAATAATATCTGCATCATAACCAACTTCTAGCTTGCCCTTATTTTCAAAGCCAAATCTTCTAGCAGGTTTGGTAGATATAGCTTCTTGAAATTGTTCAAGATTCATCTTTTTTGTCTTTACAAAATTTGTGTATATTAACGGGATACTCGTCTCTAAACCAACTATACCAAATGGAGCTTTTCCCATCTCTCTATCCTTTTCTTCTTTTGTATGTGGAGCATGGTCATTTGCGATAAAGTCGATAGTCCCATCTAATAGTCCTTCTATTAGAGCATTTCTATCTTCTTTATCTCTTAGAGGTGGATTCATCTTATAGTCTGTATTAATCACATCTCCATCGGTTAATAAAAGATGATGTGTTGTTACCTCTCCAGAAACATCTGCTCCAAGCGCCTTATACTTTCTAAGTGCTTCTACACTTTCCTTTGCACTCATATGACATATGTGATACTTTGCTCCTGTCTCCAAAGCTAGCTGTAAATCTCTTTCTACCTGTTTGTATTCAGTCTCGCTAGGTATGCCAATCCATCCATGTTTTTTTGAATTTTCACCATCATGTACGCTTGAGTTTGGTTTTCTATAGCTCATATCTTCAGTATGTGCTGCTATAATACACTCATTTTCTTTTGCTAAGTGCATGGCATCTCGCATCATGTCACCTGATTGAACTCCCACTCCATCATCAGTAAATGCACAAATACCAAATCTCTCTTTAATACCTTTCATATCTACAAGCTTATGACCCAATGATTTTTCAGTGATACATGCATAGGGATACACATTTACTAGCGCTGTAGTATCTATTATCTCCATATATTTGTCTATTGTTTCGATGCTATCTGGATTTGGCTTTAGATTTGGCATTGGCATTATTGTAGTATAGCCACCTCTTAGAGCCGCCCTAGTTCCAGTAAGGATAGTTTCTTTTTCTTCAAAACCAGGTTCTCTAAGATGAACATGCACATCAACTCCTCCAGGTAGAGTAAGTTGTCCTTTTGCATCATAAACTTTCTTAACAATATTTTCATCAATATTGTTTGCTATCTCTTTTATCTTCCCACCATCTATTAATATATCTACGATTGAAGTCTCATTTTCCTTCTCGATAATCTTGGCATTTTTAATTAATATCATCTAAAATTCCTCTCCAAACACTTTCTTAATTATTGCCTTTCTAACATATACTCCATTTTCCATTTGCTTAAAGATTTTTGACCTTTCACATTCTACCAAATCGGAGTCAATCTCCACATCCCTATTCACTGGAGCAGGATGCATGATAATGGCATTTTCTTTCATCATTTTTTCTCTTTGCTTTGTTAAACCAAACTTTTCTAAATATTCATCTGCCTTAAAGTCAAATTTGTCCTTATGTCTTTCAAATTGAATCCTAAGCATCATCACTATGTCTGCCCAAGCAACGCCTTCATCAAGATCGACATACAAGTCCTTTCTATCGACCAAAAATTCCGGACCAGAAAGTTTAACATTTCCACCCAATCTCTCAAATGTTGTGATATTTGAATGTGCCACTCTTGAATGTGAGATATCTCCAACTATTAGAAGGTTTAATCCTTCAAATTTACCAAAATGCTCTTTTATAGTATATAAGTCTAGCAATGACTGACTTGGATGATTTCCAGAACCATCACCTGCATTTATTATCGGAATATTAATGTTTTCCAACTGTTCATAATATCTATCTTCTTCATGTCTTATGACTACACAATCCATCCCAATTGCTTCAAAAGTTTTTACTGTATCATATAATGTCTCGCCTTTATTTACTGAACTTGTCGATGGCTGAAAATCTACCACCTTTGCACCCATCTGTGTCTCTGCACTTATAAATGAGTAATGCGTTCTTGTACTAGATTCAAAAAAAAGGTTAGCAATCAAACGCGAATGCGGTAATTGCCAACCTTTATGTAAATTTGAAAATAAAAAAGAATCGTCCAATATGTCGTTGATGTCGTCTATTGATAAATCGTCCATTGTTAGAAAATCTCTTTTTTTCATTATTGCCTCCAAAGCATCTAAAAAATTACTATATAAATGATAACATATTTTAGACTTTTTTCAACATTTTTCCAGAAATATTCCTCAATTTGCTAAATTAATTTGATTTTTTGGTAAAATGTTAGGATTTTGGTACATTTTTACAATACTACAGACTGTTTTTTAAGACTAATCCTTTGTTCTCTAGTACATACACTTTATCTGCATATGCAGCTATTTGCATGTCATGAGTTACAAGAACGATTGTCTTACCAGATTTATTTAGCGCCTTTATTAGTTCCATTATTGCATCTTTCGTTTCTATATCAATCGCACCTGTGGGTTCATCGGCGATTATCAACTGAGGATTTTTTACAATCGCTCTAGCTATGGCTACTCTTTGTTTTTCAAAATAACATAATCCCCATCTCTGTAGCCTTCTAAATATTCTCCTATTTTTAAAGTCTGTACTACTGTTTCAGAATAAACACTCCTAAGATTAGAGCTGCCTTTTGTATAGGCTGTCCCGCTAACAAAGTCTGTTGAGACTAAACTCTTATGTATGAATCGAACTCCATTTTCATAGTATCTTACATAGTTACCAATGATAACGCCATATATCGTATCACCCTTATATTTACGTCCTACAACATTTAATTTTTGATCTCTAACATTGGCAGTGCCCTTTAAATTATAGTAAGCTCTATCTCCATATTGCAACAAAGACTTGTGAACTTTAGCTAAATAACTATTATAGGAAAAAAATATATAGTCATCATACTCCATTCCATTGACTAATGTTCCCATTCGATAGGTCCCCAAAATAGAGTTATCCATAGCATGTCTGATATTTACACTACCTTTAGTATAAGTCGTTCCCACAACTTGTTCTTCAGTTATATTATCCATGTCAATAAATACAATTCTATCATTTTCAACAAAGGCAAGTGTATTAGCATTAGAAACTACACCTTTTAACATTTGACCTTTATACTTTTGGCCTAAAACTATATACATTACGTGATAATCTGAATTATTTTTTACATAATATCTATTTGGTATTGCCGTTCCCATTACCTCAAAGTAAAAGTATATGTCTGTAGATTCATCTGTATTGTAAAACATTGTATTATTTCCTTCAACGTCTGTCATTTGTATAGAAGATAACTCATAATAACCCCACTTAGAATCTACTGGAACATCCACGGACCAATAATAAATTCTATCTCCATTGGAGTCATATATATATGAAGCGCCATCTTGATTAATGTCGCACATTAAATATGTATATGGTGCTGTGTCTGGATTTAGATTTTTAATAGTTATCCTGATATACTTTATATCGCTATCAGTCCTCACTGTTAATGTTCCACTTACCTTTTCACCAGGAGTGTATTGACGATTCGACCCGATACTAATGTCTACTATCTTAGGATTAGCTGTATCTGTTGTGTTTAATTCTATTCTTTCTGTATTAAGAGCACTACTACTCTCATTGGCAAATACTTGATAGCCACTAAAGCTTCCAAGTATCATTGACACTACCATTAGAATTATTAAGATTCTCTTTTTCATGACCTTCCTCCTAAACTCTTATTTTCAAGACTTTTATATCCTTTACATAGTTCGTTTATACATTATTATGTATTTAAATGCATTTTAACAAAAAAGCTACTAAACTATCCCGTTATTGGAATAGCCTAGTAGCCTTTATTATTCAACTCTATTTTCTTTATGATTAAATTCTGGAACTAATTCTTTAAGAGTATCAATCACTTCTTGTTTTGTAGCACCATGAGTTAACACTTCAAGTTTACTTAATACTTCTTGAAGCTTTTCTTGATCATGTATGACTGGCTTTTCTATATAGATTTTTTCAAAAACCGTCTTGTCGCTATTTTCAAGATTTAAGATTAATTCTTCATACAGTTTTTCACCAGGTCTTAATCCTGTAAATTTAATTTCGATATCTCTATATGGAACAAATCCTGATAGTGAGATAAGATTTTCTGCTAAATCTACTATCTTGACAGGTTCTCCCATATCAAGTATAAATATCTCTCCACCTCTTGCGATAGCTCCGGCTTGAAGCACTAAAGAACAAGCTTCAGGGATAGTCATAAAATATCTTATGATATCTTTATCCGTTACAGTAACAGGACCACCTTTAGCGATTTGCTTTTTAAATAATGGGATAACTGAACCATTAGACCCAAGTACATTACCGAATCTTACAGCAACAAAGCTAGTATTTGACTGCTTATCAATCGATTGAAGCATTATCTCGATAACTCTCTTTGTAGCTCCCATGATATTTGTAGGATTTACTGCCTTATCTGTAGATATATTTACAAATCTTTCTACACCATACTTATCAGCCATATTAAGTAAATTTCTAGTACCAAAGATGTTGTTTTTAATAGCTGATGTATAGCTATCCTCCATTAGAGGTACATGCTTATGAGCTGCTGCATGGAATACCAAATTTGGTCTATAGTGATCAAAGATAATATCCATCCTATCTTTTTCTCTTATATTTTCTATACAAACTTCAAGGTCTAATTGAGGATGATTTTCTATTAATTCTAGTTGAATCTCATAAGCGTTATTCTCATAAATATCAAGAATAACAAGTTTCTTAGGACCATACTTTGCGATTTGTCTACACAATTCCGAACCAATTGATCCACCACCACCAGTAACCAATACAACTTTATCATTGATCAATTTATGCAAGTATGAACTATCAAGCTTAACAGGTTCTCTTCCCAATAAATCATCTATACTAACTTCTCTAACTTCTGATAAAGATACTTTCGAATCAATTATCTCATACAAGCTTGGCACTGTCTTAATCTTAATATTATGATCTTTAACGCTTTTGATTATATCAGCTTTTCTTTTTTTACTTGCTGAAGGAATAGCTACGATAAGCTCATCTACTTCATATGTATCAAGTAATTCAGGGATCATGGTACTATTGCCAAGAACTTTAAAACCACTGATAACTGTCTTTGCTTTGTACTGATCATCATCTACAAACCCAACAACTTCTCCAACATGAGCATGTCTTTTAATCTCGTTTGCAAGCATCAATCCAGCGCTTCCTGCACCAACGATTAATATCTTCTTATTAGATTTTTCTCCTCTAGAAGATTCATCTCTAAATCTTGAGATAAATCTAAAAAATCCCATAAGTATTAACTCAATAATTGCCGCGATAATTATAGTTGATATAGGTACGACTCTAAAGTAATTGATGACAACTAGCATAATTAAGCTAGTGACAGCTACAGATACGGCTACCGTCATAGCTTCAGCTACACTGGCTTTAGGCCAATATATCGAATAAACGTTAATAATCAGGTAAAATAAAATCTTAATACCTACAAAAATTAGTATGTATTTTTTGAATGCATCCATATATAAACTAGGGATATTATTTCCTTCAAATCTCAATATCAAAGCAAGATAAGCAGATAATGCAATGATAATAATATCCATAATCAAATACTTGATATTTTGTTTTGTAACTTTCATATAAATCCTCTTTCTTTCTTAACTTCATTATTTTATAACCGTAAATACAAAAAAATGAAATACGTATCTATCTAAATGATAACATTATTAAAAATATTATATCATTTTAAACAAAATAGTATACGTATTTCATATAAATAATTCAGTTTATATTAGAATTCATCAAAGAAAATATATTCTTCTAATACATTCTTAGCTACAAGCGACTTAACTATACCTTCAATCATCATAGGGTTACCACATAGATATGCTGAATAAGTAATGTCATCTTGGACATATGTGTCTATAGACTTATTAACACGACCTCTATCTCCTGCCCAAGCCTCTTCTTCAGAAACTCTAGAAAGAGTTGGCATAAATTTGAAATCATGTAGTTTTTCTTCAAACATCTTAAGTTCATCTAGTAAGAATAAATCACTTTGTGTTTTTGCACCAAAGTAAAATCTTGTCTTTTTCTTAATGTCATTATCAAGCATATGGAAAAGAATTGACCTAATAGGCGCAAAACCAGTACCTGCAGCTACAAGCACGATTTCTTCATTAGTGTCATCTTTGTAGAAGAAATCTCCAAAAGGTCCTGTGATTGTCACTTCATCACCTACATTTAGTATCTTATGTACATAAGTAGATGCTATCCCCTTTGTATATCCTATTAGTAACTCAATATGTTTTTCATCTTTGATTGAAGAAGCCACAGAATAAGCTCTCATAACAGCTTCATCATGTCCATCAAAATCATCTCCCCCCTTGTAAGGCTTTGTAATGATTTGTACAAATTGACCAGGTTTGAAATTGATAGATTCTCCTTCAGGCAATTCAAATCTTACTTTTACGATGGTATCAGTCATAGGAATCTTCTCAACCAATTTAGTATGATATCCTTAACATTAAATAACTCTTCTGGAATACTTATCTTGATGTCTTCTTTAACCTTCACTTGGCATGAAAGTCTAACATTAGATGCAAGTTCATCTTCTGAAAGCCATGGTTTTTCAGTAGCTAATACTGGACCACCACCTTCAGTAACCTTACATTTACAATATCCACAAGATCCCTTACCACCACAAGCTGATGGTATAAAAATCTTTTGTTCTGTCAACGAGCTCAATAGAGTATTACCTCCATCAATAACGAACTCCTTGTCATTATTTATGATTAATTTTACTTCGCCATAATCAGCAATAAACTTATCTGCTACAGTAAGTATGATAGCAAATACCACTGAGATTGCTGTAACGACTAATGTTGTAGTAATTATCTGTTCCATGCTTATCTCCTATGATATTTGAACGATACCTGAAAAACCGATAAAGGCCATCGCCATGATACCAGTGATGATAAGAGTAATTGGAGCTCCTCTTAAACCTTCAGGCAAATTGTTTTCATTGATTCTTGATCTAATACCAGCCATTGAGATAATAGCTAATGCCCAACCTAAACCTGAACCAATACCAAATCCTACAGTTTGTAGGAAGTTATATTCTCTGATTACCATAAATAAAGAAACACCTAGGATGGCACAGTTTACAGTAATTAGAGGAAGGAAAATACCCAAAGCATAGTATAGATTTGGGACATATCTTTCTAAAATCATCTCTAATACTTGAACGAATGCTGCAATTACTATAATAAATATTATGTATCTTAAGTATTCGATATTAAAGTAAATCATCAACTTATAAATAAAGTAATTCAAAATTGTCGTAATAGATAGTACAAATGTAACTGCGATACCTAGTCCAGTAGCTGTCTCTACTTCTTTACTAACAGCGATAAACGAACACATACCTAAGAAGTTACTAAATATCATATTACTTGTAAATATTGAAGCAAAAAATATTACGATTGGATTAATTCCCATTATTTAGCACCCTCTTTCTTTTTAACAACTACGTTATATACAATCCACATGATTATAGGTAAAATGAAAAACGCTCCTGGAGGCATTACCATCATAGTCCATGGAACAAATCCTGCTGGCATGATGTTTATACCAAATATACTTCCAAATCCAAGAATCTCTCTGAAAAATGCTACTGATAATAATACTAATGTATATCCAACACCAGCAGCAGCTCCATCTACGAAAGAAGCTATCGGAGGATTTGATATAGCAAAACCTTCCGCTCTACCCATTATGATACAGTTTGTTATGATAAGACCAACATATGCGCCTAGAGTCTTACTCATTTCTGGCATAAATGCTCTTAAAAACAAATCTACGATAATTACGAAAAACGAAATTATAAATACTTGTACTACCATTCTAATATGTTTTGGCGTGATATCTTTCAAAAGCGATATTAGTAATGATGAAAAAGCAGTTGTAAAAACAAGAGCTAAACCCATTATTAGTGAATTCAACATAGAGTTTGTAACAGCTAGTGCTGAACAAATACCAATTACTTGAATAAGAACAGGATTGTCAAATATAATCCCATCTTTAATGATTTTCATATATTTTTTCATTAGTTCGCTCCTTTCTTACTTCCAATAAACTCCATTAAATCTTCATTGATCATATTCATGACAAATGTAGATGTTTGAGTTGCTCCAGATATAGCATCAACGTTTCCACCATTAGCTGGTCTATTTATAATCGGGCTATTGTTTTCTATCTTTGAGATATCTAAATCTCTAAATTGTTCTTTGTAAGGAGCTTCTTCGATTCTACCACCTAAACCTGGTGTTTCTTCTTGTTTGATGAAGTCAACTCCCGTTACCTTGCTTAAATCTTGTGTCACTCCTATGTAACCTTCAATGCCTCCCCAAAGACCAGGACCATCAAAAGGAACTGCATATGCTTTGACATTACCTTCTTCATTTTGAACATAAACCTTTTTGCCATTAAACTCTTCCTCAGTAACATTATCTTTAAATGTCTTATCTATTACTTCTGCATCAGAGCTTGGAGTATCTATATTAAATACATATAGAATTTTTTGTTTAAGTTCAATATCTGAGTTAAATTCAACTATTGGTTTTGTAAATGCGTTAAGTGCTGCTAATGCAGCTGTTAATACAACAGATAAAACCAACATAAACAGAGTAGGATAAAGCATAGATTTTTTCTTAGCCATTATGCTACCTCCTGAGTTTTCGCTAATTTAGCTTGTTCTCTTTTTTTCTTTTTATTCTTATTTACCACATAGTCTACAATTGGTGCAAATGTATTTCCTATCAAGATAGCAAACATCATACCGCCTGAGAATAGTGCAAATCCTCTAATAATTACTACAACTATTCCTATCAGAATACCATAGAACCATTTAGCAAAACTTGTCTTTGGAGCAGAAATAGGATCTGTTGCCATAAATACCGCACCAAATAAGAAACCACCAGATAATAGACCTTTTAATACAGGTAATACACTGTCGATTCCCATAAAATTAAAGATAACTGTCAATCCAGCAAAACCTACTACTGAAGAAACCATAATCTCCCATGAAGCTACTTTCTTATACACTAAATAAATAGCTGCTAATAGAATCAATAGTGCTGATGTCTCACCAATAGATCCTGAAATATTACCAATAAATAAATCTAATATCCCTGTTTGTTGACCAGCGTTTCTAAAAGCTAACATAGGTGTTGCTGAAGTTGCTGAGTCAATCGTTGGTGTGATCCACTTTGTAAATCCACCTAGTCCACCAAAACTTGCTTCGTTCCAATAAATTGTTAATGGTTGTGGAAAGTTTACATAAATAAACGCTCTTCCTACTAGTGCTGGATTGAATACATTTTTTCCAAATCCACCAAAAACCATCTTACCAAAAAATACTGCAAATGCTATACCTATTGCCGAAATCCAAAATGGAATTGACACTGGTAGTGTCATACTATATAAAACAGCCGTAACTACAACTGCCTCAGATACTTTCTTTCTTTTATATATTTTCGTCTCACAAATATACTCGACTAACACCGCTATTACTATGTTAAATAGCGTTAATACAAGTGTTTTTAGTCCAAATAAATATGTAGAAAATAAAAGAATTGGCAAAGCAGCAAGCAATACAGTACGCATCATTTTTTGCTTATTCATAACTTTATCAAAAAATGAAAACATAATTATCACCCCCATCTTTTATAAACATTATTATATCACGAAATATAACTTAAACAAAAAAACGTTATAATAATTCATGCATATTTGTATTAATTATAAAGATATTTTATTAGTTGCATCATTTACCATATCAAAAATTCTTTTATGACATGTAAAAAGAATTATCTGAGAAAAGTCTTTTTGTAAATCTAAAAGAAAATCCAAGCCCTCTTTTGCTCTACTCTCATCGAATTTCACAAAAATATCATCCAAAAATAGTATTGGATCTTTCATGGTATTGATCAGTAATGCCAATGCGATTTTTAGCGCTATATAAGCTTGATCCTTTGCTCCAGAACTTAAAAAGTCCCATTCTTTGATTTCATTTCTGTCTTGATCTTCAAAACTGATACCAAATTCGGATGATACCATCACTTTTTCGTATCTACCTCCTGTCAATCTTGAAAAAACTTCCTGTGTTTTCTTATTGAGAATAGGATTAAAATCTCTCATTAATGAATGGCTTGATTTTTTCAATTGATCAACGGCAACCTTTATCGATTCATATTCGTTTTGGTAATCTAAAAGAACCTTTGTCTGGTTATTAATCTTTGCATTAATCTCATCAACATATCTGCTATTTTTGAATCTTTCGTTAGCATAGGCTTTTTTTCTTTCATATTCGCTAGTAATCTTTATAAGCCTATCTTGTTCATCATCGAAGGTCTCAAAGTAATCATATCTACCAAATTTTTGAATATGTTTAACTTCCTTTTCTTCTACTTCAGCCTTAAGTCTATCCAATTGCTTTTGGTTATTCTCAATAATCTTAGGATTAAGAGCTATCGCAGATCTATCTTTTCTAATATTTTCAAGAGCTTCTTTTCTATCTCTATTATTTTCTTCTAGATTATTTAACTCAAGCTTATATTCAATAGATTGAAGCTTAACATCTTGAATCCTTTTCTCTAAAATAGATATATCATCAATTAGGATGCTGTATTCTTGCTTCTTTATATCTAATAAATCATTTGGATTATCTATATCATCGTTATACGTATCTTTAAATGTCATCCTTTTTAGATAGATATAAATCAATAAGCAAGCCAAAGCTAATACTAAAGATACAGAAATCATAATCGTTGAGGACTTCAATAATAGCAAGATAATACCTAATATACCTAGTAGAATAGAGCTAAATAAGAATCCTTGTTTAGTAAGACTATGAGTTCTCTTGGCTGTAATTGAAGATTTTTCTTTTGCATAAATCTTACTATTAATCATATCTATCTGTGCAATGATTTTTGATTTTTCAGTTTTCTTCCCTTCAAGATTTGAACTGCTCTCCTCCAAATAAAATTCATTTGCTCGTAATAGTCCTGTTAAGAAACTTTTCTTTTCATCATATTCACCGAGTTTTTTTTCAAGAAGTTTTCTCTCATCATTTCTATCATTCGCAGTTTTTACTCTTTCAATCTCGCGCTCTAAAGTATGATTATGCTTACGCAATTTTTCAATTTCTAAAGCACTTTCTAATTCAATGATGTCATTTTGTAATGAAAGTTTTTCCATTTCATCTGATTTGGCCTTACTTAATTCACTTCTAAGTTCATCAATCCTAGCTTGAGTATCGATTAATAGCCCCTTATCGCCTCTTTTCGTTTTCAATAAAAATTGCTTTTCTTCAAGAAGCCTGATGCTATTTTCTATAGATACTTCTTCATCAGAAGTAGATATCATATTTCTTAATTTTTGAGTTATATCATTTGCGTTTGTCGATGAAAAGCTCAAATCCTCTGAATCTATAAACAATGATTTAGTGAATGCTTCTTGACTCATACCAAAAAAATGCTCGCCTGGAGCCAATTCATTTAACACTGGGATCCTAGTTCCAGTTGCATTATCAATCAATTTAACTACATCCTTATTATTTGTCTGAGCAAATGTCCTTTCTAAACGATAACTCACACCCTCAAAATCAAAGATAATATAACCTTTCATTTCTCTTGAATTCCATGGCTTATATTTAATTCTTAAATTGTCCGATATCCCCTTTTTTCTAGAGCTAGTACCATAAAACATCATCAATATGAAATTCATTAAAGTCGATTTTCCTGATTCATTTTCACCATAAATCACATTTAGCCCCTCATCTAAATGCAAATCGAAATTACTAAATTTTCCAAAATCATCTATGTGTATTTGCTTTATTTTCATATCCTATATCCTTCTAATGCCCTTAATCCAAGCTCAAATGCCCTTTCATATATCAAGACTTTTTCTTCATCCTCACTATACTTAGCATCTTCTATCAGATTTAGCATCTTATCTACAAAAATCCCCTTAAGAGACTGTTCTTTTCTAACCCTATCATAGTTTAACTTAACCTTAGTTTCATCAATCACTTTAACATACCTTAGGTTTCCTAGTAGTTGTTCTATCACATCAAAATCAAAATATATCCCTTCTTCTATTTCACCTTCAAGTATGATTTGATAATAGTTATCTTGATAATTTCCATATTTTTTGCTAATCAACTGAATGATTAAGTCATATGCTTCTTTTGAAGATGTCATCTTACTTACATTAATTTTTTCCCTGTAAAATGCTTTTGAATTTATTGTCATCTCACTTAAACTAGTATGATCTTGATCTATCTCGATAATCATAACGCTTCTTTCGCCTAGTTCATTGAAGCTTTGTCCAACTGGAGAGCCTGCATATGAAAAATACGTTTGGCCAATCATACCCAAATCAGGTTTTTTATGAATATGTCCAAGGGCGATATATCTCATTTTTGAATCTTTAATTTTTGATATGCCCATAGGATTATATAGGCTATCTTCAGTATTGTCTCCATGAAGCACCATGATATTAATCTTCTTATCATCTATTTCATAGTGGCTATCTAAGAAACTTTCCCTTTGATAAGTTGAAGTAAATGACGCTCCAAAAACATCAACATTCAAATCATCCAACTTTACTTTTTCAATCCAAGAATTCTTAAATATATGTACATTGGCTGGCCAATCTTCGTCCATATATGGAGAATTTAGTGATATATAATCATGATTTCCTGCCACTATAAAAACTTTTGCATTCACTTTTTCTAAAATTGATTTAACTTGAGCTATATAAGCTGGTTCGATTGTAGAACTTTCAAGAAAGTCGCCCGCTATTAGTATGATATCTATATTATTTTCATTTGCTAGAGAACAAGTTTTTCTAAAGCCTTCTAAAACCTCAGCTTTTCGAAATCTTGATTGATTACCTAGAAATGAAATATCTAATCCTATATGAAAATCTGCCATATGCATTATCTTAATTTTTCTCATAATTCACCTCTTGAAAATTATATCATAGAATGCAAAAGCACTAAAGTGAACGATTAAGAGATTTTTTAAAAATAATTAATAATTAGTAAAATATTTGAAAGTTTATGTTTAAGTCAAAAAACCGTGGGTATCATACAAATACCAAAAGAAAACGTAATCATGGTTTTGATATTGATTAGAGAGATTTAAGTATTTATTAATTAGGTAGTAAGTGTTTTAATAGATACGAAAAAGGTCAATATAGATTATGTGTTTGGTAGATTAAGATCTTGTTAGATACAAAAATAGCTGACAGAATACTAAGAGGTAATCACAGTTAAGTTGATCAAAGAAAGTAATAAAGCTGAAAGAAATGGTAATCTTGTTAAAGATTGACTCAGTAGATGAGTAATATCTTAAGAAGAAGATGTGTTCGAAAGTTTAGCTGAATAGAAAAGACTTAAATTAAGCTGTAAATAAGTATTTGAAAACAATTAGCAACATAAATTGTATATCAACTTATAGAATACCAAAAGCTAATCTGATTGGTGAAAAGAGATTGTTAAATCTAAATAAGTATCGAACATTCAATGATTTGGGATTTTGTCGATAGCTCAATTGAACAAATATACCTCCATTAATATATTTAGAAACATAAGCAGTAGGAGGTTCTAAAAGATTCAAATAGTTACAATTAAGCAAAAAGTAGCAAGTTAGTAACACAGGAACCAAAATTAACCAAAAAATATTTCAAAAGAGATAAAGACATCATTGAAAGTTAGAAAGATTTTTAATCGAGAGTTTAACGAAAAGGAGATTTTATGGAAAACTCTACAGAAAGATAGCAGCCATGTACTAGTAAATTAAAAGTATGTGGCTGTTATCTTTTTAAATATATTTATCTTTTCGGGGTAAATATTTGATAAGATGTCACAAGATTATACTCAAATCAGTTATATTATTAGAAAGGAGATTAATATGTTTTTAGTATATTTTAATGCATTAAGCTTAGGAGAAAAAAATACATTCGAGAATATATTTCACAGATACAAAAACTATATGTTTGCTATAGCTTTGAATTATGTAAAAAATACAAGCGATGCTGAAGATATAGTGCAAGATGCATGCATACGTATCATGAAAAACCTTTCTAAAATCGATAACGTTGATAGCGTTGAGACAAAGGGATTTATTTCTATTATTACTAGAAATGTCGCAATTGATAGGTATCATAAAAATAAAAAGGAAATCCCTGTTGATGAAGATTGGCCTTTTGTTACTGAGGATGTATCGGATGTAGCAGTTGTTGATAAGGAAACACTTAAATACTATTTAGATATGCTTAAAGATAAGTATAAGAATGTCTTAATCTTTACTTATGTTTATGACTACGACGATAATACGATAGCTTCCCTATTTAATACTTCAAAAGTCAATGTTCGAAAGATTAGGTCTAGAGCATTAACACAGATAAGAAAATATATGATTGAAGGAGATGATTTTTATGAAGAAAAACCTTAAAGATGCCCTAACTGATGTAAGGGATGAGATGGTAACAAATGATGAAAAACTAGAGATGAATTCAGAAAAAATAAGTGCTAGCGCACAAGATAGGATATCAAAAAAATGGGATAGACCTAAGATTCTAAATCTATTTACTAAAAGAAACTTGGCGATCGCAGCAAGCTTTGTATTAATCATCGCTATGCTAGCTGGACCTATTATGAACGCTATAGGAAGTATGTTTTTAATGGGCAGCACAAGTAGTTATGATTATAATACAGTTGAAAAATCGAAAAATTTAACTGGATCAGATAGAGATAGCGCTCCAAGCGCAGGTATAGATGGTGTAGCTACAGATGATTTTAAGCCTGAAATGCCTACAGAAGAATCTCCAATGGAACCAATGCCTGAAGAGATGCCTTCAACAGGTGGTGGTACAGGACAAGTTGAGATTTTCCCAACTTTACCGAGCAACTCTTCTGAAAAAATCATATATACATTCAAATACAAATTTGAAACTATCGATTTTGATAAATCAACAAAAGCACTTAACGATATTATTAGTAAGACTAATTCCTATATCGAACAAGCAAACACTACATCATATTCAGGCGAGTTAACTTTTGCTGAATATCTAGTACGTGTGCCAAAAGATAAAAGCTCAGAGTTTCAAAGTGCTATGAATGGACTTGGTGTTATCACAAATCACAGTATCTCTAGTGAAAATAGGACAAAAGAATACAAAGATATGGATGTCCTTAAACAAACCCTAGAAATCAAAGAAAAAAGATATCAAGCTCTTTTAGAAAAAGCAGAAACAGTTGAAGATATGATGAATATAGAGTCTAGACTAGCTGAAGTAGAGATGCAAAAAAGCTTCTTAAAACAAAACCTTGACTCAATCGACCATGATGTTGATTATCAATATTTCAACTTAACTATTCAAGAAGTAAAAGAAACAGCTGATCCAGTAGGCAAAGTGCCAACATTCTTTGAAAGAATGGGCCGTGAATTTGTCAATGCTTTCGCTTCATTCTTTATCTTCTTACAAGAACTAGTTCTATACATTATTAGGAATTTCATCTTCCTGTTAATCCTACTAATCCTACTTATATTCATATATGTAAAATGGATTAGAAAGCCAAAAACAAAATAACCTAACAAATAATTCGAGATGCTCTTAGCTAACGCTAAGGGCATTTCACATGTCATCTATTTGGGTATAATCCAACTATACTTCAAAAGGAGGTTTTATGGATTCAATCTTAAAAAACACAAAAAGACTTTTAATAGGCTTTGGTTTTTTTCTAGGAATCGTATTTGTACTATTTGTCATAAATCAATTCGTATTGCTTTATGACTTGCTCTATAGGATACATCCCTATCTGGCTATAGGACTAATTACCATACTAGGAGGTCTACTTTTAATCATCTTATTTAGACTTATCCTCCTATTCACACGATCACCAAAAGTAGTCGTGCTCCCAGAAAATCCAAGCCCTGAACAATATGACAATTATCTTGACGATATGATTAGCATACTAAAAAGAAACAGGCATCTAAAGGAAATTGATTTTGATAAACCAGCTTCAAAGGAATATCTAGTGACTCAAGCTTTCAACAGACTTGATGATCTATCATTTCCACTAATAAAGAAAAATGCAAATGCAATTTTTCTTTCAACAGCTGTATCTCAAAATGGCTCGCTTGATAGCATCCTAGTCTTAGTATCAATGATAAAAATGATTTGGCAGCTTGCCAATGTCTATCAAACAAGACCCTCAATAAAAAGCATGGGTAAACTCTACCTTCAAGTAGCAAGCATCGTCTTCATGGCAAGGACCATCGAAGATAGCGACCTAATCGAAGAACAGCTAGAACCACTAATCACCTCCCTAATAGGTGAATCAATCGCATCAGCCATCCCAGGAATGGCCCCAATCACAAACCTAGTTGTTTCCTCTGTACTAGAAGGCTCACTAAATGCCTTCCTAACACTACGCGTTGGCATCATCACCCAAAGCTACCTAGGCATGGAAGTACCACAAAGCAAAAGCTTCATACGAAGAAATGCCTCCCTTACTTCAGTCAAGTACATGGGCTCAATCATCAAAGACAACAGCAAAATTGTCCTAAAAACCATCGCCAACAGCGTTAAAAAAGTAGGAGCCCAAAAAGCCAAAAGCATCTTCAAACCAAAACCAAAAGAACAACTTTAAAAGACGGCCTGGGGCCGTTTTTTTATGGGGTTGGTGAATCCTTGTGAGTTTGGTGGCTGGGTTGGGCTCGTTTTGTTAATATATTCTCTAAATTCATACATCAGATTTTCTATTTCTCGATTCCTGATGTATGCTTTTTTTTATAGATACATCAGGATTTGCATTTTACAATTCCTGATGTATGTTTTTTGCACTTTCACTACATCAGGATTTTGATTTCTCGATTTATGATGTAGTTTTTCTCTAAAAACTACATCACGATTTTGATTTTGTGTTTTCTGATGTATCTCACATGCAAATTTTGACCATTTTCCTACATCAGGATTTGCATTTTACGATTCCTGATGTAGTGCTTAGAGGTACCCATACATCAGAAATTAAGAAGTTGAGTTTATGATGTAGTAAAATGGAGATATTTTTGACGATATAAAATCTTTATTAGAATCTAAGAGTTGAAATGAATAGTAATAAACCTATTTACTAGAATCAAATCCTGTACCAAATTGTATTTACTTTATCCATTTCTATGATCCCTAATATCCCTAGCTCTTACAAAATTTAATGTCTCACCCACACTTAAATATATTATTAAGTCTATGTTCCCTCCTTTCTGAAAATCTGCATTAAAAAAGCACTCTAACAGTTACTAGTTAGTGTGCTTTAGTCTTTATAAAATTTAGAATTTCTCTTTTTAAACTCTTCAAAACTTTTTCTAGCTCTTTCAGGAGCTAATTCCGTCAACTCATATCTATCTTTTTCTCTATTAATTTTATACCAATTTTTATCACTCTTCCAATAAACAAATTCCTTATCAGCAGTCATTGTCATAGTTGGTCTCCTTTCAATAATAAATCTACTAATTTATTTCACGCCATATCAATGGTAATATAAGGTCTTCATCATGCCTAAATACTAGTTTTAGCTTTTTTATGCTTGTTACCTTGAATGAGATTAGCTTTAGACTTGGTACACTATTACTCGATAATCATCTTTTGCCATATAGCCTCCTTTAACTAAAAAATCACTCTAACATTTACTTGTTAGTGTGCTTAATCTACTATAACCCCTTTCAATGCCATTTCCTCAACATATTCGTCTCTTTTTATTAAATATCTTTTAATATGTTCGGGCGCATTTTCCCTCAAATAATCCGCTAAGGACTGATACTCTTCGCCTTTAACTTCCGGTTTCGCGAAAAATTCTTCAGCCATTACATCAATTTCTTTTTTAAATAAAAACTTGTTTCTTATATCCATGTTATTCTCCCACTGTTATTCTATATATCTCTTTTGACAACTTGTTTCCAAATTTTTTATTTATGTGTTCAGTCTCAACACTATACGCAAGTAGTTCCTTATATAAGTTTTTTTGCTCCGAATACCCTATAGTACTATAAGATAATCTATCAAATTCCTTTGAATTGCTTCTAATTTTCAAATTTCTTAAAGTTTGATGAACTATTTCTTTTGAATAAACCCTACCCTTAATTGAGCGCCCCCAATCTAATGCATGAGCCATTTCATGTACTGCTGTTTCATAATTTATCCCATCTTTGCCTATAGTAATCAATCCCAATCCTTGTGAATACTCGCCTATTATATGTTTTCCCTTTTCAAGTTGAATTCTTAATACTCCAGTACCCATATCAGGAAACTTTGCTAGCATATCATCAAATCCTGATAATACTATTTTAGATTGTTGGAGACTATCAAACCCTTCGATTTGTATTGTATGTGTATCTTTGAAATATTTTTTATTTCATCAAGGCTTTCCATGTGTATTACTTTTGAATTGCTTACTTCTTTTAATTTACCAAGGGTATTTATAGAGCTTTGTTTACTAATTCTATTTAGATACTTTCTATCTAAATTATACCCTTTATTCTCTGCATTAGATTATCCTCTAAATACTTTGCTACCATCTTCTGATTATTCCAAACTCTTTTTGAGAAGTTTGAGCCTTTCCATTCATGCTTTAATGCATCATCTACCAGGTCTTTTGATACACCTACAAAACCATTCTGTTTAAGAGTTTTTTGTAGACATTTATATGAATTCATTTTTAATTTAGGTATGCTTAATATACATAAAAAAGCACAGCTAACATTTTGTTAGTGTGCTTTTACAACATATATTCTTCTAATTTTTTTCTCTTATATTTTTCAACAAAAGATAGATGTAATTCCCAATCTTTCTTAGCTGATTCAGGAGCATCTTCTTTTAATTTGTATATTAGATTATCATAATAAGTGTATGGTTCTAATCTTTTTGATGAATCTAACTCTTCTTTAGTTGGTAAAATCCTCACTTGCTCCTCCTCCATTAACATAAAGTAACTTGATACCTTTTATAAACTTCATCCCAATAATTACGATTTCATAATATTTTAGCATAATTAATAATCTTTTCCCTTAGTGTAATCATAGCCACTGTGCACTTTGATCCCTATATAGGATTTTCAAAATTAGAACTTTTTTCTTTTCAAGTTCTACTATTATTTTAGCATTAATACACCAATTCGTCTAAATTTCGTAACATTATTAAAACATTTAAAATAAAAAACGGCTAGAAATCAATGTTTCTAGCCATAATTGGTCGGGGTGAGAAGATTCGAACTCCCGGCCCCATGGTCCCAAACCACGTGCGCTACCAAACTGCGCTACACCCCGTCGACTTATTTAGTATACATAACTTGTTTAATTAAGTCAAGTCTTTTTTTATATGAATTTTACAAAATATTAATTTTATTTTATGGTGTAGATTTAAGGCTGCTATTAACAGCCTTAAACTCATTATACCATTATTTAGTTAATCTTTTCTTCTTTGCTGTTAGTACAAATAAACCTAAAGTCGCTACCGAAATAGCTACTACAAACCCTAATGCTTTGAATGTGTCATTAGTTTTTGGGTTGTTTGGTTTTGCTGGTTCTACGATTTTAACTGTTTGGTCTTTGTCATTTATATCTTCATGAAGCGCTATATCAATGCCTTTATGAGATAGTTTTTCAAATGCTACAAGCTCAACTGTTTTATATCCAGTTAAGTCTATTGTCATTTCAACCTTTTCTACTCCATTAGGTTTAGTTGCTGTAAATGTTGTAGTAGATGTTAATACATTTCCTTTAGCATCAGTTATTGGTTTGTTTGTATCTTTGTTCATTACTGTTAATGTTAGAGTATATTCTTTACCTACTATTAGGTTTTTATACTCTACGTTATCTACAAACTTAACTTTACCTAATGCCTTAACTGTCTTACTTCCATTTACATCAGCAAATTTTGTCTTTAATTCTGGTTTAGGTACACTAATAGTTTGGTCTTTATCTTCAAGATC
>JAAYEL010000065.1 GCA_012728755.1 Tissierellia bacterium | reverse complement strand
TCCATCTACTGTTACTTTAATCCATGATGGATTTGTTGGATCTAGTGTTCCAGTTATTGGTGTACCTGCTTTTAATGTAGTAACGATAGCACTTTTTGCATTTGCTTCGCTTCTTACATTTGTTGTAGCAGATATAAATCCATTTGATTCTACTGGGTTTTCACCTAGTACGCTTACATGTACATAGCCCGGTACGCCAAGTACTGATACTTTAATCCATGATGGATTTTCAGGGTCAATAGTGCCTATAACTTTAGCACCTTTTCTTAAAGTACCAATTATTGGACTTCTTGTATTAGGTTCTTTTCTAATATTTGAAGAACCGATTGCATATCTTTCAAGTTTTGTAGGCTCTGGTGGTAATTCTTCTAATCCATTTATTGCTTTTTCAAGTGCAATAATAGCTGCATCTACATCATATTGTGTAGCATTTGGATCTTCTAAAACCATCAACGCTTTTTCCATAGCTCTTAAAAGTGCATTCTTTGATTCAGTAGTTTTGTTTCTTAAATCAGCATCAGCTGCTTTCTTTAGTGTAGCCATTAACTCAGATTTATCTATTACTGGTTCAGTTATCTCTTCTAGTCCATCAATAGCTGCTCTGATTTCAGCTACTACTGCATCTACTTCTTCTTGTGTAGCATCTTCTCTTTGAAGTGTTAATAATCCCTTGCCAATTAGTTGAAGTAATTTGTTAACTGACTCTTGTGTCTTATTAGTTAAATCAACACCTCTAGCTTCTTCGATAATAGCTTCTAGTGCACTCTTATCTATAACAGGTTTTTCTTCTAATGTAGTTAAGACAGCTTGTAATTCTTCCACTGCTTTATCTACTTCTTCCTGAGTAGCTTCTTCATTATCTAATACTGCTTGAGCTTTAGCTATTGCTTCTTCAAGAGCTTTAGCTGACTCATCAGTATATATACTTGGATCAAGTTCACGCGCTTTAGCTACAGCTTCTTCAAGTTTAGTTTTATCTACTGGCTCTGGAAGTATTTCTTGTAATCCTTCAATTGCTTTAAGTACTTCTTCAGTAGTAGCATCAACTTCTTCTTGGGTTACTTCTTCATTTCCTAAAACTAACTCTGCTTTAGCTATTGCTTCTTCTAAAGCGGTGATGCTCTCTGGAGTTTTGTTAGTAGTATCAGCTACTTTAGCTTTTGCTAGTGCTTCTTCTAATTTAGATTTATCAACCTCTACAGGTTCTGGTTTTAATTCAAGCATTGAGATAGCTGCTTGTAATTCAGTAACCATAGCATCAACTTCTTCTTGAGTAGCTTCTTCATTAACTAGTAATGCATTTGCCTTTTCTAAAGCTTGAGTCAATACAGCTGTTGTTTCTACAGTATATAGAGTTAAATCGTAAGCTTCAGCTTCTGTTACTAGAGATTGTAGAGCTTCTTTGTTTACTTTTGGTAAATCTTCAAGTCCTTCAATAGCTGCAAGTAATTCTTGTTTTGCTTGATCCACTTCTTCTTGTGTAGCATCAGGGTTATCAAATACGCTTTGAGCTTTACCTATTGCTAATTCAAGAGCTTCTATTGATTCTGGAGTCTTTCCAACTGTTGATGTTGCTTTTGCTGTTTCTAGAGTTTGTTCAAGTTCAGCCTTATCAACAGGTATATCTTCAAGGCCATCTATAGCTTTTTGAAGTTCTTCAACCATAGCATCTACTTCTTCTTGTGTAGCTTCTTCATTCGCTAATAATAATGTTGCTTTTTCGATAGCATCTTGTAAAACCTTGATAGACTCTGGAGTTTTTCCTTCTGTGCTAGCTGCTTTAGCTGCTATTAAAGTTTGTTCAAGTGTTGCTTTATCTACTGGGATATCTTTCAATCCTTCAATAGCCGCTAATAGTTCTACTTTAGCTTGATCTACTTCTTCTTGTGTAGCATCTGGATTTGCAAACACGCTTTGAGCTTTTTCTAATGCTAATCTAAAAGTCTCTACTGATTCAGGTGTCTTGCCTTCAGTTGAAGTTGTATTAGCAGTGTTTATAGCTTGCTCAAGTTCTGCTTTGTCTATTTGTACTACAACTTCAGATGTTTCTACCATAAATTCTGATATTTGTACCCATGTACCAGCACTCTCATTAGCTCTAACTACCACATATCTTGCATTAACATCTTCAAATACGAAATCTGTAATTTGTGTTTGTTGATCTTGAGTTATTATCTCGCCATATGGAGTCCATGTTATCTTATCATTTGATGTCATGATTTGGTAACTTTTCATAAAGTCTGAAGCAGATTTTCCACCCATAACCATTCTAAATCTTCCTAGACTATATTCTTTACCTAGGTCTAATCCGATATAATCATCCTTTTCATAACCAGCTGTTCCTTCTGGGGTAGCCCACCATGTATAAGTAGTATCATTACCGTCTATCATATTTGTATCTTTATTTCCATTTTCAAAATGATATACCCAGTAACCATTCGGATCCTTGATTATCATACTTGCGTTAACAATAGGATTTATAAATGGAAGTGATACAAAGTCTTCTAATCCAGCAATAGCTTGCTCTAATTCTATTACCATTGCATCTAAATCTTGTTGAGTAGCTTCTTCATTAGCTAGTAATGCAGTTGCTTTTTCTATTGCTTGGTTCAATTTTAGTACTGATTCTTCTGTCTTTCCAGTTGTATCAGTTGCTTTAGCGCTCACCAATGCTGCTTCTAGTTTTGATTTATCTAGTGGTACAGTTACATCAGTAAGTGCATCTATTGCATCTCTTAAATTCTTTATTGCTGTTTCAATATCTTCAGCATTAAAAGTATTTGATTTATTTACATAAACTTCTTGAGCTCTTACTAAAGCATCTATAAAGTTTAATACTTTTTGATGATCTTTGTTTTCAATATCAACTAATTCAGCTTCAGTGATAAGATCTTTTAATCGATCATCTACTACCTCTGGATGTATTCCAAACATCACTTCCGCTATTTGTGACCAGTATCCTGGCTTGCTTACAGTAAGTTTGATTCTAGCATACTGAACTCTCTTAGTATCAAATGTTACAGTTTTATCCAGTTCAGTACTATTGATATCACCAACTTTTTCCCATGCTATACCATCAACAGAAACTTCTAAGTCTGCTCCAGCTAAAGCATCAAGTCCAACATTTGAAGGTTGAACAACCCTCATTGAGAATAGATTTACTAAACTTGGGAATCTAAATGTAACCACATCGCCTTTTGCTTGTTCGCCATCAAACCATGTTTTAGTTCCTAAGTTACCATCTGTCATATTTGTATAAGCATAAGTAGAATAATAGTTTTTAGTAGCTGTTACAGTTGGTCTAACCCCAGTATCCACTGCTAAATTATTCTTAGCACTTATAACTGCTTGTAATAGAGTTTGGTATTCTTCAACAGTAAGTGTTGGGTCTGAAAGTTTTTGTCTTGCATTTTCTACCGCTTGCTCATATTGGCTAAATCCACTAATGTAGCTTTTATCAGTTAACGGGTTCATAACTTCTTTATACAAAGCAAACCAATCTATTTTTACAGTTTGTTTTTTTGCTGCTAATAATTCTTTAAGTGCATTATCAACATCTAATTGCTTAATACCTGGAGTTTCTAATAAAGTTTTAGCTCTATCATAAGCTTCCTTGTATGCTGCATATGTTTGCGGTATATAAACTTTTTCATTTAATTGATTATTTACTTCTGCTGCTAAATCAGTAGTATCTGTAAATAGTTCATAAACAAAAGTGTGTTCATGTGTTTGATTTTCATATAAACCAGTTATTGTCTTTTCTCCAACTAATCTATAACCATATATATCATCTGCAATTACTTCAAATGTTTGTCCTAAAGTTCCATAAACTGTTTTAGGTTGTTTTATTTCTGTGCCTTCTTGATCTTTAAAGTATACAGTAATCTTTCCTAAAGTATCTCCAGCTTGGAATTCTCCAACTTCTGGTAAAATAGACCCTTTAGTAAAACCAGCTGCATTACCTAGTTTTGTGTAGTTTGCTTTGAATTCATCAAATGTTTGGATAGAATTTGATTGTATATTCCATGACTTTGTAGCCATAGCTCTTATTTCGTTAGCAATACCTTCAGTAATCTTATCTTCTGTAGCTACATCTGCCACATCACACCAGATTGCCATTGATACACCCTTTATATAAGGAGAATCATCTGGAACTTTTGCTTCTGGGAAATTACCTGGTGACCATTGTTCATAAATTCTTCTATCTTGATTTGGATAGTCAAAACTTGCTTGTTCACGACCATCTGTTGGCTTTTGAGGTCTCAATACATAGTAGAAAAATCCTGAATGCACGTTATAAATCGTATCATGCCCTTTGTTTACAAAAGTACTTAATGGAGCTATTGCTCTATTCCATGGCATTGTTGACCAGAAGTCTACGCCAATATAATCATGCATTACGATTTTTTGTGGTGGATCTGCCCATTCATTTTCGCCATAATATAGTCCGTCATTCCACACTCTAGGAGTAAAACCACGATCATGTACAAATTTAGCGATATCATTAATATATGCCATTAATACATCTTTCCAGATATATCCATCTCCAAGGGTTTGTTTAGCATAGTTGTTTAATACACTCTTATACTTAGTAGTAAAAGGAGGTCTATCAAATTCCATATACTCATCCCCACCTATGTGGAAATCTGTAGAACCTTCAAAAAGGTCCATATATTCAGCATATAATGTTTTAATATATGCCACTGCTTCAGGATTTGTAACATCTAGCCCAGATTTATAATGGTTACCATCTGAATCTATTTGTCCATATTCTGGATGCGCTCTTAATATTTGGTCTACGTGACCTGGTGAGTCAAATGAAGGAATAATCTTAATTCCATATTTGTTAGCTTCAGCAATTATTTCCCTTACTTCAGCTTTAGTTAAGTGTTCTTCTGATACTATAGCAGGATCCACTTCACTTTCTATTCTAAATCCATGGTTTTCTGAAAAATGCATTTGTAAAGCATTAAGCTTCATATATGACATTTCTCTTACTCTTTGGATAAACCAATCTTTTGATATGTATTTTCTAGCTAAGTCGACATGAAGTCTTCTTTCAGCAACATCTGGATAATCAACTATCTCTCCATAAGGAAGGCCATTATTAACATCCATTAAGTTTTGTATAGTTCTTAAACCATACAATGCCCCTACTGCATTTTTAGCCGTAATTTGAGCACCTCTATCATTAATAACAATTTTATACGCTTCTTCACTATTAGACTCAGTAGTTATGTCGTTACTGATATCTATAAAAATATCTGCTACTGTAGATTCTTCTAATGGTGTATACATCATTATTAAAGGTTGTTCAACCGATTTCTTTTCAACTAGTTCACTATTGAAAAGTTTAACTATTTCTTCCAATCTTTCATTAGCTATGTTAGTTTCATTAGCTGCCACTAATAATCTAGTACCTTGAGTTAAGCTCCAACTTTTTCCGCTATTATCTTTACGATAACTTTGAAGCATCGGGTTAACAAGAGCTATTAGGTCATTAGAATTTTCAGTTGATAACTCATAATTAACAGCTTCATTAGTGCTAACAAGTTTATTAAATTGTTCTTCATTAATAACACTTAGTTCTTTATTTTCCATTGATAATTCCTTTGTATCTTCTTGTGCACTTACCATACTACCAAACGCAGACAACTCTGCAAATACGAGTGATAAAACCAAGAGAATACTAATTACTTTGCGTCCTATTTTATTCATTAATTCCTACTCCTATAAAATAATATTCTATATTGTGCCAAAATGCCTGTATCAAAGAATGACTAGATCAAACTCTGATTTTCTACCGTTACCTTTACCTCCTTTAATGAATTAACCTCCCCATTGATTTAATGTTCACTACCATTTTATATGGAAAGAAAAATATAGTAAACGTTTTCTATTTCTTAGAATTAATTTTCATAAACACTACTCTAAAAACTAAATTATTGAAAATCATTTCATGTCATGAAAAAAGCACATTCGTTAAACCAAAATTAAAGGTTTAAAAAATGTGCCATATCTCAATATTATCTTTTTACAAAATACTCTTCATACCAAAGTATAAACATATATATAGTCCATAACTTTCTGTGTTGAGCCCTTTTTCCAGAGTTGTTCTCATCAATAAGTTTTTGAATCATATCAACATCGAAAAACTTTTTAGCTACATCTCCTGTAAGCTTAGCAAATATCTTCTTAGAAAATTCTTCTTCATGCATCCACTTTCTTACTGGAACGACATAACCTAATTTTTTTCTTTTAGACCAATCTTCAGGCAAATACTTCAATGCAGCATTCCTAAATGCAATCTTTACTTTATCACCAGATATCTTCAAATCATCCGGTAATGTCCTTGCAAAATCAAGCAAATCTTCATCAAGTAAAGGAGTAATTATCTGAACAGAATTACCTATATTCATTCTATCAGCTTTTAACGCAATATCATTTACCATCCAAAAATGAAAATCTAAGTATTGTTTCTTAATGATATCACTCTTATCTTTAACATTATCAAAATATGGTTTAAGTAAGTCTTTAATCCTAACTGAATCCTTAAACTCCTTATTAACTAGATGTATAGCCTCATTTTCATGGAAAATCTTAGCTTGACCAATATACCATTGCTCAACTGGCAATCCCTTTATCATAAAGTTCTTACCTTTAAAGTCTTTTTGAGTATGAAGCATCATATTTCCCAAAAGCTTTCTAATAGCTAAAGGAAATCTCAAATATTTGTTCATTTGTGAAGAATTCGTATACTCATAATATCCGCCAAATATCTCATCAGATCCTTCACCAGTTAATACCACATTTACATGCTGTCTAATCTTATTAGATAAGAAAAACATAGGCACAGCTGATAAATTAGCAAAAGGTTCGTCACACATATATGCTATTTCTTCTAACTTGTGAAATGATTTTTGGGCATCTATCACCTCACTAATATTTTCAGCCTCAATAATCTCAGATAACGCACGAGCATTACCTATCTCAGAAAATTCTTCATCATCATAACCAACTGTAAAAGTCTGTTTTGGTCTAAACCTAGCCGCTAAATACGAGCTATCAACACCGCCCGAAAGTGAAGTTCCAATACCATCCCTATTCTTAAAATATTTAGTCTTTTTTTCAATTGACTCAGTCAATATCCTATTAATCTCATCGCTAGCATCTTCTAAACTAATATCTTTAGGTTCAAATTCAACATCCCAATATGTCTTAATCTCTACATCAAAACCATCATAAACCAAATATGAAGCTGGAGGCATGCTAAAAACACCCTTGAAGAATGTCTCAGTCAATGGACTTGCCTGAAATACCAAATATGGTACCAATGCTTTCTCATTAAAAACCTTCTCAAAATCTGAATGCTCTAAAAATGCTTTCGATTCGGAAGCTAATAACAACCCTTCTTCAGTCTGATAATAATAGATAGGTTGAGTAGCAAATCTATCCCTTAATACCGTCAATCTCATATTGTGCTTATGGTAAAATAACACTACATATGAACCTTTAAGCAAATCAGCAACTTTCATACCTTCTTTTTCAAAGATTAATGCCAATACTTTAGAAGGATATAAATCTTCAACTACTCCATAATGCACATTAATATAATCCACTAATTCATCATAATTACCTAAGTAACCATTCAATAACACAACTATTTGATCATCTTCATATAACTCTTTTTTATCAAACGTATATCCAGTCTCAAGTCCCAAAAACCCAAGCTTTAACACATCATCTATATATTTAACTCTATAATCAGGACCTCTATGATTAATGACATCCATCATCCTATCAAGAGTACCATCTTCTACTTTATTATGATATAAACCAATAAACCCTGCCATTTTATCCTCTTTTTGATAATCTAATCGATTCTAATGCTAAAAGTAAAGTAGGGTCAACGGTATTAAAATCCAAACCAAAATGCTCGAATAATATTGGCAATTCGGTACATGCTAATACAAATACATCTACATTATTTTCATCTCTGATTGACTTTAATTTCTCTTTGAAATTAGAGATATCAACATTAAAATCATTCTTTTTTACTACATCATAGATAACATAACTCAAAAGTTCTGTCATGTTTTCATCTATATCTACCACATCAATATTTCTATCCTTTAACTTATCATGATATATTCTAGATTTAAGTGTACCTTCAGTCCCAAGTATACATACATTTTTCAAGCCCTTATCAACTAAATAATCTGCAGTTAAATCTAACATATTTAGCAAAGGAACCCTTAACTGCTCTACAATTTGTTCATAGTAGTAAAATGATGTATTACATGGAATCGCTAAAAAATCTGCGCCCATATTTTCTAATACTTTTGCCGTATGAACAATCGCATTTACAGGGCTTTCTCCCCCATATAAAATGCTCTTAGTTCTATCAGGTATCTGTGGATTATTATATATAAGAATCGGCACATTATCTTGATCATTTGCAGCATTTGTATTAATGACGATTTTATTAAAAAAATCTACTGTAGCCAAAGGTCCAAGGCCACCAATAATCCCAATCTTTTTCATAACTACTCCATAAATTTTGGATAATACTTAATAGTTGATATCTTCCTTCTTAAGGCAAACCACCATCTATGGTAATTCTTCTTAGAATAATAAGAAAGCCCATAGTCAGCCTTACCTTCATTTAATAGTCTACTTACCTTATCCTTTAAATCATCAGGTGAGTACTTCTTCAAAACACTCTTTGCAGTCATGTACCATAGATGCTCATCCTTATGATTATAATATGGTCTATCAATGTTGTATACTAAATCATCTACCAGGAAAGTAACAAAATTATTGCCCGCATAAGTCATAAAAAATGATGATCTTCCCTGTCTAAGATTAATCTCGAATACCTTAAACTCTCCATCTCTCTTATCATACTTAAAATCAAAATTAGCATACCCAGTATATCCAATCTTCTCCAAGAAATTCTTAACATTGTCCGTTAACTGTAAATACTCTCCTGAGATTAATGCATTATAATTACCAATTTCATTAGGTAAGACCTCATCTAAAGCCGTTTGAGCTCCATGCGTCATAGTAACTTTTCCTTTGCTGTCTGCATAGGCATTAACTACAAACATTGTCTCAGGTCCGCCAGAAATATAATCTTGAACTATAAAGTAATCATCATAACCATTTGAATAAGCTAAATCAAGAATATTTACCATCTCATCATGACTTTCTACTAAATATGCCTTCTTATAACCCTTAAATCTAACTTTTAGCCATTTAAAACTATCATTTGGTTTAAGTATTACTGGATATTCATATGGTATGACTTTATCCCTATAATCATCCTTTGAAACTATAATCGTCTTTGGATATGGCAGCCCGAACTGCTCACATACTTCGTAAAAATCCTTCTTATTCTCCAATTTCATTCTTAAATCTGTATCTATATAATTAAAAAGGAAATAATCCTTTAACTTATCCCTATTATCAATTATTAATCCAGTATAATAATCACTACATGATATCAATAATAATTTCTTATCATTATTTTTTTTTGCAAAATCAACCAATATTCTTACAAATACATCATTATCAAGAAAGTTGTCATTGGTATTTACTTCTAAATAATCCAAGTCATTAGTGTAAATCTGTTTTCTCAATCCAAAAGCAACACTATTAATCCCATATGCTTTGTGAAATGATGAAGCCACACCATAAACATTCCAATCTGTACCAAGAATAATAGGTAAAAACTCTTCCTTCATATTCTCCCCCTAGTATCTTATCAATTTATAATTATATCATAAAGCTATATACAATACTCATTTTTCAACATTATCTCATAAAAAATTTCTGTAATTTAAACAAAAAAAGAATTGCATTAGCAATTCTCTTTTCTTTATTTGGCGACTACCTACTCTCCCGGGGCGTTGCCACCCAAGTACCATCAGCGTTAAGAGTCTTAACTTCTGTGTTCGAGATGGGAACAGGTGTATCTCTCTTGCTATCGTCACCATATATTAAATATTGTACCTTAGT
>JAAYEL010000064.1 GCA_012728755.1 Tissierellia bacterium | reverse complement strand
TTGGTCTTGATATTACCGATACGCAAACAGGTCTTCGTGGTTTTAGTAAGAAAATGTGTGAGGTATTTTTGGGTGTGATAGGGGAGCGTTATGAGTTTGAGTCGAATATGTTGATTGAGTGTAAGAATATGGATATTACCATTCAAGAAACTACGATTGATACCATCTACATCAATAAGAATCAAACATCTCATTTTAATCCCATCCGTGATTCACTTATGATCTATAGATTATTTTTGAAATATATCGTGGCATCGGTGGGATCCTTTGTGTTAGATATTTCACTGTTTCAAGTGTTTATGATATTACTAAAGGGGAGCCGTGCGATATTGATTGCTACGGCCTTAGCGCGTATTATTTCGGCCACTTTTAATTACACATTAAATGGTAAGTTTATCTTTAAAAATAGTAATGATACTTCCGTCTATAAGTATTTTGCGTTAGCACTGATGATTATGGTTATGTCAGGGGTGTCGGTTAATTTTTTGGTTACCGTTTTACATTTTAAAGCTTTGTTTGCTAAGTTGCTCGTGGATATTTTGTTGTTTATTGTGAGCTTTGTTGCGCAAAGAGAGTGGGTTTTTAAATAGCATAATAAAAGGGAGCTCGTGCTCCCTTTCTTTGTCAGTCTCTATCATTAACATAATCCGCAAACACCTTAATGGAGTCATTACCAAAGATGGTTTTTCTGCGAATGCGCATTTTCTCGGTCGTACTATCGCTATATCCATTGGTTCCTAGCTGTCCCACAAACGCTAAGTGAAAGCCTGTTTCTTTTAAGGCTCTGATGGCTTGATCGTTAACATCAAAGAAGGGATACGCAAAGTAATAACTTCCGTTGAGTTTCTCTTGACTTAGGCGTAAGTCTTTAATGACTTTCTCATATTTCTCGCACATCATTTGTCCGCCTTGGCTATACGATGTGTTTAGGGGACATCTATAGTTATTATGAAGGTCATCCGTGTGAGATTCAAAGCGCGCATAGGAAGCGTTTAAATATTCGCTTACATCAGTGCGGCTGGTTATTTTAAAGAAGGTAGCGTACATCTCGTATTTCTCAACCAAGGGTACAGAGTTTTCTAAGAAAATACCATCATCTAAAGTAAGGGCTACTGTCTTGATGGGAATCCTTATTTTATTGTCTAAAAACATTTCAACTGCTTCCATTGTTAGTGTCACAAACTTATGTTCTTTTAAGTATTGCAGCTGTTCCTCAAACTGCTCAATAGGGTGACAAATCTGAACGGAAGCGCATTTTTGAGTCTTGGTATCATAGACAGTATGATAGGTGAAGGTTCTAAGGTTCTTACGAGATACTTCGTCGGTATTCTTATGGGCGTAAGTAGATTCAATATCCTTAACATAAACTAAGGTATCATCAAATACTACCCCATATTTTGGGGTGTCTTTAATATAAATAGGTAAATCAAACGATTGGTTAATACTTGCGATCTCATTATCATGCTCATCGTAGAAAACCGTTGTTTCTAGTGTTTTAACGTTTTCATTAAATACGATATAATCTTGATACCGTTGTTTCTTTAGATGTGGAGACTCTGTTTTATCAAGATCATCAATAGCTACATAATAATTAAGTCCTTGTGTTTTAAAGTGAGTGGTATCCTTAGTGATTTCTTGTTCGGAAAGGTTTAAAGGATAGCCTTCTTTTAAATAACCTACCGCTATAAATGTGTCGTCCTCTAAGTCATATAGGGTTGTTTTTTTATTGGTGATAACGTGGGTGTTGA
>JAAYEL010000063.1 GCA_012728755.1 Tissierellia bacterium | reverse complement strand
GAGTAATTAGAATCTAATTGTTGTAAGCAGTGCATGAGAAGCAAGGATTTTGGTATTTTAATAATATATAATTATTTAGTATAATTATATTTAAGATGGTAATCAGTTGAGTATATGTAGTATTAAGTGCATTAACTTTTTTGATATGTCGCTGTTATTATTATATTCGATGGGGTGCTGGTTCTCATTATCTAGAACCATAACTACATCTAGAACCATAAAAACTTGACAGATCTATCATAATAGATTACAATGTATATTGGTTTTATAATTAAGGTAGGTGAGGCTACCGCTAGAATTAAGATTGCCACCGTAAAAGGATGGAGACATTCTGCACTGGTAAACAGTTGTTATCGATTCAAGGTTTCAACTAGAGCAAGTTCATGTCTAGCGAAGCTAAAGCTTGAACGTTAAAAACGTAATAAGAGATTAAATATTAGAAAACATCTACCATTTTTGTCTAAAGCTATCTTGTCTTAGGCTATTTTTATGTAGATGTTTTTATTTTATCAAGAAAGGAGCAAGAAGTGATGGATGATCTCCCTAGTTGTAAAAACAAAATAAAAAATACCATAAAGGGAAATACTGTAAAAGTCATAATTTTTTACTTAGGTAGATTAATGATTTAAAAATCAATCTCACTTCATGCACTTGTTGGGATGATTTTTCAGGTTCATTCTGCCTAAGGCTTGGCTGGACAGTTTTAGAAAGGATGAAGTATCATGAAAAAAATCAACACACCCAACAATGAGACTACAAGAAACAATTCAAACATTTCCAAGTATGCAACAATGGATATTACAGCAGTAATTGATATCTTTAAAACTAAAATTAATGGGCTTACTACAAAAGATGCTGATAGCAGATTAGAGGAATTTGGTCCTAACCAAATTTCGGAAGCTTATAAAGATACAGTCTGGTCTAGACTATTTGAAGCAATTATTAACCCGTTTAACATTATTCTAATGGTGATTGCAGTGATTACCTTTGTTACGGACGTTGTAATTCCTACCCAAAAAGATTATTTTACTTTTATTATTATTATCTTACTTGTTTTTGTATCTAGTATGATTTCTTTTATACAGAGTCAATCTTCAAGTAGGGCAGTTGCTGAGCTAACTAATCAAATTAAGAATACATGTCACGTTTACAGAAACGGAAAATTAATTGAAATTCCACAGGACCAAGTTGTACCTGGTGATATTATTCAGCTAGGAGCTGGTGATATGCTACCAGCAGATATAAGATTTATTCAAACCAAGGACACCTTTGTCGCACAATCAGCTTTGACTGGGGAATCAACTCCAGTAGAAAAACTCTCTCATGCCATAGACGGGGAGGATATAAGTTTAACAGATTTAAAAAACATAGGTTTTATGGGCTCAAACATAATCAGTGGTAGTGCCCGTGGTGTAGTACTTGCAACAGGAGATTCTACTTACTTTGGATCCATGGCAGGTTCATTAACAGGGGACCGTGCAAGGAATAGCTTTGAGCGTGGTTTAGAAGATATTAGTGGAATGCTAATTCGCATGATGCTAATTATAGTTCCCCTTGTTTTTGCTATCAATGTCTTTAGTAAGGGAAACTGGGGAACTTCTCTTGTGTTTGCTGTGAGTATTGCTGTTGGTCTGACACCTGAGATGCTTCCGGTTATAACTAACTCCACTCTTGCTGTTGGGGCACAAAACATGGCTAAAGAAAAGGTTATTGTTCGCAACAGTAGTGCCATCCAATCTTTTGGTGAAATGGATATTTTATGTACCGATAAGACAGGGACTTTAACTGAAGATAAAATTATTGTAGAACGCTATATGAATCTATATGGTGATGATGACGGGCGAGTTCTTAGACATGCATATTTAAACTCATACTTTCAAACAGGTATGAAAAATCTGATTGATGTGGCTATTATAAATCGAGCAGAGGAATATAAATTCGATAGTATACTTGATAGCTATGAGGTTGTTGATGAGGTACCTTTTGACTTTAACCGTCGCCGTATGAGTGTAGTACTTGAAGACAAGACAGGCAAACGTCAGTTAATTACTAAAGGGGCAGTAGAAGAGATGCTTTCTATTTCTTCTTTCATTGAACTAGATGGTAAGGTTTATCCTTTAGATGATGAAAAGATAGCAATTGCTAAAGAAACATATGAAACCCATAATCATCAAGGCTTACGAATGATTGCTGTTGCTCAAAAGAACAATATACCTGATAGTGATCATTTCAGTATCACTGATGAAAGTGATATGGTTTTAATTGGATTTATGGGATTCTTAGATCCACCAAAAAAGAGTGCAACTCCTGCTATTAAAGCATTAGAAGAACATAAGATTCGTACAGTTGTTTTAACAGGGGATAGTGAAGGCGTAGCAATTAATGTTTGTGATGAGGTTGGCATTGATACTAGCCTTTTATATACCGGTAGCGATGTTGAGCATATGACCGATTCAGAACTATATGAAGCTGTAGAAAAATGTAGCCTTTTTGCCAAATTATCACCGCATCAAAAGACACGAGTTATATCTGCATTCCAATCTAATGGACATACAGTTGGTTTCTTAGGAGATGGTATTAATGATGCTCCAGCTTTAAGGCAAGCAGATGTAGGGATTTCGGTTGATACTGCAGTGGATATCGCTAAAGAAACAGCCGATATAGTACTACTTGAAAAGGACCTAATGGTATTAGAACGTGGGGTTTTAGAAGGACGCAAGACCTTTGGAAATATAATGAAGTATATTAAAATGGCTACCAGTGGCAACTTTGGGAATATTATTTCAATTATATTTGCTAGCTTGTTTTTACCCTTCTTACCTATGTTACCTGTACAGCTTTTGACACAAAATTTATTAAATGATTTTTCACAAATAGGTATGCCTTTTGACAATGTTGATGAGGAATACTTAATAGATCCGAAATCATGGGATACTGGGAGTGTTAAAAACTTCATGTATTGGCTAGGTCCGATAAGTTCAATATTTGACATCCTTTGTTTTCTAATACTTTGGTTTGTTATGGGTGCAAACACTATGGAGAAGAGTCTCATATTTCAAGCAGGTTGGTTCATATTTGGTACTCTTTCACAAATACTTATCATTCATATGATTCGAACATCAAAGACACCATTTATAGAAAGCATGTCATCTAAAGGATTGGCTATATCTACATTTGTGGTTGGGGTTGTTGCTATTATCATTGCATTTTCTGACTTAGCCATTGGTTTAGACATGTTACCACTACCAATTCAATTTTTACCATGGCTTGCATTACTTTTGATAGGCTATATGCTGGCTGTACAACTTATTAAGAAAATATATATCAAAAGATATGATGAATGGATTTAAAATTTTGTGATATTGTTTTTCTGTAGACAAATAAATTTTTAATTTGAATTAAACACCGATATTCATTGTGGTGTAGTGGATACCAGTGTTTTTATATCTCTTCAAAGTTAGGCTCACGGGACTGATGCTTTTTTAGGAGAGTTATATGTAATGAAAGTTCAAGACTTAAAGACGCATTATTTTATTAAGTACGTCACAATAGTAATAAAATTAGAAATAATAAAAAATTATGAAATTAAAACTTTAGCGGTTCAGATGTAAAAGTCTGGGTCGCTTTTTTATTTCCCCCAGAAAGGAGGTAGCCTAAATGGTAAATGATGAAGTCAAGGAACTTAAAAACCAACTTAACCGATATGGAGTAAAATTTTCTGTAATGAAAAATAAGGAGTCAGGCTTATAT
>JAAYEL010000062.1 GCA_012728755.1 Tissierellia bacterium | reverse complement strand
CTAGGGAGATAGAACCGATCACTTTAAATAGATAAAGTTCAAATAAATCATTTACTGGTAACAAAAAGCTAAAGGTCGACTCGTCACCAATATATAAATTAGGACTGGAGTTGTAGTAAAATAATTTAGCCATGTTAAAGACAACTTCGTATTTTTTGTTTTGCCGTGTGAAATCTACTTTTTCCCAAATTTCATTGTTTAGTACTAGTATTTCCACATCTTCTAGCCAAATCAAGGATTGTTTTAACTTCATCTTATTTTGTCTGGAGGTTGTTCTTGTAATCAAATTCAAAATTACCGATTTAAAAATTCTATTCATGAGGACATTTTCATTAAACTCATCAAATTGAACATAATGAAGATGTTTCTTAAAAGAATTTCTCTTAATGGTTTGAGTGAAATCTACTTTACCTTTAATGAAACTCTGATTTTCTACCTGGTTGATATATCCTCGGTTAATGTCCCTTTTAAACTGAAATAGTAACTCATCGATAAACAAACCGACAAAAAGCTCTAATAAATCTCCATCGTATCGATCCATATTTTGAGAGGTTGGTATTTTTTTCACTTTGTCAAAGTCAGAATATGAGAGCAATCTAAGGAGTATATCAAAAGATCTTGTAAAGTCATTATCCTCTGAAGAATGCCGGGAAATTTTAGGATAAATAAGCACTCTCGTTTTATTAATTTGAACAAACCCTACAAAGTGTCGAATTAATAAGCTACCATCGACTTGTAGAATAAGATTATTATTACCAACAATATTCTTTAGCCATAGAATATCTTTCATCTCTTGATCATTTAGTTCAACTTTTTGTTGCTTGTCTTCAAACAGTCTTATAATCCTTGTGTCACTCATTATCTTTCACTCTATAAATTTTGATAAGACTCTCCTCAAACGCTGAAAGATCCCCATCATTAGATTTCACGGGGAGATACTTCGTGTTCCCATATTGATCAAAGAAACTTTTTCCCACAATAGAACTTAGGGTTTCTACATCATTATAGAAATACTCACCCAGTAAAGGAAGGATTTTATAATACCATGTTTGGTACAAATCCTGTAATAACTCCATCCCCATAAAATAGGCATGGCCAATCCTATGGTCACGATCATATTTTTCCATAATCTTTACATTTAAAGCATCTAGCAGCTGGCTTAAATCGATGGTGTCATTAATAATACTATTTTCAGACTGGGTTACAATCTCTGAATCAGGCTCAACCTCAACAAAAGTAAATCTTCTTCTTAAAGCCGTGTCTATAACAGCTATGGATCTGTCTGCTGTGTTCATGGTGCCTATAATATATAAATTCATTGGAACGGAGAACTCTTTTTTAGAATAAGGTAGCGTGCTCTTAAGGAGCCCTCTTTTATCCTTTTCAATTAGGGTTATCAATTCTCCAAATATCTTTGAAATATTACCTCTATTGATTTCATCTATAATCATATAGTAAGGTTTAACCTCTTTTTCAGCTTCATTCGTTTTATCTTCTTGGCTATTTTCTCTAACCATCTCTATCACATCTGAAATACTAATCCGAGAAAGTTCGTATATGGTTTTTAATGTCATATTTTTATAACCATTTTGTTTGTATACATTTATAGGATAGTTAAGTTTTTTAAACCAGTCCACGCTTCTTCGATGTCTATAGTTTTGTTTCTGGGCATGCTTATAATCCGACTTAATAATTCCAATCATTCGAATGGTTTGCTGACCATTATAAACAAGAACAATATCTCCCACTGCCATAACATTTACAAAAGAATTGATAGAGTTTGCATCTTGAGTTGGATTGCTTCCATTATTGTTTTCACTTTTTAGTCTGGATGATATATCGCTATAGCTTATGTTACTTAAATCTAAGTCTTCTAGCCAGCCAATTGTAATATCATCTTCTTTAATGCATTCATTAAATATGGCATCAGATTTCCTTTCGCCTAATGAAACTTTCCAAACTCTGCTCCCTGATGTAATCATATCTACGTAATCCGCATTATTATCTCTTTTAAGCAGTTCTTTCTCAGCACTTATACAGAGGTCTTTAAAGATTCCATTCTCAAGCTTATAGCCTATCTCTCCATTTTCAGCGTCATTTAGGATCGGTCTAATGCCTTCGATAAATTCTTCATAAGAATAGGATTGATGAAAAGTGATGGATTGAACTCTATTTTCTTCTTCAGCCTTTTTAAAACCGCTATCTATCCCATAATACTTCTTTTCAAAGTGGTCGATTATTCTAGTTGTAGCATAGGTTTTTCCTGTTCCTGGAGGTCCATATAGAATAAGATTAGGATTGAAATTTAATAGTTTCGCATGGATTTCATATTGAGTATCTTCATCTTCAACTAATTCAATGACAACTGCACTTTTTGGACTTGCAGTAATTTTTCTCCCTACCAGTAAATTATCATACAATCGAATGGGATTTGAAACTTTCATGTAT
>JAAYEL010000061.1 GCA_012728755.1 Tissierellia bacterium | reverse complement strand
TCCTGAACCTTTAGCAATGTATGTTTTTACACAGGATATAGCTAAAGCAAAAGAATTGATAAAACTGGTACCAGCAGGGGGTGCGATGATTAACCATACTGTATTACATTTATCAAATCCTTACTTACCTTTTGGAGGTAGGGGCCATTCGGGAATGGGAAGCTATCATGGTTTATATAGTATCGATACTTTTTCTCATAGTAAGGCAGTGATGATTTCAAGTACTAGAATTAATCACCACTTACTTTATCCACCTTTTAAAGACAAGTTGAAGTGGATTAAAAAATTATTGAAATAGCAATTAAAAAAGAGTTTCTCGAACTAGTTCAAGAAACTCTTTTTACTTTGCGAAATTTATAACACTCGATACCGCTTTGGAATAGCTTCTCCAAGACTCTTTCTCTTTTTCAAGTTCTTCAAGTCCCTTCCTGGTAATTTTATAATACTTACGCTGACGATTTTCTGCTGTCAGTTGAGTGTATGATTTTAGAAAATTCTCTTTTTCTAAGCGGTGTAATAAGGGATATAAAGTACCCTCCTTAAGATTGAAAATATTTTCTGATCGCAGTCTTAAAGCTTCAATCATTTCATAACCATACATATCCTTGGTTTGCAGTAGGGACAAGATTAAGAGTTGCCCACTACTTTTAATAGATTCTGTTTTATTCATATTGTTCTCCTTCTAGTTCTTTGACAAAGAGGTTGAAGAAATATTCAAAACCCTCTTTATCCATTATTTGATAACCACTGTTCTCATCCGTTAGGTCCATACTAAAGTAGTAATTATTATTATACTTGTAAAATCCGCTTGTTATCGTGGAAGTATTTCCAATAGGAAGGTAGGGCTCAGTTATTGTCTCATAACTCATGATGAGCTCTGACTTGTCAATTTTTATATCTTCATAAGTGCCATCTATATTTGATAAGGCTCTTTTGGATGGTATTTTATAAGTGAAGTCTTCAAATTCCGCAATATCGTAAGTCTTGATGTATAGTTTTAAATTATGTATTTTAATTGTTGGTGCGAAATCAAGAAATAGTTTCCATAAACTACATAGGTTTTGTTTTTTGAGTCATAAATAGCATGTGGGTCTGTTGTTAGATAATGGTATCATAATTTTCTCCTTTGTCTCTTTAGGTATGCTATACATAGAGAGGCAAGGTATGTCAACAAAAAGAAAACATCCGAAGATGTTTTGAAGTTAATGAGTTGTTTTCTTTGCGATATATGCACCCATTGATTGAATCAATGAAACAATGAGAATGATGACGACAACTGAGACGTACAGTATATCTCTCATGTTTCTGTCATGTCCATAACGTTTTACAAAGATACCCAGACCTCCAGGTCCAAAAGATCCGGCAATTGTTGTGAGTCCAAATAGGACTACCAAAGTGATGGATGCTCCTCTAGCAAGGGTAGGGATACTTTCTTTTAAGTAAACGCGTCTGATAATATCTAAGTTGGAAGTTCCCATGGATTGGGCGGCTTCGATAAGTCCAGAATCAACATCGGAC
>JAAYEL010000060.1 GCA_012728755.1 Tissierellia bacterium | reverse complement strand
ATTTTCTACGTGTTAGTTTCGGGGTTTTAGGCAAACTAGCACGTAGGTCAGGGCGATTTACTACGTGCTAGTTTTGGGGTTTTGACAATACTAGCACGTAGGTCAGGGCGATTTATTACGTGCTAGTTTTAGAATCTTGACAATACTAGCACGTCAGCGTTGCTCTATAAAAAAAAGATAGTGGCCTTCCGGCCACTTTCCTTTACCTTCTATACCGAAAAAGAAAGGTTTCGCTTATAGCGAAACCCTCTATTAGGATGAACCCCTAAGATTTCTAAACCTTTGTCTTTCTCGTAGGGACACTTTAGCTCGTTTTTCCCTAAGAGACAATGATTTTGTTTACTCTCTTAGGGACAGTTCAGTCACATTTTCCCTAAGATACGAATGTTTTACCGTTTATCTTAGGGAATATTCAAGACAAATTTCCCTAAGAATCAGCGACTTTTTTCTACATCTTAGGGAATTTAACTCCCAAATGTCCCTAAGAAACAAACACTTTTTTCTACATCTTAGGGAATTTGGCCTCCATCCGTCCCTAAGAATTTAATACTTTTCACTGTATCTTAGGGAAAAGCAGCTATAAAAAAAGATAGTGGCCATCCGGCCACTTTACTTTCCCTTCTTTACCAAAAAAGAAGGTTTCGCTTAAAGCGAAACCTCTCATTTTTTATTTTGCTTTCAATAAGCTACGATACACATATCCTACTTGTCCATTGAAATCAAACTTAACCCAACTTGGATTTTGAGGTTCGATTTCGCCGACTACTTTTGTTCCTTGTCTTAATGCTCCAATTACAGTTCCTGTCGAACTTGCTGATGATCTAACATTTACTGTAGCTGTAGCGTAAAGTTCAACTTTCTTTGTAGTATTTGATATCAACGAAGCATATACATATCCTTCTTTTCCATCTCCTGTTACTTTAATCCATGATGGATTTGTTGGATCTAGAGATCCAGTTATTGGCGTACCTGCTTTTAATGTAGTAACGATAGCACTCTTAGAGTTTGCTTCGCTTCTTACATTTGTAGTACCGCCAAGATATCCAGTTATTTCTATTGGATTTTCTGACAATACACTAATATGAACATATCCTGGTACTCCTAACACAGATACTTCAATCCAAGAAGGATTTTGAGGATCTATAGTACCAACTACTTTAGCACCTTTTCTTAAAGTACCGATAACAGCACTTCTTGTATTAGGTTCTTTTCTAATATTAGATGCTCCAATTGCATATCTTTCTAATTCTTCTATAACAGGCTTGTCTTCTAGACCGGCAATTGCCTTTTCTAATTCTTCAACACATGCATCAACTTCTTCTTGAGTAGCATCAGGATTTTCTAGAATTAGTAAAGCCTTTCCAATAGCCTTCATCAATGCGTCGATACTATCATCAGTCTTGTTATCAATGTTAGCTCCAGTAGCTTTCTTTACAACTGCCATTAATATACTCTTATCAACAACAGGTACTAGTATATCTTCTAAACCATCAATAGCTGCTCTGATCTCAGCTACTACAGCATCTACTTCTTCTTGTGTAGCATCTTCTCTTTGAAGTGTTAATAATCCCTTGCCAATTAGTTGAAGTAATCTATTAACTGACTCTTGTGTCTTATTCGTTAAGTCAGCATTTCTAGCTTCTTCAATAATCGCTCTTAATGCATCCTTATTTACCACTGGTTTTTCTTCTAAAGCATTAACTACAGCTGCTAAATCTTCGATAGCTTTATCAACTTCTTCTTGAGTAGCACCTTCATTATTTAATACTTCTTGAGCCTTAGCTATCGCTTCTTCAAGAGCTTTTGCTGACTCATCAGTATATATACTTGGATCAAGTTCACGCGCTTTAGCTACAGCTTCTTCAAGTTTAGATTTATCTACTGGCTCTGGAAGTATTTCTTGTAATCCTTCAATTGCTTTTAATACTTCTTCAGTAGTAGCATCAACTTCTGCTTGAGTTACATCAGGATTATCAAGAATTAACTCAGCCTTATCTATTGCTTGTTCTAACGCTTCTATACTTTCTGGAGTTTTATTAGTAGTATCAGCTTCTTTAGCTTTTGCTAGTGCTTCTTCTAATTTAGATTTATCAACCACTACTGGTTCTGGCTTTAATTCAAGCATTGAGATAGCTGCTTGTAATTCAGTAACCATAGCGTCAACTTCTTCTTGTGTAGCTTCTTCATTAATTAATATAGCATTTGCTTTATCTAGTGCTTGAGTTAATACCGCAGCAGTTTCTTCAGTATATAAAGTTAAATCGTAAGCTTCAGCTTCTGTTACTAAAGCTTGTAGAGCTTCTTTATTTACTTTTGGTAAATCTTCAAGTCCTTCAATAGCTGCAAGTAATTCTTGTTTTGCTTGATCTACTTCTTCTTGTGTAGCATCAGGGTTATCAAATACGTTTTGAGCTTTTCCTAACGCTAATTCAAGTGCTTCTATTGATTCAGGTGTCTTACCATTAGTATCAGTAGCATTTGCTGTATTTATAGCTGCTTCAAGTTCTGATTTATCAACAACTGGTTTTGGTATATCTTCTAATCCTTCGATAGCTGCAAGTAGTTCATCTTTTGCTTGATCTACTTCTTCTTGTGTAGCATCTGGATTTTCAAATACTGTTTGTGCTTTTCCTAATGCTAATTCAAATGCTTCTATTGATTCAGGAGTCTTACCTTCCGTAGGTGTTGTTTTTGCAGTCTCTATAGCTGCTTCTAATTGAGTCTTATCTACTTCTGCTTCTGGGATTAATTGACCATAAACTTCCATCTCAGTTATTACTAATGAAAGATTAGTTTGTGGCACCATCTTAACTCTTATAGCTACAGTAGTTACTTCGTCAAAGGAAACGCCGTTCATAGTTTCTAATGCAAAAGCCATTCCTTTTTGATTTTGTACTCTAGTCCAGTTACTATCATCATTAAATGGATGAGAAGCTTCCATCAATAATTGTGAGTTCCTAGTTGGGATTGTTGGAGTAGGTCCTGTGTAGTATTCAATAGTGTATGATTTTGGTCTCTTAACACCATGGTCTTCAAAGAATCCTAATTTGATACCATCAATCTTAACTTCTTTTACCTTTGTATCACCAAACATGATACCTACCCAGTCACCAGACCTTGCAGGATTTCTCCAGTTTGTCCAACGATTTAATAATCCACCATTGAAGTCAATGATGCCATCATTAATATGTTCAAGTCTATCATTTGAACCTGAGTCTATAATTGTATCATTTGTAAATGATGCTATTGGTAGTGGTAATGTATTTTCATTATCACGTGATATTAATTCACCTTTAATTTCAGCAGGTATTTGTGGTAATTCAGGTTGATCTTGTCCATTCTTAATAAGTGTAGCAAGATTTCTCATGTTAACTATATTAGGATTGATTCTCTTAGTACCTGATTCAGCTCTTACTTGCGTACCAGCTGTATTAATAACTACCATATGTGATCTTGATGCTGTGTATTTAGCTTCAGCTTCAGCATATAGAGTGTCGCCTAATTCTTTATTTCCATTTTTGTAAGCTGTGATAGCTTCGATATATTTAATAGCTGCTTCTGATTTTTCTTTTAAGCTTGTATTGTATGGTAACATTTCAGCTTTAAGTTTTGCATCGCTTGCATCAGTAGTAAATGTATCTACAGCATCAACTATCTTTTGGTATCTTTCTTTTAATGTAGTACCAGTAGATGTGATTATATCAGCAGCAGTTGAATTCATAACATCTTCAAAAGCTTTTATAGTTGGTGCCATATCTTCAGATTCTTGTAATCCTGGTACACCAGCATTATTATCAGGTTCAAAAGTATTAGCACTTGCCATATGAGTAGCGATTTCTATTAATGCTTCTGATGCATTAGGTTCAATCATAGTCAAACCAGCTTTCCAGCTAGTTGTTGCATCAAATGCAGGAGTATTCCATGTATAGTCTGCTACTGCAAATATTGCATTCATAGAAGCATGCGCTTCTTGCATTGGGTTAGTTACTACACCTGCCGCATTATCAACGTCATTATGAAGCATCTCTCCCATACCCATATAAAGTCTTCTATAAGTCTTATCGATATCATTAACCGGCCAATTTAACCAGAATAATGGGTCTTTTCTAGTAACTCCATTAGAGCCTCTAGTCTTAAATTCGTTAATATCTGCTTTTGTTACTGGTGAACAAGTAGTTCTACCTGTGAAGAATATGTGAACATCATCAGGGAAACCTTGAGTATAAGTGTTTAACTCAGTAGCACTCCAGTTCCAAGTTAATGTGTATGAATATGGGCAGAATACGAAATCGTAAACTTTTTCAGGTTTTGTCTTAGCCCAATCGCTCATCGCGTTCATAACTCTAACAACTACGTTTAATGGTAATGAACCAACGTCATCTCCCAACACACCAAATTGTCTAATTCCTGCATCATATAGTTGATCAAATTTAGCTTTTAATACTTCAATTGATGACTCAACATTTAATGCTGTTATAGGTTGGTTATGGAAAGGTGAAATAGTCCATACGAATCTATTTTTGTTTTCGTTACCTGCTTTTGCAAGTTCCGCTAATTCTTGTAGTTTATCATCTGGATATAATTCTCTCCATTGATCTCTATGATATGGATCATCTTTTGGTGCAAATATAAATACGTTGTTCTTTAGCTTTCCACCAAATTCTAATAAATCTTTCTTTTCTTGGATTGTCCATGGAACTCCATAGAATCCTTCAATAGTTCCTCTTATCTTCTGACTAGAATAATCATTAATCAATAGGTTGTTTACCTTATTGTCAGTCATTTGATCAAAGATATGTTCAAGAGTAACTAAACCATAGAATGCCGCATCGCTATCTTTACCAAGTACAGAAATTACTTGATTCTTAATAGAAACTCTATGTGCATCTATATTATTGTAAATATCAGCTTCAGCTATCCTTGTAAAATACTTATCCGCTTGATCTTCACTTCCCTTAATACCAACTACTACGTTTGTCATATCAGCATCTAAAGTATCTGATACTACAAAGTCTAAACCTTTTTTAGTTAATATAGCCTTTGCTTTAGCTACAGTATATTCATCTAAACCTTCAGAAAGTACTAGGTTTATTTGAGGTGTTAAAGTAGTTTGTTTAAGGTCATAAGTTACTGATTGTGGCAATGGATATACACTATATTGTGTAGCTGTATCAACAGCTTCTACTCCATTTTCATTTTCTTCATATCCAGGCTCAGTTGTTTCGATTGTTGAAAGTTCAAATACTCTTATAACGCTCTTATCTTCTGATTCAAGGATATATCTTTTTACTCCGTTGTAGATTGGAAGTTCTGTTATAGCTGTATTTGATTTCGCGCTATATTCAATAGCTACATCTAAGCTTTCAACTTCATGTTTGTTTGCTTGTAATTGAGTAGCTGTTAAAGCAACTCCATCAATTGTGAAAGATTCAAATGCTGCTTCATTAAATGTAGTAAATGTAGTATCAGCTTTTCTAATCTCAACTTCTGTGATACCAGTACATGGATATCTACCAGCTAATGTTTCTTGTTTATTCGTTACTTGAATCTTTACAAATGTTGCTAATACAGGTGCAAAATCGTATTTGTATTCTTTAACTCTATTAGCTGCAGTTCCTATAGTTTCAATTGTAGTTACCTCTGTCCAAGAACCTTCATCACCTGATTGAGATACGAATATTTTTGTAGTACCAGCATCTGGGAATCTTGCTGAATATCCATCTTCAAAGTGGAATATTGACATTTGAGCTAAATGTTGTTGTGTCGCATATGCGAATGTTATCTCAGCAGTTCTATTTCCCTTTTGAGAATAACTGTAGTTAGTCCAAGCACTTGGGTTTGGTCCACCAGAGTTATTATCTGAAATTGCTCTACTTCCATCAACTATAGCTGAAAGTGTATCTGATTGATCTGCTAAAGGAATATTTTGAGTTAAACTCATATTTTGTGCAGCGATATTTGAACCAACACTTACTGTAGCTTGTTGAACTCTTATGCTTGCAGTAACCGGGATTTGTTTTCCAAATACTGTAGCTGTTCCATTAACTACAAATGTGTTTTCTGTTTCATATGATGTAGGATTAACATCTTCCCAATGTACATCAAAGCTAACATCCATGATAGTTCCATCAGCTAATACTCCAGGTCTTGTGCTAGGAAGTTCTGGTTTAACTCCAAGACTAGTTGTCATAGATGTATTAAGAATGATGTTTACATCATCAATAACATTTACATTAACTGATACTTTTTCGCCGCTATTAGTTAAACCTTCTACTGTAAATACTTGAGGTTTATTATATTGTTCTAAAGCGATATCTGCCCAAGCTACGTCTTCATTAGTGAATGTATCATCTTTATTTACTACGCTAACTTGAGTAGGTAATACTGGTTTATTTCCTGTTTTTACATAGTAGTTTTTTGGATAATATAGATAATCTACATTATTTTCTACTACTTCTTCTGAAACAGCTTGAGTAGTTATAGACACTGTTTGTGACTCTAATCCTGTTGAAGATATATTTACATTGATATTTCCAGCTGTTTTATCAGATTGGATTATCGCAATCATTTTACCATTATAAGCATTTTTTGAAGTTCCATAATATGAACTATGGTCAAATTGTGAACCATTGTCTAATGCTAGTAACTTACCATTACCAGTTACTTCTACTTGAACTGAGTTAGATGCATTTGGTACAAGTGTTCCTTTAGCATCTTGAACTTCAATAGTGATATATGATAAATCACTACCATCTGCTTTAAGAGTTGTTGTTGTAGGACTAGCTGCTAATTTTGATGCATTTCCAGCAGTTTCTACTACAGATCTACCTTTTGTATTTTGAATTATATTGCCTTGTGCGTCATACGCAACCGCTTCTAATTTACCATCCGCATAATTAACATTCCATGTTAAGTATTGGCTATTGTGTGCTTCAGATTTTCCTTGTTCTATACGATAAGTAAATCCTGCAGCTGTAGTTTTTGTTTCTAAAACTTTTTTACCTAATGATGTTCTAGTTCCATCTTGACCTGTAAAGAATAATTCAACTGCTGCAGCATTTGAGTAAACTACCACTGGTACTTGATTACTATAGTTTTTATAAACTACTTCACTATTCCATGCTGGTAATATATGAGCTGTAGTCACATCATCATTCCACATACTTTGATATAGATAATATGAATCTTTTGGAAGACCTGCCAAATCTATGATACCGAAGTATGAGCTTTTTGGAGATGGCCATGATCCTTGTGCACCACCAGTAACTCCGTTCCAATGTGTAGGTTCTCCAAGATAATCAAATCCTGTCCAAACAAACTCACCCATAACATAGTCTCTAGTTACTACATCAAACCAAGCCTTACTTGCTAATTCGCCCCAACCAACTCTTGATCCATCATATGATGTAAGTTGCTTGTCGTATGTTCTTCCATTATCTGTAGTTCTGTTGTAAACTCCCCTACTGTTAACTGATGATGCTGTTTCTGCTCCAACGATTAACCATTCAGGATGATTACTATGTTGTTGATCGTATTGATATCCACTAGCATAGTTCATACCAACAACACCACCAAAATCACTAATATGGTTTGCTATTGCTATTGCTTCTGTCCAATTTTCTTTTATCTTATTATCACCAATAGTTACCGCTCTTGTACTATCTAGGGAGTTAACATGGCTAGCTAAGCTTCTGCCTATTTCTGGGAATGTATAATTTTGTCCACCATTTATACCTTCCATTACTTCGTTACCAATTGACCACATTATGATTGCTGGAGAATTTTGTCCTCTTTTAATCATTGATTCGATGTCAAATTGCCACCAAGTTTTATTTGAGCCTCCACCGATTATCTTATTTGTAGAACCAATAGTATTTCTAAAATGTTGAGCATAATCGTATGAGTTTGAGTTTTTAGTCATATGCCAACCATCGAATGCTTCATCGATTATTAAGATACCTTTTTCATTAGCTGCATCAATTAGATCTTGACTTGCAGGGTTATGTGCCACTCTTATTGCATTAGATCCCATTTCTTTTAAGATATCAATCTTACGTTCTGCTGCAGCCTTAAATTCTCTACTTCCTAAAGCTCCATTGTCGTGGTGCATACAAACTCCCTTTAGCTTCATTGGTTCACCATTTAGTGAAAATCCAGTTGTTGAGCTATAGCTTGTATATCTAAATCCAGTTGTATTTTCTACTACATCTACAACCTTTCCATCAACTTCAACTTCAGTTTTAACTATGTATAAATTTGGGTTATCTACTCCCCATAGTTTAGGGTTATTAACCTTTAATGTTGCATCAACTGTTTTTGATTCATTAGCATTAATGCTAACTTTTTGTGTAGCGATTATTGCCACAGGAAGTTGTGTTCCTTTTTCAGTGATGCTATGTCTTAATATAAATTCTTTAGCTGTAGTATTGTTATTATCTACAGTAGTATTGATAAGAGTATCTACTTCGCCACCAGCTTGTGATGCTAATGAAGGCATTGAGATCTTAACTCCATTGTATCCAACACTTACCTTATCTTTAATAACTAAATCTACATTTCTATAAATACCTGATCCTGAATACCATCTACTTGAAGGGTATTTATGATCCACTTTTACTGCTAATACATTGTCTTGACCAAAATTAATATGATCAGTTAAGTCAAATGCAAAAGCTGTATATCCATATGGATGTGTTCCTAGTTCAACTCCGTTAACATAAACTGTAGCATTCATATATACTCCATCAAAGTTTACGTTAATTGTCTTTCCTCTAGCGCTTTCTGGAACATTAAATGTCTTTCTATACCAGCCAACACCGCCATCTAAATATCCGCTTTCTGCCTCTCTGTAAGAGTTATATTGCTTAAGTATACTGTAGTCATGAGGAACGCTAATACTTTCCCAAGATGCATCGTTATAGTTTGATTGATAAGCTCCTTGCTCATCTCCCTCCTTAAACTTCCAGTTTTCATTGAAATTTTGTTCTCTTTTATCAAGCTCAATTCCTTCTAAGGCTACTTTTTCAGCCTTTGATATCATTTGGCTATCAGTATTTAAATTGGAAAAATCTAATAATTCTTCTTCTGATACCGCCATAACTTGAGAAAAATCTACAAAACTCATTAGTAAAGTAAAAACTAAAAATAATGCTATTACTTTTGAAAATTTACCGTTCACAAATATGTAGTTCATAAATTCTTATTCCTTTCTATTTTTTTATTCATTATGTGCATTTTTACTTTAACACATAATTTAACTCTTGTGAGCATGGTTTTTATTTAGAATTTATTTTCTGATTCTTGATTCAAAGAGCTTATTTTTGAAAATGTTTTCTTAACTCGTAAATAAGGCTATTAGCAGTATATAGGTGAAAATATACTCATATATAAAATTCGATTTCACAATAAAATTTCACAAAAAAAACTAGAGATTTCTCTCTAGTTTTGATATTGATTTATTATATTTTAGTAATAATCTTCGACAAGATTTTTCTCATTTAATCTATAGTCTTTAAAGTATCTATCTCTCAAACTTATAGTGGCTTCTCTATCATAAACGTAATATGATATACCTCCTATATAATCACCGTCTCCTGGTATCATATCTGATTCTATTTTTGGAGAGGCCATCTTTCCTAAGGATAGTATATTTGGTAGCCCCTGTGATATCTTTAAATTAGTTGTCAATTCTTTTTTCGAAGCATTTATGATATTTGGAAGCTTCAATAAGTTTATTGGTTTGATTATCTCTCCAAGTAAAGCTTTCATAAATAATTGTTGAGTTTGTACTCTTCCAATATCACCAGTCATATAACTTTTTCTATGTCGAACGAACGTCAATGCTTGCTCCCCATTTAGTTTTTGTACTCCTGGTTCAATTTTCAATTCTTCAGCAATCGCTTCAGGAACATCAACTTCAACACCACCTATTATATCAACTATATGAACTACAGAATCAAAATTAATAACAGCATAGTAGTCCAAATCGATATCTAACCAATCACGAATAGTTTTCATAGTAAGCTCGATGCCACCATATGATGATGCATGATTAATCTTATCAAGATTTCCATTCACCGGCACTCTGGTATCTCTTGGTATCGAAACTAAATCTATCTTTCCTTCTTTAAGGTTCATCTTAACTAATATAAGTGTATCTGTTCTAGTACTACCTTCTTCACCAACACTTTTATCTGTACCAGCTAAAAGAAATAATATCTCTCCATCAACTCTTTGTCCTATCTCATTATTATCCGAGATCTTGTTAATATCTATCTCTTCATTTGCTATAGCATTTTTCTTATCATCACCATTAACTTGATTGTAATACCATATTGAACCGAAATACCACAACAACACAAATACGATAATAAGTGCTATAAATTTTAATACATTCTTAAATATTTTCATCTATTTTTTACCTAATTGATAAAAACCAACCTTTCTATAAACTTTGTCAATCATCCTATATGCTTTATTTCTAGCACGATCGCGTCCATTTTCTAGTATAGTATCTAATAATTGTGTATTACTTATGAACTCATTATATTTTTCTTGTATTTGTGACATTTCCGTAATTATTATTTGAGCTAAATCTTCCTTAAATTTCGCATAAGACTCACCTTTATACTTTTCTACCACTTCTTCAGGGCTAACTTTCTCAAATGCACAGTAAATATCAATAAGATTTCTTAATCCTTTTTGCTCATCATTATAATCAAAATTAGCTAATGAATCGGTAACTGCCCCTTTTACTTTTTTTAGTATAACTTCTGGCGGATCTAATATATATATACTAGCATTTACATCAACATCTGATTTACTCATCTTAGCATCTGGATTTCTTAAGCTCATTATCTTGCTAGTAGACTTTATGATAAGAGGTTCTGGCACTTGGAAAGTATCAGAATATCTATGGTTAAACCTGTCAGCTAAATCTCTAGCTAGCTCTAAATGCTGTCTTTGATCTTCTCCAACGGGCACATAATCTGAATTATATAATAAAATATCAGCAGCCATTAAAGTTGGATAAGTAAATAATGCCGCATTTAGGTTTTCTTCATTTTTTTGAGATTTATCTTTAAACTGAGTCATCCTAGATAATTGTCCCATATATGAAATTGAATTTAGCACCCAATAAAGTTTAAGATGTTCTTCAACATGTGATTGAACAAAAACACTTACTTTTTCAGGATCAAGTCCTATTGCTAGATAAAGGGCTACTACTTCTTTAGTCCTTCTTCTTAAGTCTTTAGGCACTTGAGGTACCGTAATAGAGTGTAAGTCAGCCACTCCAAAATAACAATCATATTCATCTTGAAGATCGACAAAGTTTTTCATCGCTCCCAAGTAATTACCAATAGTTAGGTTACCTGATGGTTGAACCAAACTTAAAACTGTATTCTTCTTTTCCATTAAATTTCCTCCATATTGAAACAGGTATTTTTAATAATGATTGAGCGTGTTAGCTTACCAATTCCATTTATCGATGGCATATAGCTAATATTCATTTGCTCTATGTTTTTTCTATTAAAATCACCCGTATATTTTCCTTCTAAATCACAAGATATTCCCATATCTATAACTATAGCATTTTCTTTTAACACCTTAGGATTAAATATCTCGCTTCTTCCTACACCAGATACTATGATATCTACTGTTTCCATCATTTTTTCAACATCCTTTGTCCTTGAATGAGCTACTGTACAAGTAGCATTTTTATTTGTTAAAAGGTGCCATAACGGTATACCTATCGTATTTGATCGATTGATAATCAGAACATTTTTACCTTCTAATTCAGTAATGGTATCCAAGTAATTTTCGATAGCCACTGCTGTAGCTGGTAGATTATGATAATTCTCATATCCTAGAATCTTCTTAAGACTCTTAGATGAAGCTCCGTCAATATCTTTATTATGATCTATATTATTTAGTATCACATTTTCATCAAAATTTTTAGGTAAAGGCTTAAAAACTAATATTCCTTTGACCGCCTTATCATTATTTAATTCTTTTAGTCTATCTATTATGTCTTCTTGACCAATACCATTGTCAAATATAGATTTTCTAAATCCTAAACCTAATTTCTCACTAAGTTTTTCTAAAGTCTTCTCATAAGAAATACTACCCTCATCATTACCAACTCTTATAGTGGCCAGTGTAGGTTTATTGTCGTAAATATCCAATAGTTTTTTTATGTAGTCTATATTTTGATTAAATAATTCGTTACAATTCAATATCTGCATATTACCTCCAAGAATAACAATAGTAAATACTCTTAAAAGTATAATACTTTTTGTCTCATTTTACAATTCAAGACCAAAAGGCATAAAAAAACAAAGGATGACTTGCATCCCTTGCTTTGTTTACATTTAGTCTAAATATACATTTTTAGGATATTAGTATAATCTTCTTGCTCCATAGAATTGGCTCTTGAACCAATTTGAATAAATACTATCTTGAACAACTCCTCTTTCAGGTGTTGATGCATGAACATATTGTCCATTACCAACATATATACCAACATGGTATAAACCGCTTGCTGAATCTCCAAAGAATACTGCATCTCCTGGTTTCATTTCATCATAAGATACTTGATATCCTTCTCTCCATTGAGTAGTTACTCTTCTAGTTAATGATGTATTTGCTACTGTATTGTGTAGGTAATAAACTAAACCTGAACAGTCAAATCCAACACTTGGACTAGCTGCTGCAAATACATATCTATAGCCAACTAATTGTTTAGCTCTTGCAGCAATCTTATCACCAACTGATGCATTGCTTGAAGTCTTAGCTATAGAAACAACTGGTTGTTCTGCTGTTAAATAATCAACTGAAGAATATCCTGTCGTTCCATTATAAGTATGTTTAATCCAATCTCCTTCGATAACACCTTCTATTTTAGTGTTTACAGGCACAGTACCTAGTACTCTTGAACCTGAAGTAGATGGAATGTTTCTTACATTTAGGTAAGCTGTAGTATATCTTACTACTTCTTGAGCTACAGTTTGTTTTGGAGCTGCTTGTGTATATGAATAATATACATATGCTTTTGAACCTTCGTGATTGATTTCTAACCAATTACCAACTTTATGTCCTTCTAGCTTTTTACCTTCTGAATATCTACCAACTAAAGAGCTGTTAGATGTCGCTTTAGATCTTACGTTAACACCGCTTTTAACATATCTAGTTTCTAAAGTCTCTGCTCTGAAGTAGCTTCCATAAACATATGCTGTTCTTCCATTTAAAGTTAATTTAATCCAACCGTTAGCTTGAAGTTCTCCTTCAAATCTATCGCCTCTTGATAATACACCAACTATTGAATAACCAGTGCCTGCACCAGCTCTTGCATTAACACTACCTGCATTAGTAACATAAGTAATGTTTGAGTTAGTACCATAAACTGTAACTGTAGTATCAGTTAAGTTATCAGATGGATTAATCCATGCTCCAGGTCTTCCGTCAACCTTAGATATATTAATCATATTGTTGTATTTTCTATATATATAATAATCACCAGCTTGGTAAGTTGATACTCTATTAGTTTTGTTTGCAGCATCGCCTGCATTCGAATAAGTTCCTACTGAGTTATTAAGTTTGTAAGTTTCTCCTGTCGCTAATGCAACGTTAGTAGCAGGTGCTGCAGCTAATGCTATAGCTAATAAGCTAACGCCTACTCTCTTAAAATTTTTCATTTATTTCTCCTTTTTTGTAACTAATTTGTAACTACTAAGATATTACATCAGTATGACAATAAAATCAACAATAATTACAAAAAGATTACAAAAAGTTACGAAGTTGTTACAATTATTTAAATATTCGTTTTATTGTAAAATATACAAAAAAAGCCCACATAAAATGGGCTTTTGATAACTTTGTTATGCATATATTAATGGTTAATTACATCTTGCCAAATAGAATCATATGTTTCCAATAATTCGGCTGGATCCTTGAAAGTTTCAAGGCCTTCAAGCATTTTAGCTTCTGGATAAGAAGCTTTATTGTTTTTCATATCATCTTCTAAAAGCTCTTTTGCAGCTGATATTGGAGTTGAGTACCCAATTGCAGCATTTTTAGCCGCATTTTTTGCATCTGTCATATAATTTATGAACTTTTCAGCATTTTCTTTATTCTCAGCGTTTGAAGGTATTACCATTGCGTCAATAAATATATTTGAGTTCTTTTCTGGAATAACATATCTAAGATTTGGGTTTTCGCTTATAGCATCTGCTGCATCGCCTGAATACATAACTGCGATAGCTACTTCTCCATTTTTAATAATATCTTTTGTTTCATCCATTAAATAAGCTCTTACAAGTGGTCTTTGTTTAATCAACTCTTGTTTAGCTTCTTCTAATTGATCCTTATTGTCAGAGTTTAATGAATAGCCAAGTCTCATTAATGAGATACCAATAGCATCTCTTGATGAATTCATCATTATGATTTGATTCTTATATTGTTCATCCCATAAAGCATCCCAACTTGTGATTTCTTCTTTAACTAATTCTGTATTGTATACAATACCTAAAGTTCCCCAGAAATATGGAACTGAATATTCATTGTTAGGATCAAAACCTTGTCCTTTAAATTCAGCATCTACATTTGCATAGTTTGGTACATTATCGAAATTGATTTTTTGTAACATTTCTTCCTTAATCATTCTTTCGATCATATAGTCTGATGGTACTAATACATCATAAGCTATATTTGAATTTTTAAGTTTAACATACATCTCTTCGTTAGTAACAAACATATCGTAGTTTACTCTTATGCCTGTTTCTTCTTCAAACTGTGTTAGCAAATCTTCATCAATATATTCGCCCCAGTTGTAAACATTAACTACATTTGTAGCTTTGCCTCCACAAGCAGATAGCACAAGTACGAATGCAAAAATTACTAGTAAAACACTAATTTTCTTTTTCATTTAATTTATTCTCCTTATTATCAGTCTTTAAATATACTATAACTAATAGTATTAATGTCACCGCAAACATTATCGTTGACAATGCATTTATTGTTGGGTTGATTCCTCTTCTTGCCATTGAGAAAACAGTAGTCGATATCGTATTAAGTCCTTTACCCTTTGTAAAGAAGGATATAACGAAATCGTCTATAGATAGCGTGAAAGCCATCATAGCTCCTGCTATAATTCCTTGTTTAATCTCAGGGATTATTACCTTAAATAAAGTTTGCATAGGTGTAGCACCTAAATCCATAGCAGCTTCACTAAGGTTTCTATCCATCATTTTAAGCTTTGGAAGTACAGATAACACTACATAAGGAGTCGTAAAGACAATATGTGCGATTATCAAAGTAAGCATCCCAAATTCGATATTTAGAGCCGTAAATAATACCATTAGCCCAATCCCGATAACTATATCAGGATTCAAAACGGGAATTTCATTAATAGATAAAAGAATTTTTCTTTTATTTTTAGAATATTCCATAAATCCAACCGCTGCCAAAGTTCCTACTATAGTTGATACTATCGTCGCTACTACAGCTATCGTAAGCGTATTATATAAAGCTTCTAAAACTTGTCTATCGCTAAGTAGTTCAATATACCACTTAAAAGAAAATCCTGTCCAATTACCTCTCGTTCTTGATTCATTAAACGAGAAAACCATAAGCACTATGATAGGAGCATATAAAAATGCAAAGACAAGAAACATATATACCTTTTCAGGTATCCTTAATTTATTTCGCATTCATACCTCCTGACTCTACAGATTCGCTATCAAGAAGTATTGATATCAATATAAATACCATTAACATCAACGCCAATGCCGAACCGTAGTTCCAATTACCTGTATTAATAAACTGTTGTTCTATAACATTTCCAATCATATTTACCTTACCCCCACCTAAAAGTGTAGTTATCTCAAATGTAGAGATAGCAGGGATAAATACCATAGAAATACCAGAAAATACTCCTGGTAATGACATAGGTACTATCACTTTGAATAAAGCCTGTCTTTTATTAGCACCTAAATCGTGAGCCGCTTCAACTAAACTATAATCCATCTTTTCAAGCGCTGTATATATAGGTAATATCATAAAAGGTAAAAAGTTATATACCATACCTAATATTATCGCACTTTGAGAATACATGATATCAACCGGTCCAAGCCCAAATATGGCTAATATTGAGTTTAATACTCCACTAGGAGATAATATCGTAACCCAAGCATATGTTCTTAATAAGAAGTTCATCCACATTGGAACCATTATTAACATCATCGCTACTGTTCTATATCTAGCACTTGTACGAGATATGATATATGCCATTGGATACCCAAGGATTAAGCAAATTATTGTTGATATAAGAGCTATATATACCGAATTGTATAATGTCTTTAAAGTATTGGCTTCGAAAATCTTGGCAAAATTATTTAATGTGATATTGCCAAATCCATCCGTAAAACCAAAATAAACTACTAGCAAAAGAGGAGCGATTATTAGAAGACCCATCCAGACATTATATGGATAAGACAATCTCTTAATTCTCTTCATCGCCTTCAACCTCACCTTTTCTCATAACATGAATATTTTCAGGAGTGATGATGATACCAACTTCCATACCTGGTGTTTTATCTAAAGTAGTATGTGCCATATACTCATAGCCATCAACATCTACTATTATTTCATAATGAACACCTTTAAATAAACATGATTTAACTATTCCCTTAAGCATTCCTTTTTCAGGAGTCGTAAACATAATATCTTCCGGTCTAATAACCACATCAACTAATTCATTCTTATAGAAATCATAATCCACACAGTCAAATAGTCTACCTGAAAATTCAATCTTATAATCTTCTGGCATCATTCCTTCTAATATATTAGACTCTCCAATAAATCTTGCTACAAAATCATTTATAGGTTCGTTATATATATCAATCGGAGTACCAATTTGTTGGATAACTCCATCGTTCATAACTACTATCTTATCAGACATCGTCAAAGCTTCTTCTTGATCATGAGTGACATATATAAAAGTAATGCCAACTCTTTTTTGAATCTTTTTAAGTTCTATTTGCATGTCTTTTCTTAATTTAAGGTCTAGAGCTCCAAGAGGCTCGTCCAATAAAAGAACCTTTGGTTGATTTACCAAAGCTCTTGCTATAGCAACCCTTTGTTGTTGTCCACCTGAAAGTGAATTTACACTTCTTCTCTCAAATCCTTTAAGATTCACAAGCCTTAACATCTCTTGAACTCTTTCTTCGATTTCTTCCTTAGGAATCTTCTTTAATTTAAGCCCAAAAGCTATATTATTATATACATCTAAATGATTAAACAATGCATACTTTTGAAATACAGTATTAATGTTTCTTTCATATGCAGGTACATCGGCTATGTCCTTACCTTCAAATAATACTTTTCCATCATCTGCAGTCTCAAAACCACCTATTATCCTTAGCGTAGTTGTCTTGCCACATCCAGAAGGACCAAGCAAAGTCAAAAATTCATTTTCTTCTATAGTCAAATTTATATTTTCTAAAACTACCTGTCCATCAAATTGTTTTTTTACATCAATTAACTCAATTGCATTTGCCATATATCCTCCTAAAAGTTTGGTGGATTTGTAATCCACAATATTTTTGATTTTCCATTAAAATTATTCTTTATATATCTCGATTCATCCGGCATCAGGTAAAATGTCTCACCTGTTTTCAAAACATGTTCTTTATTTCCGACCATTAACTTAATCTCGCCTTCAAGCACATATCCGAATTCCTCGCCTTCATATGGAGTATACTCTTTAGTCTCTCCATCCTTATCAAAAGTAAAAAGAACAGGTTCCATACTGTTTTTTTGAGCATTCGGTACTATCCATTCCATCTTAAGACCCAGCTTATCATAACTTCCTTCAAAATAATCTTCTTTCTTAAAGATTATCTGCTCTTCTTTTTTAGTCTTAAAAAACTCTCCAAGACTTGTGCCCAAAGCTTCCAGCACATTTGATAAAGTATCAATAGAAGGTGAAGTCAAATCTCTTTCCAATTGTGAGATAAAGCCCTTTGTCAACTCAGATCTCTCAGCCAACTCCTCTTGAGTAAGTCCCATCTTATGTCTTAAGTTCTTAATATTCTCTCCAATAACCATATGTCCTCCTCTCGTCACTAAATAAAATTCTTAATTTATTAAACACCAAGTAGTATTATAGCAGAATAGCACAATAAATCAATACCTAAATGTTTATTTTAGAATGTTTTTTCACAGAAAAGATCCTTGCTGCGTGCCTCGACTGGCGAAGCTTTCTATTTATATGCGACCTGCTTAAACTGCCCAACATATATTAGGTTAAAAATGAATTCAATTTGCACTGTCTAGCAGGTCGCCACACTAATGAAGCTTCTTGTCTGCGGATTCCTCGCATCGGACTTTTCTGTGAAAAATATTAAGTTTGGGGCGCTAGGGTGAGTTTCAGAGAATCGTATTGTTTTGAGCTAGGTGTAAGAATAGGAGAATGAAAGGTTTTGCATAGCAAAACCTACCTTTTATCTCATGGATAGAAAGCGACCAAAGGTCGCTATCTTTTTAAATTAAGGTGCTTACGTGCTAGTTTACCAAAATCGCCAAACTAGCATGTCGAACCTTATTTAAACTTTGCAAAACTATGTTAAACTGGGCAAAGCAGTATTTTACATAAAAAAAAGGTATATCGATTCGATATACCTTGGTTTTTATTTTCTTTCTAATCCATATTCATTTGCTATTAGTTCCATTAAGTTTCTTGCTAGTGCTTGTTGGTTGTCTAGATAGGCTTTTGAATCTTGGTAATTTGTATGGAATACAAATTCGATTAGATATTTTGTTTTGGCATTGTTGTCGTATCTGAATACTCCCCAATAATCAGTGGCTCCTGCTAGTGGACTTCTGTAAAGTGCTCCGCTATATGTTAGGAATTTTGTTCCTCTATTTGGAGTGTTAAGAAGTGATGCTACCATTTTAGTAATTTTATTACCTAGGTCGATATTTTCACTATAATGACTGCTAAATACTTCTACCCCTCTTATTGACTCAGCTCCATAACCAGTTGCTGCGTTTGTATGAAGTGATAGGAATAAATCAGCGCCTTTACCAAAAGCAGCTCTTCCTGATAATGAAGGATCATCGTAAATAGTTGATCTTGAATTTACTACTCTTACATTTTTATACTTGTTTGCTTCTTGAGTTAATGTTTGAGAGAAATAATAATTTTGATCACCTTCATTGAATAATACTCCACCACGATTATGTCCGCTACCAAATCCATGTCCAGGGTCTAATGCTAGGATAAATTCTCCGGAACCAGTTGATGGTATAGTAGTTTCATTGCCTTGTGATGGTGTTGGTTCAACTCTTGTCTCAGGCTCATCGGCTCTTGAAAAACCAGCATAAATGTAGCCTATAGATTTTCCATAAACAAATTTAACCCAGCTTCCATCAAGAATACCATTAATTTGAGTGCCAGCAGCGATGCTACCATAAATCTCACTAGTATCTGAAGCTTTAGATCTTACATTTACTGAAGCGGTTACTGTTCTTTTATGTGTATTTGCTAATGTTGGTGTTGGCATTTCACTCTCACTTAAAGTGTATTCATAGCTAACATATCTAGTGTTACCTTCAAATGTTATTTTGAACCAATCGTCTTCTTTGAATCCTTCTATTCTAGCACCCTTGTCTAATAATCCTACTATAGTGCCAGTTAGTGAAGGTGTTTGTCTAACGTTAAGATATTCTGATGCATATCTAACCTCTTTAGTTGGTACCACTGGTTTTGGTGCCACTGTTTGAGTATCGCCAGATGGGCTAGTATATTTGTAATAAACGTATCCGATTTGACCGTTGTAGTTAATTCTAAACCAATCGCCTAGTTTGATGCCTGTAATGTTTGTCCCTTTTGTGAAACTTCCAATTACTCTTGAATCTCCTGTTGAACTAGGTTTATTTCTTACATTAAGTACTGCTGTGACAACTCTTTTTGTTGTAGTAGTGTACTCTCTATAGTAGTCTCCACTTGTATAAGCTGTTTGACCTTTATAAGTGAATTTAATCCAACCATTGCTTTGTTTAGTTCCTTCAAAGATTGAGCCATTATAGTTGAAACCTAATGACCTATATGATGTGCTTGGACCTGTTCTTACATTTACTGAATTTCCTGTAGTTATATAAACTTTACTTGTTGATGTTGTAGTAGTTGTTGAAGTAGTTGGTCTAGTAGAAGTTGTTAGGCTATATGATATATATGCCACTTTTCCATTATATGTTATTCTAAACCAATCGCCTAATTTGATTCCTTGAACCGCCTGACCTTTTGCATAAGAACCAACTACATTTGATGAGCTTAAGCTTGCTTTATCTCTTATATTAACTGTTCCAGTCGTATATCTTGTAGTAGTTGTAGTATATTCTCTATGATAGTCTGCACTTGTATAAGCTGTTTGACCGTTGAAAACAAATTTTATCCAACCATTACTTTGTAATGTTCCTTCGAAAATTGATCCACTATAAATTAATCCTAATGACCTGTATGAAGTACCTGCTCCTGTTCTTACATTTACTGCAGAAGCTGTTGTTTGATAAACTTTCGTAGGTTGTGACCAAATTGTGGTCCTGTCTGTAGTAGTTGTATCAATTGTGTTTGTTGTAGTTGAATTATCTTGTGGATTCATCCATCCCCCTGGAGAAGTAGGGATAGTTGAGATGTTGTACATGCCATTATATTCTTTATATATAAAATAATCTCCTGCTGAATATGTACCTGATGGGTTTGTCCCGTTAGAAGCATCAACAGCATTTGTATATATGTTTACTTTATTATTTAGTGTATATTCTTGTGCTGCTTGAACGTCGTTCATAGCAAAGCTAAACAAAAATAAAATTGCAAAAGCGAATGATGCAATTCTCTTATAAATTTTCATATTTACCCCTTTCCTAGTTGCTACCGTTTTCATAGTTTGAACTAATTTAAATACTAAACAATTTACATGTTTAAATCAACCTATTTTCACTCACATTTTACAAGAATGGGCATTTTTGTCATATTTTCTTAATAATCTGTAACTTTTTTGTAATATGTGTTTTTAGCCATATTCCCCCATAACCATTATTAATGGTGAAATGCTTTCAAAAACATTTCACAGAAAACAAATTCAAAAATTATAATCAATAATCATTTTATATGGAAAAGTTGTCACCATCGTTGCCGACAAAAATGTGCTTTCTTCACGTTGATTAAGCCATCTATTAAGATATATAATCTAATTAGAAAATAAAAAATATAAAGGAGAAAGATATGAGCAAACAAGGAAATTTAAAAAACTCAGTTCAAAAATTTGGTAGATTCCTAAGTGGAATGGTTATGCCAAACATCGGAGCATTTATTGCTTGGGGATTTATTACGGCATTATTCATTAAAACTGGTTACGCACCAAATGAAAAATTAGCAACTATGGTAGACCCAATTCTTAAGTATTTATTACCAATCCTTATCGCATACACAGGTGGTAAGATGGTAGGTGGAGAAAGAGGAGCAGTTATGGGTGCTATCTCAGTAATGGGGGTTGTTGTAGGAGCAGAAATCCCAATGTTACTTGGAGCTATGTTAATGGGACCTCTTGGTGGTTTTGTTATTAAAAAATTCGACCAAATGGTAGAAGGAAAGATCAAAACTGGTTTTGAGATGTTAGTAAACAACTTCTCTATTGGTATCTTAGGTATGCTTTTAGCAATACTTGGTTACTATGCAGTTGGTCCATTCGTAACAGCAATCACAGGCGTTTTAGAAGCAGGTGTAAACTTCTTAGTATCTAAAGGATTACTTCCTCTAGTATCACTATTTGTTGAACCAGGTAAGATTTTATTCTTAAATAACGCAATCAACCATGGTATTTTCTCACCTATCGGAGCTAACCAAGTTTCCGAAGCTGGAAAATCAATCATGTACTTAATCGAAGCAAACCCAGGACCAGGACTTGGAATATTATTAGCTTACTTCGTATTTGGTAAAGGTGATGCTAAATCATCTTCACCAGGAGCTATGATCATTCACTTCTTTGGTGGTATTCACGAAATTTACTTCCCATACGTACTTATGAACCCTGCATTATTACTAGCAGTTATCGGAGGTGGCGTGACAGGAGTATTAACTAATAGCGTATTGAATGCTGGATTAGTAGCACCAGCTTCACCAGGAAGTATCATCGCTATCTTATCAATGGCAGCAAAAGGAAGTCATATTCCAGTAATCATATCTGTAGTATTATCAGCTTTAGTAGCATTTGTTATAGCAGCATTCTTCGTAAAAAGAGCAGCTACAAAAGGTACTGGTCAAGATTTAGATGCAGCTTCTAAACAATTATCTGAAGAAAAAGCAGCTAGCAAAGGACAAAAAGTTGTTACAGGAAAAAGAACAGCTAATGAAATTAAGAAAATCGTATTTGCTTGTGACGCAGGAATGGGTTCATCAGCAATGGGAGCTTCAAAATTTAGAAACCTAATTAAAGACTATCCTGGAGAAGTAACAGTAGTTCACTCTCAAGTATCTGATATCCCACAAGGAACTGATGTAGTAGTAACTCATCAAAACCTAGTTGGCAGATTAGATGAAAACGCAGGATACGAAATCATCGCAATCAACAACTTCTTAAGCGATAAAAATATCGACGAATTGAAGAATAGATTTATCTAGAAAATAATAATGAAATGAACAGTTAGATTGGGGAGATTTATTCTCCCCTTCTTACTTATCTGAAAATTGATTAAATTTTTGGATAAGTAAGAAAACAAAACTAATAAATTATTTATGCAATAAGATATGCTCTAAATGGGTAAAATATAATTATGAAAAAACAAAAACTATCTCAAAGACAAAAGAATATTATATTGATGCTACCGTCTAAAGATAAAGAGCCTATCACTGTCACTGACATAGCTAAGGAATTAGGTTTGAGTACTAGAACAGTTCAAAGAGATTTGATAGCTTGTGAGAACTGGCTGTATGAAAATGATTTTACCTTATCGAAAAAACCAGGTGTGGGAATTAATCTAGAAGAACCTGACGAGATGACAGAATACATAAAAGAGCTCTTAGATATGATTAGCACGCATAAGCAATATGAGCGTAAGGATAGAATCAGATTTATATTATCTAGGTTATTTGTCTCTGATCAGCCTATCAAATACTATGCCTTTACAGATTATCTAAACATTTCTGAAAAGACTTTAGTTCAAGATTTAAATGAGATACAAATATGGCTTGATCAATTCTCTCTTGAATTAGTAAGGAAAAGAGGCGAAGGCATTAGTATCAATGGAGACGAGTATTCATTTAGAAAAGCTCAAACATCACTTATTTATGAAAGTATGGATGATAACAAAAGGCTTGAGATGATTAAGGATATAGCCGATGAAGTCAAGATAGATTTAATCCAACAAAATGATGTATTAGCTATGATAAATCGAGAGACTATCGATAAAGTCAAAGAAGTTCTTAATATCGTATTTAATGAACTTCATATGAGTCTATCAGATAATGCCTATGTAGGTTTGGTCGTTCATATATCTTTGGCATTAGAAAGATTAAAGCTAGATGAGAAAACCCAGGTAAATCAAGACTTTATAGATGTTATCTCTGACTCTCAAGAATATATCTTTGCTAAAAAGATTGTAGAAAAACTTGAAGAGACTTTTGAAATTAATATCCCTGAAGTTGAGATTTCTTATATAGCCATGCATATTAAAGGTGCAAATATCATACTAAGTGGTCAAGAAAAGACAAATATTGATGATATCCTTGAATCATTGCAAATCACTAAAGCGTTGATAAATGCTATGGAAAATATATTTCAACTAGACCTTCATGAAGATGAGAGATTAGAGCATGATTTGAAAGCTCATATCACACCTGCATTAAATAGATTAAAAATGAATCTCAATATTAGAAATCCAATTTTGGATGATATCAGAGATAAGTATACTGAGATTTATGATATTTTAGAGAAAATCTCACCTAAGATTATCATGCAAAATTCAGTTTTAGATGAATCAACTAAGATTCCAGAAGATGAGATAGGATATATCGCGATTCATTTTATCACAGCAATTGAGAAAAGAATCATAGATCAGGCTATGATAAATATCATCACGGTATGCCCTACTGGTTTTGGGACTTCTAAATTGCTAAGCACTAAGCTTAACCAAAGATTTAGTAATTTTAACATAGTTGAGAATGTCTCAATACTTCAACTTACGAAAGCCTATCTTGATGAAAATAACATTGATCTAGTTATCTCTACAGTTGATATATCTAAGTATTTTGAGCATGATAGCATATTTGGTGTAGCTTATATAAATGTAGCGGCTCTTCCAAGCGAAGATGACTATATGAAGATAAGAGATCTTGTGAGAAATCTTTCTAGAGATAAACTTTATGCTAGCGCGCTAAAAAGAGTTGATTCTAACATAACTGATTTTGCTCCAAAGCCTGCTAAACACATAAAAAATAGTTTGGATGAAGATAAAAAACTAGTTTATCAAGATAGTATGGAAAGCTTGAAAAATGCATTTCACCTATCATTAGATTTAGGCAAGATTTACGAGAATATTAAGTTTTTCCAATCTGATGAAAGTGAAGATTTATAGGCGTTAGCAGCGAGTAAAGTTGCTGATGATACTATTGAAGAAGCGGTTATAGAAGAGGCTTTAAAAAGGCGTAATAGAATTGGTGGTACATATTTCTCGGAATTAAATCTACACTTGATGCATGCAAATGCCGATATTAAGAAATCTGTTTTGGGTTTTGGGTATCTAAAGGATAAGGAGCAAATGATGGTCATCATGATCGTATCAAAGAGCGCTCCATCACATGTAGTTGAGTTATTTAGCCGAATAAGTATGTCGCTTATTGAAAATCCGCAATTGCTCAATGCGATAAGGGTCTTAGATAGAGAGAATATACTTTCTATCATATTGACAGATATATTAAGTTTAATTAGTACACAATGTAACAAATAAAAATAAAGGAGACGATTATGGAACTAAAATTAAAGAAAGAAGATATTTTTCTAGGACTAGAAAGCGTAACAAAGGAAGAAGCTATCATAGCTGCTGGACAAAAATTGGTTGATAAGGGTTGTGTTGAACCATCATATATTGACTATATGCTTGAAAGAGAAAAAGTAATGACAACATATATGGGTCTAGGTATTGCTATCCCACATGGAACAAATGAAGCAAAAAACACTATAAAAGAAAGTGGAGTAGTATTTTTACAATATCCTCAAGGCGTTCAATTCGATGAAGAACTTGCATATTTAGTAATAGGTATAGCAGGAAAAGGCGACGAACACTTAGAAATCTTATCTAATATCGCTATTAAGATTGAAGATGAGTTAGTTGAGAGATTAAAAGTAACAACAGACGAACAAGATTTTCTTGATGCATTTGGTGCATAGGAGATAAAAATGAAAAAAGCTATTCAATTTGGAGCAGGTAATATAGGTAGAGGATTTATAGGTTATCTTCTAAATCAATCAGGTTATGAACTAGTATTTGCTGATGTATTTGATAATGTAGTAAATCTGATGAATGAAGATAAAGGATATACTATCCATATCATGGATGTTGAATTAGAAGATATAAAAGTAGAAGGAATTAGAGCAGTAAATTCAGTAACAGGCCCTATAGTAGAAGAGCTAGTCGATACAGATATAGTTACTACAGCAGTAGGTCCACTAAATTTAGCAAAGATTGCCCCATCTATAGCAAAAGCAATTGTTAAGCGTATGGAAGGAAATTCTGAAAGATATCTAAACATCATAGCTTGCGAAAACGCTATTTATGCATCATCAGCTCTTAAAGATCATGTTTACGACAATCTTGATGAGTCGCAAAGAGTATATGCAGATAAATATGTTGGTTTTCCAAACTGTTCAGTAGATAGAATAGTACCTCCATCACATAATGAAAATCCATTAGATGTGACAGTAGAAAAATTTTACGAGTGGAATGTAGAAAAAGATGGTTTTAAGGGCGAGATCCCTTCAATTGAAGGCATGAATCTTGCAGATAATCTTTTAGCTTATATTGAAAGAAAGCTATTTACACTAAACACAGGACATGCTATCACAGCATACCTTGGCTCAATCTATGGTCTAAAAACCATCGATGAAGCTATTGAAGATGAAAGAGTTAGCACTATCGTGTCTGCCGCAATGAAAGAATCTGGTGATTCACTAATTCATAAATTTGGCTTTGATAAAGAAGCTCACTATAAATACATCGACAAAATCCTAAATAGATTCAAAAACCCATATCTAAAAGATGATGTGACAAGAGTAGGACGTGAGCCTATAAGAAAACTTTCCCCAGGAGAAAGATTTGTAAAGCCTTTAGAAACTGCCCTATCCTTCAACCTACCAGTAGATAATATAGTAAAAGGAATCGGAGCATTGCTACACTTTAATGCCGAAGATCCTCAAAGCATAGAACTACAAGAAAGAATCAAATCAGCCGGCTTAATGCAAACCGTAAAAGAAATCTCACAAATCACAGACAGTCTAATACTAGACAATATCGAAAAAGCATATCATTCATATGAATAAATCGGAGCTTGCGCAAGCAAGCTTCTTTTTTTTTAGGTAAAATGAAAGAAAGCGACCTTGCGGTCGCTAACATTATTGGTTTAAATGAGAAAGCGACCTTGTGGTCGCTAACATTATTGGCTTAAATAAGAAAGCGACCTTGTGGTCGCTAACATTATTGATAAATTTACGACTATGCCATGGTTACACACGGAAAATGGGTCCAGCCATGGTACAAAAAATCGCAAAAATGCCATGGTTGCCCCTGAAAACCAGGCACAGCCTTGGTATTGTGAAAGTTTTACATACCATGGCTGGACCCTAAAAGTGGACACAACCCCGGTATGTCAGCACGGTTTCGTACCATGGCTAACCCCTAAAAACCGGCTTAACCATGGCATTGCCAAAAAATTAATAGATTTTGCTATGTAAAATCTACCTTTTTAATACTAAATATGGAAGCTTTTGCATAGCAAAAGCTCACATTCCCCTCATCATCAGCCACTAAAGCCCATACCCCCAACCCTACACTTTTCCACAGAAAAGTCCGACGCGAGGAATCCGCAGACAAGAAGCTTCATTAAAAAAGCGACCTGCTGGACTGACCATAAAAGGTGGTTTTTAACCACCCTTTTAAAAGTCAGTTTAAGCAGGTCGCATATCAATCAAAAGCTTCGCCAGTCGAGGCACGCAGCTAGGACCTTTTCTGCGGAAAAGATTTAATTCTCCTTATACATCTTTGCGTAGACGCCATCTAGCTCGATAAGCTGATCATGGTTTCCACTTTCTATAATTTTACCTTTATCTAAAACAAATATCTTGTCTACATCTTTGATTGTAGAAAGTCTATGCGCGATGATAAGGGTTGTTCTTCCCTGTTTTAGCCTATTAACACCAAATTGGATATATTCTTCAGTTTGTGTGTCAACATTTGAAGTAGCTTCGTCAAGTACTAAGATTTTTGGATTTCTAACCATCGCACGTGCAAAGGAAATAAGCTGTTTCTCACCAGCTGAAAATCCCCCACCGCCTTCTTGAATATGAGCATCTATTCCTTTATCCTTCATTAGGATTCGCTCACCACCAACGTTTATTAGGGCAATTTCAGCCTCGTCTTTAGTGATTGATGAATCGAATAAAGCGATGTTTTCGTAAATAGTACCTTCAAAAATATATGGATTTTGAAATACTATAGCCATTTGTTTTCTCATCGCAACCATATCAAGATCTTCGATATCTTCTCCATCAAACAGAAGTTTTCCTTCCTTTATCTTGTAAAATCCATAGATCAGGTTCATAATCGTTGATTTTCCAGAACCAGTATGTCCTACAAATGCACATGATTCACCTGGTTTGATGCTTAAATTTATGTTTTCTAATACATTATCTTCATCATAAGCAAATGTCACATCATCAAACTCGATACTACCTTTAAGGTCGCTAATGATCTTATCACCTTGCTTGTATGGTTCATTTTCAAGAAGTTCAAATACTTGATCGGCTGCTGATTTGGCTTTTTCAAGCTCACCTATACGGTTAGTCAAGTTATTGATGTAATTATAAAGCTTTCTATTATAGTCAACGAAAATATATAGTCCACCTACTGTAATGGCTGTTGTTCCATTGATTAGGCCTAATGCAAAGTAAAATACCGCAATCGTGATAACTAAATTTCCTATAGCATTTGTAGCATTAAATGAAGAATAGGACCAAAGAGTCGCAAGTTTTCTACCTTCTCCATAATGATTATCATTCAGGTTTGAATACTGATTGTAGATATATTCTTCATTGTTAAAGCTTTGTACTACTTCCATAGTTTGAATTGTTTCATTTAAATTCGCGTTCATGTCAGAGTTAAATCTTCTCATATCTGTGTTATATCTTGTTGATTTTTTCTTGTAGTCAACAAATACGATATAAGCAAGCGGTAACGATAATAAAGACAGTGCTCCTAGGAATGGATCTATGATAAACAAACCAACGATTAGCCCAATACTAAATACTAAAGTAGTTATGATATCATAAAATAGTATTTGTATTAGAAGCCTAATATCTTGTGTATCTGAAGTAATTCTAGTAACTACCTTACCTACAGGATACTTATCAAAAAACTGAACTGGAAGACTTATCACATGTCTAAATACATCTCTTCTGATGATAAGACCAATCTTGTTAGCTAACATGGCAAAGGAAACACTCATCACATATCTAACTATTGATACGATAATAGCCATCGCAAAATAAGCTATAACCAGCATCAAGAATTTTTCGAAGTTTATCGCCCCTATGCCCTCTTTTAATTGCCCATCTAATATAATTGAAATGATATATGGTCCTGCAAGTTCTGCTAATGCACTAACTAGAGTAATTATTAATCCGAAAAATAATAAAGGCTTTAATTGAAGTGCATATTTTAATAATCTCTTATTTCTAAATCTTGCTTTTTCTTTTTGTTCTTGCTTTGTAAGTATCTTATTATTCTTTTCCATTTGAACCTCCTAATCTTTGAGATTCATATTGAGTGTAGTACCAACCTTTATTAGCTAATAACTGTTCATGATTACCTTGTTCAATTATCTTACCATCCTCAAGTACCACTATATTATCAGCATGCTTCACTCCTGATAATCTATGAGCTACTATGATAGTAGTCTTTCCTACACGTTCATTTTTAATGTTTGTGATGATATTTTTTTCAGTTAGTGAATCAACTGCAGATAAACTATCATCAAGTATCAAAATCTCTGGATCTTTTATAATCGCTCTTGATATAGATATCCTTTGCTTTTGTCCCCCAGAGATGGACACTCCACGCTCACCTATCGTAGTCTCAAGACCTTCAGGCAATGTGTGTAAATCCTTTGTAAAATCAGCAAATTCAACTGCCTGGTCTACAAGCTTAGCATCTGCCCCTTTTCCACCAAAAGCTATATTATCAAATACAGATTTTGAAAATAGAATATGCTGTTGAGGCACATATCCAATCTTATCTCTAATAGAAGCACGAGTATAGTCTTCTACCGATTTACCACCAATATATAAGCTATCTTCCTTAACGTTATAAAGTCTTAGAAGCTGTTTAACCAAAGTCGTCTTACCTGAACCAATCTTACCAACGATACCTAAAGTCTCGCCATTACTAATCTTCAAGTTAATATCATCAAGTGATTTCATATTAGCACCAGGATAAGTAAAGGTAAAATGCTTAAATTCAATATCTCTAGCACCTTTATACTCTTGTAGATTTTCCTTTTCAACAAAATCTTCCTTATACTCATAAACTTCTTGAAGTCTTCTTACGGAAGAAGAGGATTCATGCCATACATTGATCAAATCACCAAATGCAAACATTGGCCAAGTCAACATATTTAAATACATAAAAAATGAAACCATTTGTCCTAAAGTCAAAGTTGATTGACCCATCATTTTCTCACCTACCAACAATGCGACAACAAATGTGATAGCTGGAATTATCCTTCCTATTGGGAAAAATAGAGCGGACAATTTATTTTGATCCATTAATTTATTGTATAAATCGGTAGCATCTTCATCAAATCTTTTTTCTGTTATTTTTTGAGTTGAAAAACCCTTAATAACTCTAATACTGTTTACATTTTCTAATACTGATTCATTTAGTTCTTCCATTGACTTTTGAATTCTTGTAAATTTTTCATCCAAAACTTTTCCCAGCTTAGCAGAAAAAACAATCATCAGTGGTAAAGCCAATATCGAGAAAAATGTTAATTTCCATGAAATGGTAAAACCCATTATCAATATCAAAGATATAGGATATACAATCGCATCAAACAAAGCTAAGATTCCGTATCCTGCTAACATCTGTAAATTTCCGACATCATGAGTAGCCTTACTCATAAGTGAACCAGTTGAGTTCTTATAATAAAACTCCGGATTTTGTGACATCAACTTTTGTACCAATCTACGTCTATTATCTCTACCAAATTTGAAAGAGTTCCCAAATATGTGGTAATGCCAGGTGAATTCTACTATGTAAAGTAAAACCATCGATCCAAAAATAATAGCTGTATAAGTAAATAGGATGTCTTTAGTTAAAGTTTGCTCTCTTAAACCATCTACTATCTTACCTATAAAAAAGGTAGGAATTGGTATAAAGAAATAGCACATTATTAAGGCACTAATGCCTATCACATAGTATTTTTTATTCTTCTTAAAAAACCACGCAACATTTCTTAACGTCCCCATCAAATCTCCTTTCATCATTTAAAAACAAAAAACACGCCTTCATGCGTGCACATCAAGGGTAAATAATCTCTTACATTATAATAACTCTAGTCTCCTTTTAATCATGTTTAAATCCCCCTTTCTGTAGTATAACTTCATTTTAGCACAATTTGATATGTTTACAACCCCTATTTACCGAAAAATATGATATTATATTAATGGAGGTTAATTATGAATTATAATGAAAATGAAAAATACGATTCAAACGGTGATATTAACCTGTTTGACCAAGAAAATAATAACTCAGAATTAGAAGAAGAAAATCAATTGTCTAATGAAAATTATGAGCTTACTGAAGAAGAAATTATGATGCTAAGTGAAGCAAAAGAAAACAGTCTAAAGTTGGTCATGAGAAAAACATTTTTCTCATTGTTGATTTATGTATTAGTTGGTAACTTAATCGCCTCATTATTAGCATTATTTATGGATTTTGGACTAGTTATGATATTAGTAGTAACAATTCCGTTATTGCTAGTAGCCAAGCAGCTTCCATTTATCAAACTTAAGGAATTATTTAAGTACAAAAGAAATGATATCAAAAAGACGGACATTATTTACTTTTTCGGTCTTGGATTATTACTTAATGCCATAATCTCTCTTGCAGTTGCTTTTATCCTTCAAAAACTAGGTCTTCAATCGACTAGTGTGACACAAACTATACAGACACAAATGTCACCTATGCTGTTGATTTATGTAGTCTTAGTAGGTCCTATAGTCGAAGAAATTCTATACAGAGGATATTTAGGACAAAATCTAGCAAGATTTAGTAAAAATGGAGCGATAATTTTCGTATCTATAGTATTTGCTATATCCCATCTAAACATTGAACAATCATTCTCAATAATGGGATTAGCATTTTTAGTGACTTATATTGGTTTGAATTACTCATTTTTAATGGCAACCATCCTACACATACTAAATAATGCAAACTCAATCATAGTACTTAATTTAGTTGAGAAATTCGGTGAGAGTAGTGCTGTGGTAAATGTATACTCAGTCGCTTTGATATTTTTAATGATTTATGCCGCTATAAGATTCTTTAGGCGAGGTAGATTTGATCTAAAAGCAAACATTGAATCTTCACCAGAAGAAAAGAAATACACGAAGAAAATTCTTACATCACCCTATACATTTATGATATTAGCATTTTACCTAATCATGATGTATCTGACTTACCAAGCTCAATCATTATTATAATCAAATGCCCTTATTTCCCTGTGAGATAAGGGTTTTTCTTACTCTATCTGATATGAAAATATTAATATTTGTTAAAAATTGTTTATCTTTTTGGATTATTTTACCTAATAATGTTTAGTTAGCATACTCTAACGGTATAAAGATATTACGAAAGTAAGTAATAACTAATTAAGATATAAAAAATAAACGGAGGAAGTAATGGCAATTAAATTAACAAATTTACCATATGCATATGATGCATTAGAACCACATATTGATAAAGAGACGATGGAGATTCACCACACAAAACACCATCAAACTTATGTAGATAATTATAATAAAGCAGTTGAAGGAACCGAGTATGAAGATACTTGTCCATTTAACACAATCAGAAATCTTAAAGATGTACCTGAAGATATCAAAACAGCAGTTCGTAATAACGGTGGCGGACATGTAAACCACGCAATCTTCTGGTCAATCATGGGACCTGATAAAGGTGGAGAGCCAGTTGGAGAATTAGCTGAAAAGATCGAAGAAACTTTTGGTTCATTTGATGAATTCAAAACTAAATTTGAAGAGGCTGGAAAGACTAGATTCGGTTCAGGTTGGGCTTGGTTAGTACTTGATAAAGATAATAACCTTGAAGTAGTAAGCACTGCAAACCAAGACAATCCAATGAGTGAAGGTAAAGAACCAATAATTGGTGCTGATGTTTGGGAACATGCTTATTACCTAAAATATCAAAACAAACGTCCAGACTACCTAAAAGCTTTTTGGGAAGTAGTAAACTGGGATAAAGCTCAAGAAAGATATGAAAGAGCTTTAGAAAGAAAATGGGAAAAGAAATAAATAGAAAAGTAAAGCAAGTATAGATTCTATACTTGCTTTTTTTTATAAAAAAAGGATGGTTGCCCATCCTTTTTCCTATTTAATTACATACTTAGTAAATCGTTGATACTTTCTGACATAGTAGGATGCGTATAAATCATATCTCTTAGCACTGTGTAGCTTGCATCTAAGTCCATAGCTAATTTAACGATATTTATCATTTCATAAGATTCAGCGTTGATAAACATGGCTCCTAAAATCTTTGAAGTATTGTTGTCTACTAATACCTTAAGCAGTCCATCAGTTTCTTTTAGTACTTGAGCTTAGCAAACGACCTTTTAACAAAACCATATATTGGATATAATTATTCAATAAGGAGAAGCCATGACATACAAAACCCTACACACAAAATTATTTGGAACAAATATAAAAATAAGCATATATCATAATAACCCTGACCCTATCCTTTCTACTTGTGAAATGCTTTTAACTTATTATCACAAATTGTTGTCATTTTATGACGATGAGTCAATCATATCAAAGATAAATCAAAACGCTGGCATTAAATCCATACAAGTAGACGATGAGACCTTTAAACTAATTCAATCAGGAAAGCTTCATTCTTTAGAAGAAAAAAGTAACTTGAATATCTGTCTTGGTCCTTTAGTCAAACTTTGGGATATTGGCTTTGATTCAGCCAAAGTCCCTAGCGATGGCAAGCTGAACCAAGCGTTAAAACACACTGATCCAAATAACCTTATCCTTGATAAATACACTAACAATGTCTATCTTTCTAAGAAAGGTATGTCTATTAATTTAGGCGCTATCGCAAAGGGCTTTATCGCAGATGCTATCTTAACATATCTTAAAGAACAAGGTATCATATCTGCAATTATAGACCTTGGAGGCAATATATTGACCCATGGATTTAATCTCAAATCACCCACACTTAACTGGAGAATTGGACTACAAAATCCATTAGAAAAACGTGGCATACATCTGACTACACTTGAGTTAAATGATTTGTCGATAGTGACTTCTGGAGTTTATGAGAGAAAAAGTATAGTTAATGGGAATGCATACCATCATATAATTAATCCAAAGACTGGCCGACCATTGAATACAAATATGCTTAGTCTATCAATTATCTCAAAAGAATCACTAAACGCGGATATATATTCGACTATGTATTTTGGGATTCCTTTTGATGAAATTGAACTTGCTTCAAAAGATAAAGGGTTTGATGCCATCGCCATTTATAAGGGTAACATATTAAGGTATACAAAGGTTTGTAGAAAATTTAGGAGAGATGAATTTTAATATTAATCGGAATTGTTGGTACCAATGCAAAGGAATCAACTAATCGAAAATTACTAGAATATATAAAAGAGAATATGTCAGAATTCTCATTTGAGATACTAGAAATCTCCCACCTACCTATTATGGAGATTTCAGATGATATACCAAGTGTAGTTCAAGAATTTGCAGCATCCATAGAAAAATCAGATGGAGTTATTATCGCAGCACCTGAATATGATCATGCACCAACAGCAGCACTTCTTAACGCGCTTGCATGGATGTCATATCAAATCCATCCATTAAACCAAAAGCCTGTGCTTACCATAAATGCCACATACGGCTCACTTGGTTCGCCAAGGTCTCAAAATATCTTAAAGGATGTGCTTAGTTCACCAGCTATTAATGCTAAACTCACAAACCTTGAATATATCTTACCAAAATCAATAGATGCATTTAATGACACAAGTCTACCGATCAATGAGGCTGAAAAATTAAATCAAACGATTGCTCAATTCTTGGCATTTATAAATGGTGACTCTTTAGATGAGACAAATGAATGGGATGGTATCTTATGAAATTTATAGGAATAGTTGGCTCGACTAACGAGCATTCGTACAATAGAAAACTTTTAGAATATGCACAATTCATCATGATGGATCAAGTCCAAATCGATATCATAGATATCGCCAATCTACCGCTTTTTAGCGTGGATCTACTTGAATCCGATTATCCAAAGCTTCATAAAATATCAGAGAAAATCATTTCATCTGATGGCGTCATAATAGCGACTCCTGAGATAAACCACACTATACCGCCCATGCTTAAAAGTTTGCTTGAATGGTTATCTTTTAGACTTCAACCATTTAAGGATAAACCAGTAATGATAATTGGCGCTTCACACGAGGGGCAAGGAACCATCCGAGCTCAAATGCATCTAAGACAAATCCTAGCTTCACCAGGTCTTGAAGCTTTTGTCATCCCTGGTAATGAGTTTTTGTTAAACAACGCAAAGGATAAATTCGATAATGATGGTAGGCTTCTTGATGAACAGACCATTGACTATCTAGAGCATTGCATACTAAGATTCAAAAAATTCGCAACATTAATAAATACCATGGACTTAAATAGCATCGAAAGTCATTTTACCTTAACGCTAAAAGCAGGCGGTTACATCAATCTTGATGACCCGAATTCTGATGGGACTGCCGCTGCATCTGAATACTAAAATTATGCTTAAATTTCCACTTTTATGGTATATGATAAGTAACAACAAAATATAGGAGGCAATATATGGACATCACTAATTTACTTAAAGAGAATGGTTTTTTAGAAAAACTAGCTTCTCAATATGGTCTAGACAGCACGCAGGTAGAAGAAGTAGTAAGCAAAGGTCTACCAGAGATAACAAAAAGCATCAATGCTAACACTTCAACTGAAAATGGTTTATCATCATTTATGAAAGCTCTACAAGATCATAAAGATGACCCGGTTGACGAGATGCTAGCAGACCCAAACAAAGTAGATACTACAGATGGAAGCAAGATTCTTTCTCACATCCTTGGAGATAGAAAAGAAAACTTAACTAATGAACTATCTCAAGTACAAGGACTTAGCGCATCAAGCATCACTGGCATCTTTTCTTCATTAGCACCAATTCTAATGGGAATGCTTGGAAAACAAGCAACAGGCGGTTCGTCAGCTGGCGGTGGTCTACTAGACTCACTACTAGGATCAGACTCACCTGTATCAAAAATGGGCAAATCATTCCTAGACAAAGACAAAGACGGAAGTTTCCTAGACGACCTACTAGGCGGCATTTTCAAAAAATAGCAAACCAAGTGTATCAGGCAACTGATACACTTTTTTTGTTGTGGTATAAGAGGTAGGTTTCGCACGCGAAACCTCATTTTTTAGTGGTCGCGGGGCGTTTTTACGTGCTAGTTTTGAATTTTGAGCATACTAGCATGTACGAGGCCTTCCAATAAAAAAAGAAGCTTGCGTACGCAAGCCTCATGCTTATATCATATGGAAGGTTTCGCTAGCGAAACCTATCTTTAATTTACAATAATGAATAGTTCGACTCTCGTCGAACTACTCTACTTTCCCTAATTGTTTTTTCTAAAAAAGTCCGACGCGAGGAATCCGCAGACCAGAAGCTTCATTAAAAAAGCGACCTGCTGGACTGACCATAAAAGGTGGTTTATAACCACCCTTTATGGTCAGTCCAGCAGGTCGCATATCAATCAAAAGCTTCGCCAGTCGAGGCACGCAGCTAGGACTTTTTTAGAAAATCCCTTTTACATAATTTATCTTAACGCCTTGGGAGCGCCATTTTGTTTCATATTCAGTGACGATATTGCCATTTTTATTGGCATCTAGGTCATAGTCGACATCAAGTAATTCTAATCCGCTGTCTTGGAAGTATCGAACAGTATCGTCGAAAAATGGCCTGTCATCTGTTTTTAATTCAATCTGGCCGCCCTTTTTAAGAATGATTTTGTATAGTTCTAAAAATCTTGGGTGGCTTAGTCTTTTCTTGTGTTGTCTATTCTTTGGCCAAGGATTGCAAAAATTGATATAGATTTTGTCTATTTCACCTTCTGTGAAAAACTCTAGAAGGCGCTGAGCGACAGTCCTGACTCCGTAAAGATTTGGTAGGGCTTCTTCTTTGAAAAGCCTAGCCGCATAAACGAATGCATTCGCGTCCATCTCTAAAGCGATATAGTTAATGTTTGGATTTTGGCTTGCACTAGTGATGGCAAATCGCCCTCTGCCAGCGCCGATTTCTAAATAAATCGGATTATCATTTCCAAAAATCTCGCTCCATCGACCCTTGTTTTCAATCGGATCAAAGAAAATATATTCGTTTTCTTGCATCTCGGGAATCGCCCATGACTTATATCTTAATCTCATCTACAACCTTCAACTTTCTATTCTTCTAAATCTTCTTCTTCATCTAATGGTAATAAAAATTTTTCATATCCATATTTTTTTAGGATTTTATATCTCTGCGCTGCATTTTGAGCTTTGACCAGCTCTTTATTTACCATTTTGCTTTTTTCGTTTTCAGCTTTCTCTTGTTTCTTAATTTCTTCACGTAACTTGGCTTCTAATTCCTCGTTTACTACGTAACCATCTCCATCTAAAATATGAATGATAATATCTTCATCTTTGCCCCAAAATAGCTCATTTCTCATATTACCTTCCTCCTTTATCTAAGGGTATCATGAAAGGTAGTATTTATGGTCGCTTAACAGGCGACATTTAATTTGAACCAAGTATTGGCTGATCGTATTTGAACAGAACTTGATTTATCTCATAGATATCGTAAATCTCATTTATGATGAAATACTCTACTATGATATCAAATTTTTGGTTACGTGTTAAGGCAAATCCTGCTTTTTCAAGTAAGTTTTTTGTCTCCTCAAGGTTTAGTTCGAGCGCGATAGCAAGTGCTAATATCGTCTTTTTACTTGGGATGTAATTGCTAGATGACCTTATCTTTGAAAAGTGTTTTCGATCGATGTTAGCTCTTTTATAGACCTCAACATCGCTCATTTTCTTGCTATCAATTAACTTAAAAAGTGTCATGTTAAATGGATTATCCATTTCCTGTAGTATGTCCTCAATCCCAAAATCAACTTCGATTCTATTGAGTTGATTATCATGAATATCTAAAACATCAGAATAATCTTTGAGATAATTTTGGATGTTGGTAGATAGCATTTCACCTAGAACAAGAGAATTCTTGTCGAGTAGTACTAGGTAAATCTCAAGCTCATTTTCATCAATAAAGTTTTTTATGGCATTTGTCGCCACTTCAAAAGCTTCCTTTTTTGGATAGCCATAAATGCCACTTGAGATTAGCGGAAACGCTATACTTTCAAGCCCATAATCTTTGGCAAGTATCATCGAGTTTATATATGCTTCTTTGAGTAATCGCTCGCTAGTCTTTTTGTCCCAATTATCATAAATTGGACCGACCGCGTGAATGACATATTTGGCATCAAGTTTAAATCCTGGCGTTATCACAGCTTCACCTATATTAATTGGAGCAAGTTTTGAGCAGGCATGAGTCATTTGATGAGATCCTGCAGCTCTAAAAATGGCGCCACATACACCTGAGCCCATGGCAAGCTCGGTATTGGCAGCATTAACTATAGCATCAACTCTCATATTTGTAATATCACCTTGAATAATTGAAAATGTCATATCAAATCTCCTTTCTATTATTTTATAGTGTTGGGAGTGGGAAATCAAGAACATAAAAACGACTTACTCAATGAGTAAGTCGCTTTTTTATAAAGTGATTAGTTTACACTTTTTTTCTTTTTATTTACTAACGCTACCATCGTAAGTGAAACGATTAGGACAATAACAGAAATCATAGTTCCGGTATCACCAGTTTTTGGTGATTGTGATGGTTTTGGTGTAGATGTTGGTTTAGCATCTGGTTTAACCTTATCATCATCTTTTCCTGGAGTTACTATAACTACTACATCATCATCTTCTGGCTCTGGTTCTGGTGTTGGAGGAGCTACATACTTATTAACTACGTTAACAATTGTATTTTCAGAGTTAATCCTTAATATACCTTCCTCAAGATATGCTGGAGTTATTTCCGTTATGGATTCATTAATCCAATCAGTATCTTCCAAACCTTCTTGAACTACTGTAAATGTTAAAGGATTTCCTTTTTCATCTGTTAATGATACATCTGTAACAGTGGCATTTCCATCTTCATCTACCGTCGTAGTTACTGGGTTGCCTTCTTCATCTAACACTGGTACGAAGTTTCCTTCTTCATCTTTAACCATTAGAGTTACTGTAGTGCCTGGTTTTTCAACGTCATCACCATTTAACCATTCTGTAGTTACTGTGATATCTGAAGTTGGTACTACATACTCATTCACTACTTGTACGTTTGTATTAGTAGTATCTACTGTAATCACTCCTTCTTCTAAATTCGCTGGCGTGATCTCAGTTATTGACTTGTTAGTCCAATCAGTTTCTTCCAAACCTTCTTGAACTACTGTAAATGTTAAAGGATTTCCTTTTTCATCCGTTAATGAAACGTTTGTAAATGTAGCATTTCCTTCTTCATCTACTGTTGCAGTAACTAGATTACCTTCTTCATCTAGCACTGGTGTGAAGTTTCCTTCTTCGTCTTTAACCATTAGAGTTACTGTAGTGCCTGGTTTTTCAACATCATCACCATTTAACCATTCTGTAGTTACTGTGATATCTGAAGTTGGTACTACGAATGTATTAAGGATGCTTAGACGGTCAATCACACTTGCTTCATAATTAGCAGGTACATTTTCTTCTTCAACTGAGTAGATATATGGATTTCCATTTTGATCTGTTAGGTCAAGATCACCTACTGTTAGTGACCATGTCTCAACATTTTCTTCCCCAACTAGATTTTCCTTAGTTAAAGTTATCCTATCTACTTCTACTAAATCAGAGCCTTCTATATTTCTATAAAGGATGAATGTCACATCTTCCCTTGGAGTTGGTCCATTTAACCATTCCTTTGTTAAAGTTATTTCTGTTTTAGGTGAAATGTATTTGTTTATAACTGTTAATCCATCTTCTGAATAAGTCTCTTCATAGTTTTCAGGAACTGTAGTTTCATTTACTTTATAAGTATATGATTTTCCAGTTAAATCCGTACTTGGCATATCTACAAAAGTATATGTCCACAGATTTGTATCACCATCTTCATCATCTACTCCATTTAAGATTACTTCTATTACATCTTCCCAAACTTCTCCATCAGTACTGCGTGATAATTGTAGTGGTATTGATGGTCTATTTTCGGAACCACCATCCCAAATCTTCTCTACTTTAACACTCATAAGTGGTACTACATATTCATTGACGATTTCAATATTTGCATTTCCTTCAGCGATTAAAGCTACCCCATCGAATATCTCAACAGGTGTTATCTCTTGGATGCTTACATTTTTCCATGGACTTGCTTCTAAACCAGTTTGAACTACAGTAAATGTGATAGGATCTCCGTTTTCATCTACAGAAACTATTTCTACAAATCTTGCATTTCCATTTTCATCAACTGTTGCTACTACTGGATTTCCATTTTCATCAAGATACTCTACAAATACTCCTTCAGCATTCTTATACATTAAAGTAACTGTCGTACCCGGCTTAGCAACTTCCTCGCCATTAATCCATTTAGTAGATACTGTTATATCTGCTAACAATTCTCTAACTGTATTTGTCAAATTCAAATATGTTAAGTTGTCTGTATCTATTGTATATTCATAGATACTTCTATCAATTAAAGTAACTACTTGGCTACCTTCTTCTCCATAAACTAGGTCAACTTCTTGAACACTATATCCAAGCATGTCAACTAAAGTATTAGTCACAGGAAGGTCATAAGCAAATTCGCTCCATTCGTTAGCCTTGTTAAGTTCAAATACGACTTCTTGTCCATCTACTAGATAAGGAGTTGAATCTAAAAACGTTTGATTTGGTGCTTCTCCTTCAAGTTTACCTTGAAGTAGTCTTACTCTAACCGCATCTGCTTCATTTGCTTCCCATATCTTTTTAATCTTTATAGTATTTAATAATGAATTAGAAACTGTATTACTTTGTCCCCAATTAACATTATCATAGCTTATAGCAAAGTTGTTATTTGCCACTTTGTTTTCTATCAGATTTTCTCTATCAAATTCTGGAGCCTGCATGCTTAAGATAAACTCAGCTTTTTCGTTTACTTCAAGAGTCGTTCCAGGCTTTAATTTAATTTGTACACTCTTAACATCGCCCCATGTAGCACTTGCTAACAACTCATCTTGAGTTAACCAACCATCAGTACTTTCAAAAGCAGTCTTTGGATCGCTATTCAAAGTAGTCGAATATCTAATGTCATATTTATCCGCTTGATCTGACACAATTGGTCCAGTCATTGTATTGCTAAATCCTGACATTCTCTTTGTTAGAGTACCAGTATCATCTGTAAAATAATTATTATCATCTAAATGTGGTAATACATCATAGATAGTTACATTATCGATAGGGAAAGCTCCGTTATTAGTCAATTCAAGCTTATATTCAAAACCTTGTCCATGCTTTGTTTCTATCCTTGAACTAATCCAATTTTCAACGCCTTCTGGTCTTATCCATTTTCTAGCTATAACTTCCTTAGGAAGTGCTATGAAAATATCAGTTGTAGATCCTATTAATTTTTCTGTAGTATCTCCATCATCTGTTAAATCAAACTTATCTTCTATACCGCTATAGGTAAAATCACGTGTAGCTATATGTCCTTCTGGTCCATAGAAATTGTCCGTCATAAAGTATGCGTAGTTTCTATTTTCATCAACTACAGGAGTTGTGTTATCAGGTCTATTTATCGCAAACTCATTAACTTTTGCATAAATTGTCACCTCTAATTGACTTCCATTGATATCTGCTCTTTTAATGTTATTATTTTTTAAAGGTATTGAGATATATGTCCTACCACTATTTTTGTAGTTTTCAATAATTGTGATATTTTCACCATCTACATAAGGAGAACTTAAAGGACTTACTAAAAGTCTTGTAAAATCCAACCCTTGTGGAAGAAGATCAACGAATCTACCATTTACTATTCTAGTTGAATTAGCTACATTAACTAATCCTAATGTAAGGCTATAGTTTAATTGAGTACCTAATCCTAAAGCAGATCTTGCTGCAGTAATTTTGCTAAAAGTAGCATGTTCTACTAATGATGCCATGTAAAATCTTGAAGATACTTCTAATGTCCCAAAATCATAACCTTCAGGCATACCATTAATATTTACCATCTTACCAGTTAGTTGAGCAGTATTTAAAATTTCCTGTCCATTTTCCAATTGATACGGATGTAGGTAACCTAGTCTTACTGTTGCATAAAAAGACTTTTCAGGTAAAAGTTCATAATCGTCTTTAAAATCAACAACAAACCCTCTATATTGAACATCACTGCTATTAACGCCTTGTGGTTTAGCAGTATTTGGATCTAACTCGATTTCTCTTTGATAATTTTCTTCTTGTAAGTCTAACTGTTCTTGAACAGACTCATTAAACTTAAATGTGATCTGTGTTGAATTTGTATTAGATGGATTTATTCTTTCTAATGTACCATCTTGCTTTATCCCAAAAATACCATCTAAAGCCTCATCCACAAATAAATTAGAAATCGTAATTTCTTTAATATATGTGTTTTCATCCATGCCACTTTCGTAAGAGTCTGTCAATACTAGATTCGCATAAGGGTAATCATTTACATTTGCTATCGACATAGAATAATCTATTGTCTTTAAATGCATGTAGCCCTCATCGATTCCATATCCATTTTGCAGATAACTATGTCGTTTAGTCAAAACTCCGCCTTCTTTAAATAGATCTGTTCTCAACTTAATTTTTAGAGTATCATCAATTCTTTCATAATCATCCAATGTATTTGGCACATGATTATATGGAGTCATGTCTAAACTAACCTTATTCTCAATAGAAGTTAATACTGGCGCACCAGGAAATGATAAATAAAGTACCACATCTACAAGCTTTTCAGCAGCTCCTTCTAAATTATTAGGATCTGTGACATTCACATACTCTACTGTAAAACTCACAGTTCCATCCCCATTATCTACCCATCCTGGGTTTGATGCAGGATTAAATACCGCTGTTCTTTCAACACCATTTGCATCTATATATTTAGGTAGAGTATCAGTAACAACGACTTTTTCCATTAATCTTAGATTTCTTCTAATCGCTGCTGAGTTTACTCCACTATTAGGATGTCCTTGTGTAAAATAGAAAGGTATCTCAATTTTGCTATCGTCTGATATATATTGTTCTGTAGCATCCGATGGAGGTCCACCATAGATAGCCCTATCATCTCTATTTACAATACTATCATTATTAAAATATAACTCTCTTACACCTTTAAAAAGCAATTGTTCCTTATACTTCAATATGAACGTCGCATAATCATCAGCATCTTTATTATCAGGTTCTTTGATAAATATAGGTTGCTCACCATCAAGTGTTGCTTGTTGATAAAGCTTTACTTCAGGCTTAAATTCATATCCTCTTTCTAAAACTCTTGTCACGAATTGTAATTCAAAGTTAACAGTACCATTAAAAGTAGATATTATTTCTTTCAAATAGATTCTCTTTGTCCAAGTAGTATCTGTCTTAATATCTTCACTTCTGTCTACTATATTTGCAAATGCTACGTTAAAAGTAGCAACTGCTTCTAATGGAACTGTGATATCAACAAATGCCAATAATTTGTTATCCGCTAGCGAAGCACCATTAATGACTAGTTCACCAACCATCTTCTCACTTGATAGGAATCCATTTTCTGGTAATCCTACATAATATGGTCCAATAGAAGGTTTGTTAACGTTTCTTACTTCAAAGTTTATACCTTCAAACGCAGCAACATTTAACACTTCATTATCTACTGGTTGTTCGATAACTTGAATATCTACCTCGTTATTGACTTCATCAGTTACCTCTTCTATAACCTCATTAGAAACTTCTTCTGTTACTTCGTCTAGTTCTTTTACTTCTGTAACTTCTTGTGTTTCCATTTCACCTGATGTCTCAGGCATTTGATCTGTTATATCTTCATTTTTCTCTTCAACTACTTCATCAGTAGTTAATTGAGTCTCTTCTTCTAAAGTCTCAATAGTATCTTCTTTCGTTTCATCTAATTCTACTTTTTCTGAATCTATAAATGATTCTTCTTCAGTAGTTTGTGTCGTTTCCTCGCTTTGAACCTCTTCTTGAATCACTTCCGATTCGACTAGCTCATCTTCGCTAGTGACAGAAATCTCCGTCTCAAGAGGTGTCTCATTTACTAAGCTCTCATCAATAGTTGTCTCAACCATCACTTCTTCATTTACTACTTCTTCACCGTTAGCTAAACTTAAATCACCGAAATATGGTAACAACAAACTAAGTAATAATACGAAGGCGATAATCCTCTTCGAGTACTTCATAAATCCTTCTAAAAAATATTTTCACTAAAAAAATTAGTCTATATAATTATAACCCATTTGATATAAAATGAACAATTAGCTAGTTATTATTACTATATATTAATAAAATTTATCATTAATATATACAGTATAAAAAAAATAAAAAAGCAACCTTAGTTGCTTTTTTTCACTATCTTAAATAATTCTCTATTTCCTGGTAAATACCTAATGTCAACAGGCCCAGTATCTAGCTTACCAACATCCAGCAAAGAAATGACTAGCTTCTTTTTAGCATCAATCAAAACACCTCTATCATCCTTATATCTAACACGAATCTCAACTTGAGGTTGTTCATTAATATATGTGCCGGTTTGTTTATACGATACTATCTCGCCTACGACATTTCGTCCGTATAAAATCAACTGCGAATATTCATTTTCACTTAGACCACCAATAAGCCTTTTCATCATCGGTGACTGACCATAAATATTCGTAGACATAGTCACACTAAATGAAAACATCCCTATAATCGGTGCCCAAACCCATGGATAACCTGGACTTAAAAATCTCCAACCCATGCCATCACTATACTTCTCATAGGAAAGATAAAAAGTCCCTATGGCATATACTATATTAAAAATGAACCATATAAAAGCCCAATGATTTCTAACAGATACTGATGCACCCTCCAAATTAAAAGCTGGCGTACCACCTTCATCATTAAGAACAACAGTTATCTCATTACCTATCTCATATCTATTTAGGCCAGGTTTTGAATCCACGACATCAATACTTACTTCAGTATATTCACCTACTAAATTGTCAAAACCCAACACAAGATCTAGATTATCATATCCACCCAGCACTTTGCCGTTTTCAATCTTATCAACGATAATTGCTGTAGTCCTTTTTCCATAATCTTGTAATCGATCCATCACCCTTTTTTTCTTGATAGGACCCAAGATATACTTTCTCAAAATCCTTAAACTGGAAATAAACCAAAGTAATATCCCAATCCCTAGACTTATAGTCGCAAGTTCAGGTGTAGATTTCCATTCACCCATATATGAGAAAAATATCGGAAAAATATATGCGAAGAAAAATGAAAATATTATCCAAAATATCATACTAATCTCTCCTTTCAAAACTCAATATCTCGCCTTCAGGACTCATCACAGCATCAAAATCCTCACGCTCGCCAATCAACTGAGCCCTATAAATATTTCCCTCATCAAAATATATCCCTATATTTACACTATATGGATTACCAGCATCCATCCTATTATCAATCTCCTTGTAAAATGCCGCAGCCAAGCCAAAATCCACGTCCACTAAATTAATCTCGCGCCTGTTCTCCCTAGGAATCCCTGGCTTAAAAGGACCAGATTTTTGCCACTCGCCATATCTTGAATAATAAATATAAGTATCATAATAATCAGCATTTTCAGAATCAACCACCCTTAGCGTTACTGAATCTCTAGTAAAATATACCGGTGAGTTCAAAATTTTAACATCTCCTAGCTTGGCCTTAATCTCCTCAAGCCTAGCCGCATCCTCTAATATATTCTCAATCTTTTCTTTCACGACTTCTGGCACATCAACACTCTCATCTATCGCAAAAGTCTCATGATAAGCCTGCTCAATTTGAGCACAAGATGCCAATACAACAACAAAAACCAAAAGTACAGCCATTAATTTTCTCATAAATACCTCCTGCTTTATATTAATATTCCCTAATATCATAATAAATATCAGCTTTACACAACTTTTACAAATGGGTGAAATGGGTATGGTTGGGTGCTGGGGTCTGCTGGGTAGCTGGGGTCTGTTGGGTTGCTTAAGGTATGTTGGGAAGCTGGGGTCTGTTGGGTTGAACTTGTTAATATTTTACCTTTATTTTTCAGGCCGATTACGGCACTCATTTGCATAATAGCGAAATATTACCGTAAATTTTTCATCATTTTACGGTAATATTCATGACTTTTGAGTTTTGGTACCGTAAAATGTTAGTTATACCTTACCAAATTTACGGTAATATTTTCATTTTCTGGACTTTAGTCCTGTAGTGTTGTACGGGCCTAACTCAAGCATTTCACCATTCAGTACCGTAAACCAAAAAGGAGGAGTTCGCGGGCGAACTCCATCACTCTTTAATATGAAAAGAAGGAAGTTCGCTTGCGAACTTCCTCCACTAACTATTTACATTTTGATCAGCCCAGATAACAATCCATATATGAAAGCAGCTGCGAACAAGATAACCACAAACACTATAATCACCTCTTTATACTCGGTTACCAATTTAGTCCATGTCCTCAATGAAATTATACCTAAAAAGCATCGCGATTAAACAACGATTTTGAATCGTCAATCTATTAACTCCGTTTTCCCGTCCATTTACGGTCTAAATTCAATTTTCTAAAAAGAAACCGTAAGATATTTTGTCTACAAATGCGAATTTACGGTTTGTTTTTCGTTTTATAAATTTAGACCGTAAATTTCCGTTTTTTCTGCAATAGTTGTACGGGCCTAACTGCACATTTCACAAAAATAAAGGTAAAATGCCCTCAAAATAAGCTGTGTTATACGGGCCTAACCGCCCTTTTTCATATATGCCCGTAAATCGAGCTCTTTTCGAGCAAGTGTTATACGGGCCTAACTGCCCTTTTCCATATCTGCCCGTAATACCCACAAACCATCACAAAAGAAGCTTGCGAACCAAGTTCGCAAGCCTCCTATTTCTATCTTTCCTTGTTTAAGATGATATCTTTTTTCTGACGCATTAGTAGTTTTCTACGGATTGCATTTGTGACAGCAGTTTTTACGATGTTTTTCATCTTATCTGTGTATCTTGCAAAGCCAAGCTGCCTTGTAGCTTCTCTGATTAGATCATCCTCGCTCATTGATTGTCCGGCATTTGTTAACTCAAAGTCGATTATGATATCCCATAAAAGATTTGCTAATTCGTAATCGTTGATGGTTTCAAGATTCCTTTTTTCGCCATCCTTTGGTTTACGATAGCTTAGATATGAGTTTATATCAAAACCGCTTGTCCAATAAAACGATATATCGCCTTGTTTATTAGTCTTCTTTTTTGCCTTGTTAAGGCATGTTTGTAAAAATTCAGTGCTCTTTTTTGTCAACCTCATCCCACCAAAAGATTCTAATACACGATAATATATTTCCTCGCTGCAAATTGGTGCTTCAATATTGATTATCTGTTGAATCATCGCAGTGACCAAT
>JAAYEL010000059.1 GCA_012728755.1 Tissierellia bacterium | reverse complement strand
TGAATTTGATAAGCCTCTAGCTTCAAGAGCTGCATCTGGACAATCTTTAAACAAACTTGCTAAGGTTGTAGAAAACTTATTTGGTGGATCTGCTGATTTAGCTCCATCAAATAACTCAGAGATCAAAGGCTCAGCATATATAACAAAAGATGATTTCACAGGAAAGAATATACATTATGGAGTTAGGGAACATGCCATGGCAGCTGTTGCCAACGGTATTTCACTTCATGGCGGTCTACTTCCATTTGTGGCTACATTCTTTGTTTTCTCCGATTATTTAAAGCCAGCTTTAAGACTTTCAGCAATCATGAAGAGAAAAGTTATATATATACTAACACATGACAGTATCGGTGTTGGTGAAGATGGACCAACTCATCAACCGATTGATCAAATGGCTATGTTAAGAGCGATACCAAATGTTATTAATTTAAGACCGGCTGATAATAGAGAAACTGCTCACGCTTGGGCATATGCTATGAGAGCTAAAGATATGCCAATAACACTAGCTTTAACTAGACAAACCCTTCCTGATTTAGATGGAAGCGGAGAGGGTTTAAGCAAAGGTGCATATATACTTAAAGACTATGGAGATGAACCGCAAATAATCCTTCTAGCTTCTGGCTCAGAAGTTAATCTTGTAAATGAAGCGGCAAAAGCTCTTTACGAAGAAGGAACTTCAGTTAGAGTCGTATCAGTACCATCATTTGAACTTTTTGAAGCTCAAGACGAATCATATAAGGAAAGTGTCCTTCCAAAATCTATTAGAAAGAGACTTGCCGTAGAAGTATACAACGACAACTCATGGTACAAATATATTGGACTTGATGGAAAATTAATCAGCCTAAATAGATTTGGTGAATCAGCACCAGGAGACGAAGTGTTCGAATACTTAGGATTCACAGTTGAAAATGTAATAAAAGAAGCTAAAAACCTATTATAGGATTTTGAATCAACATAAGAAAGCTCCCCTTCCAGTATTGAAGGAGAGCTTTTTTTAATTTTTAGATTAGTGTTGTTTTTATGACATAAAATAGAGCCGACAATTTTTGGGTATAACCTAAATACAAGCAATTATGAGACAGACTTAATTGTAAAAATTTAAGGGGGGAACATGGAAAAAGACAATAAGAAAGCTAAGAAAGAAAATCCTATGGATAAAAATGGTTTGGGAGAAAATCTACCAAGCAAGAATGATACAAAGGGTGAAACGCAAGTTATAAGAATGGCTCAAGGGGCACCTGTAGCAAACAATCAAGATACGATGACTGCAGGAAAAAGAGGTCCTGTTGCACTTCAAGATAATTGGCAATTAGAAAAACAAGCACATTTTAATAGAGAAGTAATCCCTGAAAGAAGGATGCATGCTAAGGGATCTGGTGCATTTGGTACATTTACAGTTACGGATGACATCACAAAATATACAAAAGCAAAAATATTTTCAGAAATAGGTAAGAAGACTGAGATGTTTGCAAGATTCTCGACAGTTGCCGGTGAAAGAGGGGCGGCTGATGCAGAAAGAGATATCAGAGGATTCGCACTTAAGTTTTATACAGAAGATGGAAACTGGGATATGGTGGGAAATAATACTCCGGTATTCTTCTTTAGAGATCCTGTCAAATTCATTGACTTAAACCACGCTATTAAGAGAGATCCAAGAACCAATATGAGAAGCCCAAACACAAACTGGGACTTTTGGACTTCGCTTCCTGAAGCGTTGATGCAAGTAACTATCATAATGAGTGATAGAGGAATTCCAAGCTCGTTTAGATATATGCATGGATTTTCATCACATGCTTATTCATTAATAAATAGTGAAAATGAGAGAGTTTGGGTTAAATTCCACTTCAGATCTCAACAAGGTATTAAGAACTTCACTGACCAAGAAGCTGAAAAAGTTATCGCTATGGATAGAGAATCTAGCCAAAGAGACCTTTATGAAGCTATCGAAAAAGGCGAGTTCCCTAAATGGAAGATGTATATCCAAGTAATGACAGAGCAAGAAGCGGATAGTTGGGAAAACAATCCGTTTGACTTAACTAAACAATGGCCAAAGGCTGACTATCCATTAATGCCTGTCGGAGAATTTGAATTAAATAGAAATCCAGCAAACTACTTTGCAGACGTTGAACAAGCAGCATTTCAACCATCAAATATAGTACCAGGGATATCATACTCACCAGATAGGATGCTTCAAGGTAGACTGTTTGCATATGGTGATGCTCAAAGATATAGAGTTGGTGTAAATGCGCATCAAATTCCTGTAAATAGTCCAAAGGGAGTTAAGCAACATCATGCATTCCATAGGGATGGTCTTATGAGGGTTGATGGAAACTTAGGTTCAGAGAATCATTACGAGCCAAACAGCTACGGTAACTGGATGGAAACGGATGATAACTATCAACCTATGCAAGCAGGTGGAGATCTTTATAGATATGACTTCAGAGAAGATGATCATGACTACTACTCTCAAGTAGGAATTTTCTTCAATAGAATGACAGATGATCAAAAGCAAGTTCTATTCGAAAATACTGCTAGAAATATGGGCGATTCAACTCTTCAAATTAAGCATCGTCATATTAACAACTGTTATCAAGCAGATCCAGCATATGGTGAAGGCGTAGCAAAAGCTATGAATATAAATATTGATGACGTAGATTTGGATTTAGGACAAAGAGATTCTAGACAAGCAAACTTTGAAGCTAATAACAAACATCCAGACCTTAATGTTCCAAGTGAAGATATGAGCAAGGTTGAATGGGAAGAGATAAAGACGGATTATGATCCTAAATCATTTATCGACCCAATGGAAGATCCATATCTTTTATAGGAGGTAAAATGCACTATAAAGTACTTTTTCGTGTAGAAAAATACGATCTTCTAGAAAAATTAAAAAAGAAGATCAAAAACTTAAATAAATACATGGAAGATGATGGCCATACGCTTGATATTGAGGTAGTTTTCTCAGGAGATGTAGTTAAACATTTCCAAGGCGACAGAAACGACTTTCTAGGCGAAGACCTAGATATAGCATTATGTGCCAATGCCTTAAAGGCTGAATCAATGGAGCCGATAAATAATGACAACATTAGAACTGTCAGCGCTGGAATAGGTGAAATAATCGAGAAGAAAAGCCAAGGTTGGATAGAATTTACAGTTGAATAGAAAATTAGAGGTCGCAAATGCGACCTCTTTCTAATTCAATTATTTGTGAAATGGCGTTGATTAAGATGTAAAGGGGTAGTTAGGTTTTATCAAAATCCCACTATAAAAGTCATGAAAAAATAGAGGTAATTTGCGCATTTCACCAAAAAACCTCTATTAATTTGCCGACAATTCTAATTCAAGGTAAAATATTACTAACTAACACACAAAGGATGATTAAATGAGTAAAAATAATTATATAGAAGTTGAGATAACTGGTGCAAAGTATCCGAACATATCAACTGCTTCATACAACGATAAAAAAGTACAATTTAAAGGTGGCATTATTGGTCAGAAAGTAGCCTTGAAGACGCTAAGACAGAAAAAAGATTCTATAAAGGCAAAGCTACAAGAGGTACTAGAGTCATCATACTTAGAAACTATTGAGGGGTGCCCACAAACAGGAGTATGTGGTGGTTGTACTTACCAAAAGCTTACATATGAAGATGAATTGAATTACAAGAGAAACTTGATTAATGACCTATTTTCAAATCTTCAAGATCAGACAATACCACATATTAATGCATCTCCAGAGATATACGCCTACAGAAACAAGATGGAATATACATTTGGTGACGAATTTAAGGATGGTCCTATAACGCTCGGACTTCATAGAAAAAATCGATTTTATGAAATAGTTAATACAATTGGCTGCAATATCATAAACCCAGATTTTGAAATGATACGCCAATTTACTATGCAATTTTTTTATAATCGTGGGTTTAAATCATATCATAAAATCAAAAATGAAGGAGCTTTAAAGTTCTTCATAATAAGGTATTCATTCGCAACAAAAGAAATAATGATAAATCTGGTTACAAAAGAGGATAAGACTATATCAGAAGAACTTCTGGCTGAATTTGTTGAAGAGGCACAAAAACTAAAATTGGAAGGTGAAATAGTATCAGCATTTCACACGATATCTAATTCAACAGCTGATGCCGTTGTTCCTGAACAGATAAGACATATCTATGGACAGGATCATATAACGGAAAAAATTAATGGTTTACAGTTCAATATTTCGCCATTCTCATTTTTCCAACCTAATCCAATGGGAGCCCAAAAATTATATAATAAAGCGCTTGAATTCGCTGGAGACATAGAAGACAAATTGGTTTACGACCTATACTGTGGTACAGGCACTATATCCCAAATATTTGCAAAAAAAGCTCGTAAGGTGATTGGAGTAGAGTTGATAGAGGAAGCGGTAGAAAAAGCGAAGGAAAATGCTGCATTAAATAACATTCAAAACTGTGAATTTATAGCAAATGATGTACTTTTAGAAATCGAAAACCTGACACAAACACCAGACATACTGGTACTAGACCCACCGCGTGAAGGAATCCACCCAAAAGCAATAGGTAAAATTCTTGACCTAGAAACAAGAACAGTTGTCTACATCTCATGCAATCCAAAAACAATGGCAAGAGATCTAGAAGAGTTCATAGATCGAGGATACAAGATAGTTCAAATAGAAGTATTCGATCAATTTCCGAGAACGGCACACGTCGAGGCTCTAGTATTGATGACAAGGGAAGGTGAGTAAAGTAGTCCTGAAAGGCTTGAAATCAATAGGTTTATGATTTTTAGGTTGAGTAATGAGATTATAATTTTATTGAAATTAGCGTTCAAAAATATCTTCTAAATACTTGCTTGTAGCAACACTATAGATATTTTGAAAAGGTCGTGTCAACACTATGGATGGAGTGAAGG
>JAAYEL010000005.1 GCA_012728755.1 Tissierellia bacterium | reverse complement strand
ATTCCGTTTTCTACATTAGCTAATGTAAATGCCTGAGGACCTTGAAGCATATATCCATCAAGTGAATAAACGCCACGGTAGAAATCCAAGATACCTTCAGTCTTATAGTAATAAATACTTTGTGGTTTTAAATAATCTATATGAAGGTCGTTCAAATAATCTATAACAGCTTGTGGTATATGCAGTTTAACGATAGTATCATTGATAGAAAGATTTTCGTAATTTTGCTTTGTCAGGTCTTCATCAATAAATAATTTGTAATCGCCAGTTTCTAAAATCATAACAGCACCTTAAAATAGTAACATGATGCCACCAGATATGGCTGATACAATAAATCCGGCAGTTAAGTTTCCTAAAACAACAGCTATTAATGATGGGATCTTTTTCATGCCTAATAGATGTGACAATAAGCTTCCTGTCCAAATGCCTGTTCCTGGCAATGGTATAGCTACAAATAACCATAAACCAATATATCCATATTTATCTATTTGTTCTTTTTTACTCAATGTTTTTTCTGATATTTTTGTGATTAATCTATCGAAAAATCCTATATGTCTCAATAGCTTAAATACAAAGCCAATTAAGAAAATTATTGGGATAGCTGGTAATGATGATCCTATAAAAGATATCAAAAATGTCTCTTTGTATGGTATGCCTAGTGATAGACCTACTGGAATAGCTCCTCTTAATTCGATTATCGGTAACATAGCAAGTATAAAAACTGCTACTTCTTTTGTAAAATTTGTCTTAAAAAATTCTATAATAAAATCCATATGCTCTCCTTTTATTCAGTTATCACATTATACCATAAATTGTAGTATAATAGTAATGTAATAACCTTACATTGGAGGGAAAATGTATAAAGATATACCAATATTTCTGAACGATTTTTTATTTTACCTTAAAACTATTAAGTCGCTTTCAGATAGAACAATAACAGAATATTATTATGACCTTAAGATGTATCTTAAGTATATAGTATATAGAAAAAGCTATGGACAGATTGAAGATGTTGAATCTATCGATGTGACAAAGTTTGATATAGAGATGCTTAAAAATATTAATATAATTGATATACATAGCTATATTGCCTATCGTGATACTCAAAGAGATAATAACTCAACTACTAGAGCTAGAAAAATCTCTAGTTTAAGAAGCTTTTATAAGTATATGGTCAATGTAGCAAAGATTCTTAAAGATAATCCAAGTCTTGAGCTAGAAAGCCCTAAAGTAAAAAAGCGTAATCCAGTTTATCTAACTCTTGAGGAATCCAAAAAACTTCTTAGCACGATATCTGAAAATAAAAATGAAGTCTTAAGAAAAAGAGATTTTGCTATAGTGCTTACGTTTTTAACAACGGGCGTTCGTTTATCAGAGCTTGCTAGCATGAATGTAAACTCTATAAAAGAACAGCAATTTTCAGTAGTTGGTAAAGGCAATAAAGAACGAATAGTATATATGACGGAAGCATGTAAGTATGCTATTGACCAATATATAGGTATTAGGCCAAAAACTGATGATAGTGAAAAAGCATTATTTCTAAGTACCAGAAAGCAGCGAATGAGTAATCGTGCTATCCAACATATGATTGACAAATACCTAAATATGGCAGGATTTGATACTTCTCTTTATAGTACACATAAACTAAGGCATACAGCAGCTACACTTATGTATAAAGAAGGCGTTGATATAAGAACTCTTCAAAAGATTCTAGGGCATTCATCAGTAGCAACTACTCAGATTTATACACATGTTGACGATGCTGATATGAGATCAGCGATAGAACATAATCCATTATCAAAAATTTAATTGTAAAATGAAAAATCCAAGTTATCAATTTATATGATACCTTGGATTTATTATTAAATATTTTCTCTAAATAGCGCTATAACTTTGCCTAGTATATCGCAATAATCAGGGATAATTGGAGACATTGATGAGTTTTGAGGTATTAGCTTAACAACACCATTTTCTTTTCTAAATGTCTTTACAGTCGCTCCATCCTCAATCAGTGCTACTACGGTATCACCATTATCACAATAATTTTGTTTTCGTACAAGTACCAAGTCACCATCAAGTATACCTGCTTCTATCATAGATTCACCTTTAACCTTAAGCATAAATAAATCACCTTTATTAGCATAATATGCTGGTATAGGGAAAGTAAACTCTATATTTTCTTCAGCGAAAATTGGTTCTCCTGCAGCTACTCTACCTACTATAGGTATATCAATAGTATCTTCTTTAGGGATGTCGAAAATATTATTTTCCTTTTCTTTAGAAGTTGACTCTTCCTTTACGATGATCTCAATAGCTCTGCTATGATTATTAGTTTTTCTTATATATCCTAAATCTTCTAATTTATTCAAGTCTTTATGAACCGTAGAAGTCGATTTAATTTCTAATGCATGACAAATCTCACGAACTGATGGACAATATTGATTTTCATTTTTGAAGTGCAACAAATACTCGTATATATCTTGTTGTCTTTTATTAAGTGTGCTCATATAGTCCTCCTTTATTAATTAGATTATAACAAATTTTAAAAGAAAAAACAAATGTTCTTTTTTATGTTGACAAAGAACATTTGTTCTGGTATTATATGTATAAGAAAAGAACATTTGTTTGTGAGGTGTATTATGAAAAGATTAGTTATAAAAGATAGAAAAAAATTCAATAGATTTTTAGTTATGGGATTTATATCCCTTACCATTGCCCTATACCTTATGATTACATTAGTATTTAGTAACAAGGTTATAGGTGTATCTGATAATAGAAATTTTACAGTTATTCATGGTGATACTGTATGGAATATAGCCAGCGGCATAAAAAGTGACAAGGATATAAGAGAAGTTGTTCATGATATTTATACTATTAATGGTATGAGTTCTGGAGAGACTATCTACCCTGGACAAGTTCTTAGGATTCCTGTATACGAATAATAATGTTTCTCCTATGGATCAAAAAAAGAAGTGTCAATTGACACTTCTTTTTTTTGGTGCAACTTATTATGTACTAGAACCAAGTCTTATTCAAACTCTCTAAGTAGTTCTATGATTCGTTTGACACCTTCATTTGATAATAGATACTTAATTTCTGTACCGTGTCTTTCTGAATCTAATATGTCGTATTGCTTTAAGATTCTTAAATGTTGAGATACACTAGATTGTGATATTTGCATACAACCTTGTATACTTGAAACATTCATACCTTCTGGATGATCGTATAACCCTGTTACTATACATAATCGAATAGGGTGAGATAGTGCCTTAAAGACATCTGCGTATTCAGAGATAAACTGTTGATTAAAATCCATGTGCTACCTCCTTTCTATTATCAATAATTGTATAATATGATATAATCATAAAATAGTCAACGAAAATATCAAGGATGTGTGTCATGAAAAGTTTTGAAAACATATTATTAATAATAAATTCTGAATCAAATAGAAAAAATATACAGAAAGTAGAGAGCTTTTTTCGAGAAAAATTCGCTAAAAACATTGAAAATAACACTTTTAGGATTGTCATTACAGAAGATGAAAACTCTATAAAAAATCATTGTGCCCTGTTTTCACAAAGTTATTATAATTCATTAATAATTGCATGCGGTGGAGATGGAACAGCACATGAAGTTATTAATTCAATCGACTTTGAAAGAACGTCAGTAGCAATACTTCCCAATGGTACAGGTAACGATTTAGCTACTTTCATCTACAATGAAAAGTCATTGGAAGAAATCTTAAATAGTTTGGATAATGTTACATTTAAAAGTACAGATGTGATAAAAGTCAATGAATACTTTTGTATAAACGTAACTTCCTTTGGTTACGACACAATCGTATTAGATACAGCTGTAAAGATAAGAAAAAAATATCCTTTTTTAGGTAAATACTCCTATAAATTAGCTATTCCCTTTACCCTTCACAAGATGGCACCAATTGCCTATGAATATGATGTGGTATTGAGTGATGGGACAACTCTAAAAGGTGAAGGCAGATACCTAATCTCAGCAATTTGTAATGGTCGATTCTTTGGAAAAGGTCTACAACCAGCGCCTTCAGCAGTATTAAATGACCAGATATTTGAGTTTAATCAAATAGACAATATATCAATATTTAGATTAGCGGTTTTATTGCCAAAATATAATGATGGTACACATGTAAAAGATGTAAAGGAAAGCCATAACCACAAGGTAGTTAGTGGCACCATCATACCTAAAAATGGGCCTTTCCTAGGCAACATAGATGGTGAGATATATTCATTTGATAAAATCGAATTTTCTCTACACCAAAAAAAATTAAATTTAATGTATTTGAATGATTAACGATTAAACCACCAGTGAGCTGTTGCTTTTTTATTGAGGGAGAAATTTTTCAACTATTTATACCATGGTTTCTTAGGTTTAGTGGCTCAGCCATGGTACGTTACCGTGCTAAAATACCAAGGTTAGTGTCCCTTTATGAGTCCAACCATGGTATGTATTTATTTCACAATGCCAAGGCTGTAACTGGTTTTCAGGGGTAACCATGGTATTTTCTCGATTTTTTGTACCATGGTTAGCTCCATTTCTAGCCAGTAGCCATGGTGTATAACCGAAATTTCGTACCATGGTTGAAGCCTGTTTTCGCATATAGCCATGGTATAAAAAAGAAGCTTGCTCACGCAAGCTCCATTTAAATTAATTCTTTTTCTCTAAGTTTAGTCAATGATATCATGCATGCAAGTTTAGCTTGCTCGAATACAACTCCACCTTGATAATATGCGGCATATGGTTCTCTTAACGGACCATCGGCTGATAATTCAATTGAGGAACCATCAATAAAGCCACCTGATGCCATGATAACCTCATCGCTATATCCTGGCATTTCCCATGGATATGGAACTACAGTCGAACCTACTGAAGCAGCCATTTGGATGGATTGAACAAAGGTTATTAGTTTTTCTCTATCGTTAAAGACTATTGACTGGATGATATCTGATCTTTTATCATCAAATTTTGGAAAAGTCACAAAACCTAAATCAGAATATATCTTACAAAATAGCAAGGCTGATTTCATTGCTTCATTGGTAATATGTGGTGCAAAAAATATTCCTTGCAGTGTCGATCTTGTTGTATCATAAGTAAGTCCTGTTTCTTTACCGATACCAGGAGCATAGAAATGATCAGATATATCTTCAATAAGATGTTTTCTTCCTACAATATATCCCCCACCTTGAGCTATAGCTCCCCCAGGATTTTTGATAAGAGAACCCACACATAAATCAGCCCCTACTTCGCTTGGCTCATAAAGTTCAGTAAATTCTCCATAGCAATTGTCTACTATAATCGTGATATCTTTTCTTACGGACTTCACTATATTTATAGCTTGTGCTATCTCATCAATAGTTAAAGCCTTTCTTAGACCATATCCTGTAGATCTTTGTATTAGAACTAGCTTTACATTATCATCTATCTTATTCTTTATATCTTTAAGGTTAATCTTATCCTCAATTAAAGGCAGAAAATCATAGTTGATACCTTTTGATTTAAGAGTATTTCTGTTATTACCGGTGATACCAATTACCTCTTTTAATGTGTCATATGGATGACCAGTAATAGAGAGAAGTGTATCACCAGGATTTAGCATACTAAATAATGTAAGCGACAATGCATGTGTCCCTGAAGATATCGCTGGTCTTACTAGTGCATCTTCTGTATTAAAGATTGTAGAAAAGATCTCTTCCGTCTTTTCTCTACCTCTATCTCCATATCCATATCCTGTAGAGTACGCAAAATCACTTTGGGATAATGAAGATTTTCTAAGTGCATTAAGCACCTTAATTTGATTATATTCTTTTATATTATCTAACTCTTTTGCTTTTTCTAGCACATCAACGCAGGCTTTTTCTACAAGATCAAAAGCCTTCTTATCTATGCCATAATTCCTATTTAGAAATTGGAAATCCATTAATATCTCCTATTATTTTATTTATCATTTCTTCTTTTGTCATAATAGCCTTATCTAGCCATCGAACATGTTCATTTTTCCTAAACCATGTTAGCTGTCTTTTAGCATATCTTCTAGAATCTTGTTTAAGCTTTTCAATCATTTCACCTTGAGTATATTGTCCTTTAAGATAAGGTATTACTTCCCTATAGCCTATCGCTTTCATAGATTGATGATTCTCATTTAGTCCTTCATCTAAGAGGGCTTTAACCTCTTCGATTAGTCCATTTTTAATCATTTGATCCACGCGATTATTTATTGCATCATATAGTTTTGCCCTATCATCGTTTATGACATATAGGTAAAATTCATAGTCTTTATTTAGTTCACTATCAACACTGATTGTCTTACCACTATACTCATAAACTTCAAGAGCTCGAATTATTTTCTTCTTATCTTTTGTTGTTAGATTGGAATATAGAGTGTTATCTATATTCATAAGTTTATCTAAAAGCTCTTTTGGATTATTAGTAAAAGCCGCCTCCATCTTATCTCTAAATTCTTTATTTGGAACTACATCACTAAAATCATATTTATAGAAAATAGAGTTAATATATAGGCCTGTGCCTCCTACTATGATAGGTATATTTCCTTCTTGATGAATTTGATCAATTAGAGATAACGTCTTTTGTTGAAAATCTTTTACAGAATATTCATCCGATGGTTCTATGATATCTAACATATGATGCTTGATACCCGCTCGTTCATTTTCAGTTATCTTAGCAGTACCTATATCCATACGCTTATAAATTTGCATGGAGTCACTTGAGATAATTTGTGTATCTAATAGTTTAGCCAATTCTAAAGAAATAGCACTTTTTCCTGATCCAGTTGGGCCAGAAATAATGATTACTCTTTTTTCCATTACTTTAACAACCTTTCAAACTCTGACTCATCTAAACTATATATAATCTTTTTTCCATACTGAGTAGCAAACATATTTGAAGATTTCTTAAGTTCTTGATAAAGGAAGATAGCTTGTGTTTGATCAATATTTTTGATATATGAAGAGGACATTGCATTTGCTCTTTTAACAAAAATCTCATTTATCTTATCTCTTGTAAAATGCACCTTCATCGAATCTAATAGCTCTAAGAAGAAATCCTTATTAGTGGGTTGTTCTAAAAGATACGGTACACTCCTTATGGCAATAGTATTGTTTCCAAAATTATCAATGCTATAACCAAGGCTTTCGAATAAACTCATATTATCTGAAAGAGTCTGAGAATCTTTTGTGCTTAAGTCAATAATTATAGGTTGCAGCAAATCACTTACAGGTATTTTTTCGCTTAATGAAGAGGATAATTTGTCGTATATAAGCCTTTCATTAGCCGCTTGTAAATTCATTATTATGATTTGATTTTTCTTAGTATCATTAAATAGAACATACTTTTTGAAAATCTGTCCTATAAAGATAAAACTAAATTCATCATCAATAAAACTTTGAGCAAGATCAATTTCAGATTCTATATATTTTTCCTTATCTTCTAGAATATTATCTTGTAAGGTTGTATTTATCTGGTCTGATATATTGTCAGTGTACTTCGCTTCTAAATCATTGTCCAATATGTCTTCATCAAGATCTATCATATCAAATTCGATATCATCATTATTTGTACTAAACAAGTTAGGGATATTATCAAGATTGCCTTTTTGTACAGGCTTATATGAATCAAGTAGATCTTGATAGCTGTCAGTTTTATTTAACTCGTAAAAATTTGGCTTGATCGACTTTTCCTTTTTTCCCTCAATTTCCTTGATTTTTTGTGACTCTATAAGCGCATTAATGATTGTATTTTTTAACATCTCTAACAGCTCATCTTGAAAACTAAATTTAATTTTTTGCTTATTAGGCGAGATATTAATGTCTATATTTTTAGGATCTGTTTCTATAAATAGCTGAAATGCCGGAAATCTTCCATTAGGTATTATTGAGTGATACTGGGATTCAATAACTGTCACTAAGTCAGTATTATCAATATATCTACCATTTACAAAGATATATTGCATACTTCTATTTCCTTTATAGTATCTATTATTAGATGCATATCCAGATACCTTATATTCACCAATATCGTTATTAATTTGAATAATATTTTTAGTATAATCATTTCCAAAAAGAACAGTAAGATTATCTTTTAGACTGCTATTTTTATTTGTATTGAATACGACCTTATCATCTTTGATGTAGCTAAAAGATATACCTGTATTAGCAATGGCAAAGCTATACATCATAGCAGTTATTTTATTGGACTCTGTCATATCAGAACCTAGAAATTTTTGCCTGACAGGAATATACTTGAATAAGTCACTTACTTCGATAATAGTGCCATCGTTCATACCTGTGTTCTTTTTTTCTATAAGCTTATTATTATCATAGGATAATTGTAAACCGGTTTTTTCATCTCTGGTTTTTGTGAATACATTTAATTTTGAGACTGCGACGATAGAAGCCAACGCTTCACCTCGAAATCCCATTGTATAAATCTTATAGAGGTCATCAAAATCAGATATCTTGGAAGTAGCATGTCTAAGAAATGCCATCTCGACTTGATCTTTTGGTATGCCCGATCCATTATCTGTAACTTTTAGATAGGATTTACCACCATTTTTTATGTGTACAGTTATCTCATCAGCCTTAGCATCGATAGAGTTTTCAACTAATTCTTTTATGATAGAAGCAGGTCTTTCAACAACTTCTCCCGCAGCTATTTTTTGTATAGTATCTTCACTTAATACTTTAATCATTGAATATATCCCTCGCTTTTTGTATTAGGTCATAAAGATAATCATATGACTCTTTCGCGCTCATATCGTCGATATTTAGGTCGATAACTTCTTTAAGGAGTAAATCCTTCTCCAAAGATTCTAAACCCAAAGAAAGCTGTTGTGGAGCTTTGTAGTCTAATTCTATCTGCTTATTGTCCATCGATTTAAGGATAAAATTAGCCCTTGATATTATCTCTTTAGGTAAGCCAGATAATTTAGCTACTTCTATTCCATAACTCTTATCGGCAGCTCCTTCCATAATTTTTCTTAAAAATATTAGTTCACCTTTTTCTTCAAGAATATCAACTTTTAAATTTTTTACATTATCTAATTCATCGGTTATTTGCGTTAATTCGTGATAATGAGTAGCAAAAAAAGTCTTCGACTTAATATTTTTACTTAAATATTCTACTATAGCAATAGCGATACTTAAACCATCATTCGTACTTGTTCCTCTACCCACTTCATCCAATATAACAAAACTATCTTCAGTAGCATTATTTATGATATTACTAATCTCTTTCATTTCTACCATAAATGTAGAATCACCCTTGGCTAGATTATCTGATGCACCAATACGAGTATAAAGAGCATTACTTATACTTAAATCACATTTACTAGCGGGTACAAATGACCCAATTTGAGCCATTAAGATTATTAGAGCCATTTGTCTCATATATGTTGATTTACCGGCCATGTTTGGACCAGTAATTATTTGTATTCTATTATCATCTTGACCGATATTAGTGTCATTTGGGATGAATGAATTCGCATCCATCGTCTGTTCTATTACTGGATGTCTTCCATCCTTTATATCTATCAAACCCTTTGTATTAAAGCTTGGACGAATATAATTGTTGTCCCTAGCTACTTTAGCAAATGATAAAAGTGCATCCACGTTTGCGATTATATCTGTCGTATTCTTTATTCTGGTAGAATCATTTGCTATCTTTTCTCTTATTTGTGAGAAAATGTTATATTCTAGATCTGTCGTATCAGACTGACTACCAAGTATCTTATCAGCTATATTGTTTAGTCTTTCAGTAATATATCTCTCAGAATTTTTAAGAGTCTGTCTTCTTATAAAATAATCTGGTGCTTGTGCTATAAACGATTTTGTAAGCTCAATAAAATACCCGACATTTTTATTAAATGATATCTTTAATGTCTTAATTCCAGTTTGCTCTCTAAGCTCAATCTCATATTCAATAAGCTCTTTTCTTCCATTGATTGCTTCATACTTAACTTCGTCAAGTTGTGTAGAAAAACCATCCTTTATTATATTACCTTCGGTAATAGTCAAAGGTGGATCATCAACTATAGCCTCATCAATTAGTTGAAATAAATCATAGAGATCATCCATAGACTTACCAAGAACTCTTAATTCTTGTAAATCAGATAACTCCAATAAAGACTTGATATTTGGTAATTTTTCTAAAGAGAATTTAAGATTAAGCATATCTCTAGCATTTGCTCTACTATAGGATATTTTTGAAAGTATTCTTTCTAAATCAAATATCTGATTTAATGAATCAGTTAAAGAAGTTGAAAATTCTAAACTATTTTTTAGATGCTCAACTATATTTAGCCTATATTCAATCTTGTCTTTCTCTATCAAAGGAAACTCCAAATAACTATTAACTTTTCTAGAACCCATAGGAGTTCTAGTCTTATCAAGTATAGACAGTAGTGTATTTTTTCTTGAAGCATCATAAAGATTTTTATGTATCTCTAAGTTTTCTATTGTATTAGCATCTATTTTCATAAAGTTTTGAGATTCGATATATGACAATTCGTCAATATGCTGTAATCTATCTTCTTGAAATAAATAAATATAGTCCATTAACATATTAGATGCCAATATAGCAAAAAACTTCTTTTCTATATCTTTACTAATCTTTTTAGCTAATAAAGAATTAAGATTTGAGATATTGTCCTTTATATCGCTATTTTTTACATCAAAAACAGAAACAAATATATTTCTTTGATCAATTAAATCATTGAAAGTCTTTGTCTCTAACCTTTTGTTTATTAATATTTCTCTTGGATTAACTTTTACTATAAAATCCAACAAGTCTCTAACATTTGATGCATTTAATATCTCTGTAGTCCTAAACTCTCCAGTAGTTATATCTATATAGCTAATCCCATAAGAATTATTATGATGGTAAATACTAAGTAAAAAGTTATTGTCTGTCTTTTTACCCTCTAAATCAGTAATAGTTCCAGGCGTTACTATTCTAGTCACCGACCTTTTTACTATTCCTTTAGCAAATCTTGGATCCTCCATTTGATCTACTATAGCCACCTTATGTCCTTTTTCAACTAACTTATTAAGATATGCTTCTGAAACATGATGCGGTATACCGCACATAGGAGCTTTTTGACCGCCACCACAATCCCTTGCAGTAAGTGCTATCTCAAGGTCTCTTGACGCTTTTAGAGCATCGTCAAAAAACATCTCATAGAAATCTCCAAGTCGGAAAAAAAGGATTGAATCCTCATTTTCCTTCTTGATTTCCATATATTGTTGCATCATTGGTGTTAGTTTTGTGATATCGATATTAGTCAATTATCTCACCTTCTAATGTAAATGATGTATGAGAAGTAACTTTTACATTTACTACCTCACCTATAAGTTCTTTATTACCTTTAAAATGTATCAATTTATTTGAGAAAGTTCGGCCACTTAGCATCTCATCGTTATTTTTACTAACGCTTTCTACGATTACTTTATGTGTCTTACCTAGCTCAGCTTTGTTTTTCTTATTGAAAATTGGATAAATAGCATCCAATAATTCTTGGAATCGTCTAGATTTAATTTCTTCTGGTATTTGATCTTCCCTATTAGCTGCAGGAGTACCAGGCCTTGGTGAGTAGATAAATGTAAATGCTGAATCAAACTCAACTTCTTTACATAATTCTATAGTATCTAAATGGTCTTGTTCACTCTCACCAGCAAAACCTACGATTATATCAGTAGTTAGGCAGATATCTGGCATTTTATCTCTAAGCTTTCTTACAAGCAGCTTGTAGTCGTCGCTACTATACTTTCTATTCATCTCTTTCAATACTTTTGTACTACCAGATTGAAGAGGTAAATGGAAATGTTTAGCTATCATATCTATTTTTGACATAGCTTCTATAAGTTCATCAGATAAATCTTTAGGGTGTGATGTCATAAATCTAAGTATATCTAGATTTTTTACCTCTGCATCTAATGCATAAAGAAGTTCTGGGAATGTATGTCCTAAGTCCTTACCATAGGAATTAACATTTTGACCTAGAAGTGTTATCTCTTTATAGCCTCTATTTGCAAGATTCTTAACTTCTTGTACGATTTCATTTATTGGTCTAGACTTTTCTCTTCCTCTTGCATATGGAACTATACAATAAGTACAGAAATTATCACAACCAGTCATGATATTTACATATGCAGTAAAATCATGTGCTCTTATATACCCATTATCTAAATCTATATACGAATCAACATCTACTACGATTTGATTAGTCGTTTTGTGAAGTGAGATTAGCTCAGGCAATTTATCGATATTACCAGTACCAAAAATGATATCTACATGCGAGTATTTTTCCTTAATAACATCTCTAGCTGGACCAGTTTGCATCATGCATCCACATACAGCTAATATCATCTCAGGCTTTTCTCTTTTTAATTTTTTTATAGCTCCTAAATGACCATAGACTTTAAGCTCTGCATTTTCCCTTATTAAACAGGTATTGTATGCGATAAAGTCCGCTTCTTTTTCATCATCAGTTGCTGTATATCCTAACTTTTCAAGTATATATGCGATTCTTTCAGAGTCATGCTCATTAGCTTGACATCCATAAGTAAATATTTTGTATTTCACTATTATCCTCCTGTTTCTCTTATAAATTTTACCATATAAGCATGGTTTTATCTATTTGTAGTAGCAGGTTTTTTGTTGATAAAGTATACTCCTAGAACTACCAAAAATAACCCAAAAAGTATATAGTAGGTTAAACTTTCACCCAAAACTATAGCACTTAAAACTGTACCAAATATTGGGATAAATAGTCTTAAAAAAGTGATCTCTGAAGCTGGATTGCGTGACAATAAATAATACCATATCGCATAGGCTAAAGATGATATTATTGATGAATACAATAGAACAAGTATTCCTTTTGTATTAATAGTTATGTCTGGGCTTTTCCCTACAAATCCTACTATTAGTAATAGTATCGAACCTAGCATCATCTGACCAGAGGTCATAACTAGTGATGATATTTCCTTACCACTACGCTTTACCAAAATAGTTGCTAATGCGCTTGTTATTCCAGTTATGAATATAAATCCTTCACCTTGTAGCGTAAAGCTTAGATCAAAACCTTTGCCTATATTGGATGCAATAATCCCTAGTAATCCTAACAACAATGCAAAACCAGTTCTTTTATTTATTTTCTCACTTAACATAAAATGAGCAAATAATACTGTTAAGAAAGTAGAACTTGATTGAAGTATGGCTGATTTAACACCACTAGTATTACCAACTCCTATATAGAAAAATAGGTAATTTATTGTTGTGTTAAGGATACCAAGTATCAATAAGAACTTAAAATTTGGCTTAAATTGTTTTATCAGTTTCCTATCAAAGATCAATATATAGATAAATACTAAAAATCCTGCTAAAAAGAACCTAACTCCTGCAAGTAGCATTTTGGATGCATAGTCATTTGCTAAGATATTAAAATTTTGATAGCTTATTTTAAGAGCTGGAAATGCACTTCCCCATAAAAGCATAGCAAATAGTGCTAGTGCATACGTCTTTATTTTGTTTTCTTTCATAATTTTCTCCGATTTATATGCTGAAATAAAAAAAGGAGAGTAAACTCTCCTTAATCGTAATTATTCTTCGATGTTTAATCCATCTAATAATTCGCCAAAGTTTGTACCAAATGTATTTTCTGATTCGAATGAATCATCTTTTTGTTCATTAGATTCAACTCTTTCACGTCTTTCTCTTTTTTGTTTTTGTGGTTTTTCAGAGAATTTTCTGTTTTCTCTAACTGTTTCTTTTGGTTCCATAAGTGCTCTCATGCTTAATGAAATTCTTTGTTTATCTTTATCGATTTCTAAAATCTTAACTTCAACTTCATCACCAACATTTAATACATCAGATGGTTTTTCTACATGTTCGTTACTTACTTGAGATACATGTACTAAGCCTTCAACGCCTTCTTCTAATCTAACGAAAGCACCAAAGTCTAATAAATTAACTACAGTTCCTTTAACCACATCTCCTACTTTATTTGAGTTAACAAATAAATCGAAAGGTTTTTCATGAAGTTGTTTTAATCCTAGAGAACCTCTATTCTTTTCTCTATTTGCTTTAAGTACTAAAGCTTCGATTTCTTGACCAACTTCTAAAACATCAGATGGTTTTTCTATTCTGTCCCATGAGATATCAGAAACATGAACTAGAGCATCAACTCCACCAAGGTCTATAAAAGCACCAAAATCAACGATTCTTACTACTTTTCCAGATACCTTTTCATCTACAACGATTTTTTCCCAAACTCCATCAAGCTTTTCTTCTTGAATTACTCTGCTTGATAATACAACTCTTTTCTTCTTTTCATCGATGCTTACGATCTTACAATCTAGAGTTTGACCTAAGAATTGTTTGAAGTTCTTTACGAAATATGTTGTAATTTGTGATGCAGGAATAAATCCATTGATTCCCATAACGTTAACTACAAGGCCGCCAGTATTTTCTCCAGTAACTTCCGCTTGAACTACTTGATTTTGTTCAAATGCTTCTAATAGTTTCTTCCAATTCTTTAAACCTTCTACTCTTCTAGTAGATAATGCTACGTTTCCTTCTCCATCATCTAATTTGATTACAAAAACGTCTATTTCTTCGCCTTCTGTAAATGCTTTAGTTGGATCTAAAGCTTCTTCTTTTGACATCTCATCTAATTTGATGATTCCGTCTGCACGATATTTAATGTCTACAAAAACTTCATCGTTTTTTACATTAATTACCTTACCTTTAACAATATCTTTAGGATAAATCCTAATCATACTGTCCTTTACTTGTTCCATAAATTCTTCATTGCTAAAATTGTCCATTCTGTTGACGACCTCCTACTAATTCAGATAGGCATAATTACCCACTGTCTTTTAATATTGTATAACAAAAAGAAATGTATTGCAAAAAAATATTACACTTTTTTACAATACATATACATTTTTTCATATATTTTTTACAATTTCACAAAAATATAGCATTTATTTCTAAACTATATCGTAAATTGCCTTGTAAACATCTAGTGCTATTTGTTGATACGCATCATTTTTTGGCATTTCCTTATAATTATCTATCTTGATTAAATCTTTATATACTAATTTAAGACCACTAAATGGTATGTATCTTCCTACTATCTCTACTGGTTGAATATCAGAATTTGCTTTTAATGCGATGTATGATATTCCATTTTTAATATTTTCATATTTAACTTCTTTGACTCTGGTACCTTCTGGAAAAATACCAAGATACTTGTTTTCATTTAATACGCTAACTGAAGCTTTGATCGCTTTTAAGTCTATGGCGTTTCTATCCACAGGTATAGCTCCTAAAGACCTCAAAATCTTAGCAAACCATTCCTTCTTAAATAGTTCTTTTTTTGCTAGAAAGTGTACTTTTCTTTTAGTGCTAACTGCTAACACTAATGGATCTAAAAGATTTATGTGATTTGAGCATAATATTAATCTTTCAGGTAATTCACCTTTTGGCCTATTTTCTACCCTAAAAAAGAATAATAGGATAAAAAGAGGCTTAAATAGATAATATATAATATTATATAACATCGTATTCTCCTAAATACTTTATCATTAAATCAATTACTTGTTCAATTTCTAAGTTTGTACTATCTATTAAAATAGCATCTTTTGCCTTTACTAATGGTGATATCTTTCTGCTACTATCAAAATTATCTCTTCTAATAATATCAGCTAATATATCTTCCATCTTTAAGCTATCATCATTCAATTGGATATATCTTCTTCTTGCTCTTTCTTCGGCAGTAGCATCTAGGTAAAATTTAATTGATGCATCAGGAAGCACATGTGAACCGATATCCCTTCCATCTAATACAATATTAGATTTTTGAGAAATCTCTCTTTGTTCTCGAACTAACTTTTCTCTAACCGAAGCATAGCTAGAAACTAAAGATACATTTTGAGTTACTTCTTTAGACCTAATTTGCTTACTTACATCTTCATCATCTATATAGAAAATACCCTCTACGATACTTAATTTAACATCATCTATATGCTTTTCAATAAGTTTCTCATCTTCAATATCTATATTATTTTTCAAGTAATAGTAAGTATAGGCTCTATACATAGCTCCAGTATCTAAATATTCAAAATTGATACATTTGGCTAGTCTTTTTGAAATTGTTGATTTACCAGCCCCCGAAGGACCATCAATTGCGATAGATTTATACATCTTCCCTCCTTACACTAGAACTGATACCAGCTAAATAACCTGTCGAATAAGCAATTTGTAAGTTATAGCCACCTGTATAGGCGTCAACATCAAGCACTTCTCCAGCAAAATACAAATTATTAACCAGTTTACTTTCCATAGTTGATGGATTAATTTCTTTAACATTAATACCACCACTTGTAATTATAGCATACTTAACATCATCTAGCGATTTAAAGCTAATATCAAATCTTTTGAATTTTTCCGCTATACTTCTTCTTTGCGCTTTAGTGATTTGATGTCCTTTGATATCATTATCAATGCCAAGTTTATCTAATATGATAGGCACTAAAGCCTTGATAGTAAGCTTTTCTAAAATAGTCGAGATATTTTTAGTTGAATTTTCACTAAGTTCTCTGACTAATCTCTTATCTAGTGTCTCTAAGTCAAGTGCAGCTTTTAAATCTATATAAAGATCCTTAACCTTACCAACATCTTTAGTCATCCTAGAAGAAACTGTTAATACAATAGGACCACTGATACCTTTATCCGTAAATACCATTTCACCAAAATCGTTATACTTTTTATTCTTTATAGTATAGCCAAAAGATATGTTTCGCAGACTAATGCCTTTAAGATCTTTTATAAACGAATCATTAAGGATGATACTTGTTAATGCTGGCTTTAATTCTGTAATTTTATGACCAAAATTTTTAGCAAACTTAAATCCATCTCCAGTTGATCCTGTAGTAGGATAAGATATACCGCCTGTAGCGATTATTAGCCTCTCAAAAGACATATTAGCCTCAAGGCTATCAATATTACCTTTTAAGGTAAAATACCCGTTATAGTGCTTTATTTCGTTTATCTGACTATGCAAGTGAACTTTGATACCTTTATCCCTTAATATTTTTTCAAATGTTTTTAGCACATCTGATGATTTATCAGACTCAGGAAAAACTCTATCACCTCTTTCAACTTTAGTCTTAAGACCGTAGCCTTCTAGAAGTGTTACGATATCCTTATTTGTAAATACATTAAAAGAGGAAAAGAGAAATTTCTTATTTGTACTAACATGCTCCATAACCTCTGGCATGGATTTAGCGTTAGTAATATTACATCTTCCTTTTCCAGTTATATATAATTTCTTTCCTACCTTTTCATTTTTATCAAAGATATGGACTTCATTGTTTTCATTTTTAGCAGCGATAGCAGCCATCATTCCAGCTGGACCAGCACCAATAATTGCAATTCTCATTTTTTCTCCTATAAAGTATATAAATACTTTATCTCTTCATTTGTTAAGGGTCTATATTTACCAACGGGTAAATCTCCCAAATTAAGTTTTTCTATAGAAACTCTATTTAAATCCTCAACCCTATAACCCAATACATCAAACATTCTTCTAACCTGTCTATTTTTGCCTTCGCTTATCTCAATAAAAAGCTTTTTAGGATTTTTTGTAAGGATAATATTTGCCTTTTGAGTCAGATAATCACCTATATCTATCCCATGGGTAAAATGTATGATGTCTTCTTCATTAAATCTTTTATTAAGAGTTAGCTCATATCTTTTATATACAACTTTTCTTGGATGAATTATGGCATTATATAGATCACCATCATTTGTTAATAAGATTAATCCTCGACTGTCTTTGTCTAATCTACCTATAGAAAAAAGTCTAACCTTTTCATTTATCAAATCAAAAATAGTCTTATCAGCATATTTGTCCTCATTTGTCGAAGTATAACCAATAGGTTTGTTTAGCATAAAGTAAAACTTTTGTTCTATAGGTTTTATAATTTGACCTTCATAGCTGACAATATCTCCTTCTTGAACTCTATATGATAAATCAAATATGGTTTCTCCATTTACTGTGATTTGACCATCTAAGATAAATTGTTCAGCTTTTCTTCTTGAAGCTATCCCCGATTTGGCAATGTATTTATTAATTCTCATCTTCATCATCCAATAAAAAATCATCTAGTAATTCTATTTGCTCTACACTAGGTAAGTCTTTTAAATTACTTATATCAAAAAAAGCTAGAAACTCTGGTGTAGTTCCGTATAGGATTGGCTTACCAATCTTATCAAGCCTACCCACCTCTTTTATAAGACCTTTACTCAAAAGTGTTTCTATCGAACTATAGCTCTTTACTCCCCTTATATCATCAACTTCGATTCTAGTTATAGGTTGTTTATAAGCGATTAATGCTAGCACTTCCATCGATGAATTGGTTAAAGTTCTCTTACGATTTTTCTTAACAAGTTTTGAGATATATGAATCGTAATCAGATCTAGTAGTTAGTTGTATATATCCATCATAATCATTTACTACAAGACCACGTCTATAATGCTCAAACTCTTCTTTCATTTGTTCTATAAGTCTTTTTGTATCCTTTTTACTCAAATCTAATACTCTGGATATCTCATCAGTATGTATAGGTTCAGCCCATATAAATAGTATTGACTCAATGATTGCTATATATTCTCTATCATTCATAACTTATCTCACTTCCAACAGCTTCTATAACTATTTCTTTTGTATCATGATCTTGTCTTATCGTTAATTGGTTTTGTTTAGATAGTTCAAGTATAGATAAAAATATTATGATAGCCTCAGATTTTGATTCGACCATCTTTAACATCGATGAGATGCTAATTACCTTTTTCTTGAAAATATCTATTTTAATTTTTTCATTATATTCTTCAAGCGAGTATTCTTCTATATTAAGTATACGTTCTACCTTAAACTCATCTTGTAGACTTGATTTTAAAATCAAAGATTCCAAAGTCATCTTTAATACTTCTACATCAAAAACAATATTGTCTTCAACATCGCTAGCATAAGGAAGTAAATCTTCCTGAACTTTGGCGTATTTGGACATTCCCCTTTTTTCAAACTCCCTAAGATATATGATTACCTTTTTAATCTTTTTGTATTCGACAAGCCTTCTAATTAGCTCATCTTTACTAATCTCGTCATCATTTTCTTCTTGGACTTCTATACTATCCTTTACTAAGCTTCTTGTCTTAATAGCCAATAGCGTAGCAGCAATTAGTATAAAGTCAGTTAGTTCATCGGATGGGATGTCTATTGTATTTATTTTTTCTATATAAGAATTAGTTATTTCTGAAATATTGATATCATAGATATCCATCTTTGATTTTTCTATCAATTCTAACAATAAGTCAAAAGGTCCGTAAAACTCACCCGTAGTTACATTAATCATAATATTTACCCAACAATATTTAATAATCCGTTCAAAATAAACATATATATACTTTGAACTATCTTAGAGACAAATAGAGTCTCTCTGTTAAAGACTAACATTGCCATCAAGAAAATATAGAAATATCTTTCATATCTGTAGATAATGTATTGAAACTTAACAGGTAAAAAACTTGCCAATACTTTTGAACCATCAAGAGGTGGTATTGGGATTAGATTAAATACCATAAAGAACAATCCATATATGGCTAATAGATTAAATAATTGTACAAATATACCTAATTTTGGAGCAAATAATACAATAATTAAAAGAGATATCAAAGCAGTCAAAAAGTTTACACTAACGCCAGCTATAGACACCAAAAACAAGCCCAATCTTCGATTATTAAAATTGCGCTCATCTATTGGAACAGGCTTAGCCCATCCAAACTTAAAAAGTATTAAAAATATTAACCCCATTGGATCCACATGTTTTATTGGATTGAATGTGAGTCTTCCAGCATTTAATGCAGTACTATCACCATTTAAGTATGCTACATAACCATGAGCGACTTCATGAGTTATCACGGTAAATAATAATGCTATAGCTGTAAAAATTAATTCTGTCATAGACCGTATTTCCTTGCTGCATATAAGATACCAATAACTGTCTTAGCATCACTTATCTCAAAATTTTCTAACATATCTATTGCCTTTTTAAGAGGTACTTTTTCACTTATTAAAAATTCAGTTTCATCCAAATCTAATCTTGACTCTTCTAACTCGTCAGTAAAGAATATTGATAACTTTTCATCTGTAAAGCCTGGTGATGCATATGCTTCTGCTATAAGTTCAGTATAAAGTGGCTTAAGCCCTGCTTCTTCCTGTAACTCTCTTACAGCTGCTTCTTGCAGTGATTCACCAACATCTACTAAACCTGCAGGTATCTCATAAATAGCATCTTCAATAGCTTTTCTATATTGTTTAATCAAAATAATTTCTTGATCTTTTGTGATAGCTACTATACCAACGCCTCTTGAATGTTCAACTATCTCACGTTTAGCATAGATTTTGTTAGGTAGTTCAACCGTATCTACTCTGACTTTAATAATCTTACCTTCATAAATTTTCTCTGATTTAATAGTGTGTTCTTTTATTAATTGGTAATTATCCATAATAGTTTGACTATGCTTGCTCTATCAACTCTCTAGCCGATTTGATACTTGCCTGAGTGATATTTGAGCCGCTTATAAGCCTTGCAACCTCCATTACTTTCTTGTCTTCATCTAGTTTATACACATTTGATATCGTACTTGATTCTTTAGTATATTTATCAATTAAATAATGTGCATTTGCCTTGCTTGCTATTTGTGGTAAATGTGTTATTACTATTAATTGTCTCTTATCAGCTATTTTAGCAAGCTTATTTCCTACTACATTAGCTGTCTTTCCACTTATTCCTGTATCAATCTCGTCAAATACAATTGTTTGTACTTGTTCGTAATCAGCAAGTACAGCTTTTAATGCTAACATGAACCTAGATATCTCACCACCAGAGGCTACAGTATTTAGACTTTTTAAATCTTGCCCTTTATTCGTGGATATCATAAAATCAATTTGGTCATAGCCTGTATCTGTGATAATATCGGATTTAGTTATGTCAATCTTAAACTGAAGATTGTTCATATTCATATCTTCCAATTCAGATACGATATTTTTTTCTAAGGAAACAACAACATTTTTTCTTATATCAGATAGCTTTTTAGCGATATCAATATTAGACTTATCTAATCTGATAATTTGATTTTGCATGTCTAAACGTATCTGTTCAATATTGTTAAGAGTTTTGACTCTTTGTTTAGCAATACTCAAAAATTCTTTAATGTCCTCAACATCCTTACCGTATTTTCTTTTAAGATTTTGAAGAGAAGAAAAAATATTTTCTAAATCTAAAAGTCTTTGCTCATCAAAATCAAGAGTATAAGAATATGATTCAATCTCTCTAGATAAATCGTTTATACTCTCTCTAATATCGGTAAATCGAGTTAAATATTCGTTCAAATTACTATCAAACTCGCTAATGTCAGTAAGCTTTGAATAAATTTCGTTACTATAATCTTTCATGGATTTTCTATGATAACCTTCATTGAAAACACCATTAATATACTCAAGTCCCTCAATTATCTGCGTTTGATTTGATAATCGTTTATGCTCATTCGAGAATTCTTCTTCATCATAGTTTTCAAAATCAAAAGATTCTATCTCATCAATTTGAAAATTCAATAAATCTAGCTCACGAAGAGCCTGATCTTCATCAATATCTATATCGCTTAAATCTTTTTGTATTTGTTTAATCTGTTTAAGATTATCCTTGATATTTGATTTAAATACTTCAGTATTTTTATCAAAAGCATCAATAATGGAAATATAATTTGATTTATTCAATACGATTAATTGTGAATGTTGTCCGTGTATATCAATTAAATCTTGAGCTATTAAGTTTAATAAACTTAGACTAATAGGCCTATTGTTTAATTTGATTGAAGAGGATGTTTCAGTAAATCTTCTAGTAATGATTATATTCTCCTCAGGGTCAATATCATTAGCTTTTAATATTGAACTAAGTTTATCATCAACGCTAAATGATGCTTCAACGATGGTATGATCGGAGAATTTACCCAAAAATCCCTTGTTAATCCTAGATCCAGTCAATAAACTTATAGCATTTATTAATATACTTTTTCCTGCTCCAGTCTCACCTGAAATAATGTTTAAACCATCTTCAAAATCAACGCTTAGTTCTTCAAACAAAGCGAAATTCTTGATATATAGATTTGTTAACATATTATAGTGATATATCCCTAATCTTTTGAACTACATCTTCAGGATTATGACCTTCTTCAATTGATATAAATATAGTGTCATGACCAGTGATAATACCAGCGATACCTTCGATTTTTGCATTAGTTATAGTCCAACCACAAACTGTAGCTGTATATGATATAGTCTTCAAGATTACCATGTCGTTATTAATCTTTAAGCTTAATACTGAAGATTTGAAAATCTTGTTTAATCTTTCGTTTAAACTGTCATGCATAGTATCTAATACAGTATATTTATATAATCCATCAGGAGTTTGTACTTTTGTTATTCTTAATTCTTTTATATCTCTAGAGATAGTGGCTTGTGTAGCTGTTACGCCATTTTCTTTTAGTAATTCAGCAAGTTCTTCTTGTGTTTCTGTGTTATGATGTTCTATCAAGGATAGAATCAAACGTTGTCTATCATATTTTTTCATATCTCACCTTAATATCTCCTTTTCACTAAGTAATTTAACAGAGAGATCATAAACTCATTATTTTCATATTTGTTTAGAATCTCAATCGCGTCATTTGTTATTTCATTTATCTTATCTTTTGTTTGGTTAACATCACTAAAAGATATATAAGTTAGCTTTTGTATCTTTTCGTCTTGCTCAATATCTAGTAAATCATCTTGTAGCTGAAATGCTAGTCCGATATTCAATCCAAGTCTTTGCATATCATTTAACACTTCATCACTACAATTTGCCAGATAAGCACCAGCTGTAGTCGCAGCTATGATTAAGCCGCAAGTCTTACCGGTATACATTTTCAATATATCTTCTTTAGTATTAGATAGCTCCAAGACATCAATTACTTGACCACCTATCATACCTTTTATGCCAGCTTGTTGAGCTATGGCATTTGAGGCTTTTATGGCTTGAATCATGCTATTGTTATCTTTTGATGTAATTGCTTGACTAAGCATTATTTCATAAGCATAGTTAAGTAGTGCATCTCCTGCTAGGATCGCAATATCTTCCCTATACTCTTTATGCAATGTAGGTCGTCCTCTTCTAAAGTCATCGTTATCCATAGCTGGTAAATCGTCATGAATCAACGAATAATTGTGAATAAATTCAAGAGCGATGGCAAAATCTATTTCTCTTTCAGTTATATCCTTGCCAGTAATCATTTTATAAATCTCAAGAAGAATGATAGGTCTAATCCTTTTTCCTTCTTTAATTGAATAGTTTAGCGCCTGACTAAAATCATCTTCATTATTGAAGTAGTCGATAAACTTATCATTAAATCTTTCTAAAATTTCATTATACTCTCTAAACATTCCTATTCCTTAAAACTTTCAATCTCTAGCTTTGATTCTTCTAATACCATTTTTAACTTAGCATAAATCTCTTTGCTTTGTCTATATAAGGTCATAGCCTCTTCTAAGCTAATATTCTCATTTCTTAAGCTTTCAGATATACTTTTGTATTTTTCAAAATACAACTCAAAATCCTTTTTATCTATCATCATCTCTCTCCAATATCTCAATCTTATATCTAACATTATCATTAAACAGATAATATTTATTTCCGATTTTCAAATTCTCAATATCTACAAAATTATCGTCTAAGTCCTTAACTTTCATCAAGTTCAAATCAAGTAATTTAGCAAAAGACCTTTCAATATCACTATTTAGCTCATTAAGTCTTCGCTCTTGTTTAAAAAGAAAATTTTTAATACTAGAATTATTATTTGAATTAATATTGTCTAATAGCAAAATTCTATTTTGCAATATATTTATAGGCGAATGTTTCTCATTGCTTAAATGATAATATTCAACAATATTTAGTACTCTATTAACCTTTTCTAGTATTATTTGTTTATTAAATAAATTTAGGTTTTCTATAGTTGATTTACTGTTTACAAACTTTTCAACGATAAATTCTGCTGCTTTTGTAGGTGTTGAGACTCTAAGATCACAAACCAAGTCGGATATGGTGAAGTCTATCTCATGACCTATCGCAGAAATAATCGGAGTTTGCGCTTTGAAAAGCTCATGAGCTATCATCTCGTCATTGAAAATTGATAAATCCTCATTTGAACCACCTCCACGTGTTAACACAATTAAATCTAAATTTTTTGAGTCCAAAAATCTTATAGCTTTAATGATGTCATTAGCAGCTAGATTTCCCTGTACTCTAGTTGAATACAGTGAAATATTTGCTATTGGATAATTATTTTCTAATATTAAAAGAAAATCTCTTATGGCAGCTGATTTATCGCTTGTTATGAGCCCAATATTAATTGGAAAATCAGGAATCTGTTTTTTTCTGATTTGATCAAAATAGCCAAGTGCAAACAACTTTTCCTTTAATTTATTTAATTGAACAAAACTATCGCCTTCACCAATTTTTTCAATATTCTTTACATGGATCTGGTACCTACTTGCATTAGCATATGTAGTTAAAGAACCAGATACTAAAATCTTATCGCCATTTTGAATATTAAACTCGTTTTTTGTAAAGGATACACAATTGATTAATTCATCATCTTCCTTTAAGTCAAAATAAATATATCTATTATCTCTTAGATTAGTTACTTCTCCTAAGACATATAAATTTCTTAATATAGGATCAACGCTTAGCTCTCTTTTAATGTATTGATTTAATACTTTAACGCCAATTGGCTTAACCATGATGCTTCCTTGCGATTGCAGACAATACTCCGTTGATAAACTTATATGAGTCTTGATCTGAATATTGTTTTGCTATCTCTACAGCTTCATTTATAGACACTTGTACTGGAACAGATTTTTGAATGATAAATTCATTTACTGATGTCCTTAATATAGCTTTTTCAATCTTTGGTAACCTATCGATTGTCCAAGATGTAAGATTATCGCTTATCAAGGAGTCTATTTGTTCTTGATTCTCTAAGATAGAAACAACCGATTCTCTTATAAATGGTTCATTTTCTAACTCGTGATTTATCAAGACTTCATCAATGTTTGACTCTTCATTAAAGTCCATTTGAAAAATTATCTTAATTATCCATTGCCTTTGGCTACTTCTATTCATCAATTAAACCCTTGATAAATATTCGTCCGTTCTAGTATCGATTTTAATTACATCACCAATATTAACGAATAATGGAACGTTTATCTTTGCACCTGTGATTAAGATAGCTGGTTTAGTAGCTCCTTGTGCTGTATCACCTTTGAATCCAGGCTCTGTATCAGTTACTTCTAACTCAACAAAGTTTGGTGCTTCTACTGAGAATGGTTTACCTTGGTAAAATCTTATTTGTGCAAAATCATTATCCTTGATATATTTGATAGCTTCTTCAACTGCTTCATAATCAAGAGGAATTTGTTCATAAGTTTCTTGGTCCATAAAGTAATAAAGAGTACCATCATTATATAAATATTGCATTTCTTTATTCTCTATTCTAGCTTCATTAAATTTGTCATTAGGGTTAAAAGTAACATCTTTAGTACCGCCAGACATAACAGATTTAATTTTTGCTCTAACAAAGGCTGCGCCCTTTCCAGGTTTAACGTGTTGAAAATCTACCAATTGGTAAACATCGTTATCATACTCGAAAGTCATACCTTTTCTTAAATCGTTTGCTGAAATCATTTTTGCCTCCATCTTTTATATATATTCATGTTTAAGTATAGCACGTTTTCACTGAATACGCAAAAAATTGTATTAATATTAGTATCAAAATTTTTGGTAATTGAAAGCTTCGTATATATGCTTTTCTTGAATTTCTTTAGAATTTTCATAATCAGCGATACTTCTCGCAACTGCAATGATATTAGATCTAATTCTCATGGATAAGTTATAGAAATGTATCAAATCATCTATTAATACTAAAAGTGATGAATCAATTTTGATATATTCATCAACTTCGTTTTTTGTAAGTCTTCCATTGTACATGCCAACTACATTATTATACCTATTTTTCTGTAAATTCCAAGCCCTTTTTATGTTTTTTGATATATCCTCTAGATCATATTCGCTTTTAGTATCCTTTTGTAAATTTACAGGCTCTACTCTTATTTTTAAATGAAATCTATCCTCTAAAGGTTTATTAACCTTGTCTTGATATCTACCTATTTGAGCTAGAGTACAAGTACACTTATTTATATCACTACCTAGATTTCCACATGGGCATGGATTCATAGATGCTATTAGAGTGAAATCACAATTTGCATAAATGGTTTCTTCATTATCCTGATAATCAATCTCTCTATTTTCCATAGGTATTCTTAAATTATCTATGATTGCTTTTGAATATGTGTTTATCTCATCCATATATAGAAAAGATTTAGCGGATTTTACTATTAAACCTAGATGTTTAGCATTTCCTATAAAATCTTTAAGTTTAATATTTGGTAGCGATTTGAGTATTAGAGGCTTATATAGAAATTGATTGGATGAATCTTGATTAAAAGCATTAATGTATAGCTTCTCTGGATTAGAACATTCAGGAAGTATTGATTTAATCGCTTCTATAGAAATTGATTTTCCAGCACCTGATACACCAGATACCAGTATATGATGCCTTCCTACAAGCGATATGATCAACGCACGGATCAAAGCTTTTTGTCCAACTATATCATTTATACTAATTGATGTGATATTTGACGAATCTGAATTAAAATTGTATGACTTTATATGAGATACTGATATGCCATGATTTAGAAAATCAAGGACTTCATAGATATTTTTTGCATAATATATTTTCATTCCATCTTTTTCAAAGTTGAATATATTTTCATCATAAGGAATGATAAGATTCTTGACTCCTTTATCCATAGCCTCTTTTATAATCCTATAAGGATTTACTAAAGGAATTAAGTCCCCATTAAGATTTATCTGCCCAGCAAAGACCATTTCACCTACTTCTTTTACTACTTTAAGCGATTTAAGAAGTGAGATCAAAATAGGTAAATCATAGTAATCCTCATTAACAAATGCCTTGTTTTTTGAAAAGTTTACGACTATTCTTTTGTTAGGTAACCTCATATTTAAGTTTTTTAAACATGAGATAATCTTCTCTTTTGTTTCTTTACTCTTACTTTGCTTTAAACCAACAATAGAAAAAGCAAACATACCATTAAATATGTTTGCTTCTATATCAATAATACTGCTTGTTAGCCCGTTAATTTCGATAGTTTTTGTGCTAGAATACATATTTACTCCTTAAAAATTATTTCATTATATTTTTTTATATCGGAGCTTTCTTCTATCTGAAAACTTAATCTTTCTTTTGTTATTGGATGACTAAACTCAAGGCTATATGATTGAAGTAATTGATGATCTATACTAAACTGTTTTGTCATCCCGCCATAGTCCCTATCGCCTAGTATAGGATGTTTTATATGTGATAGATGAACTCTTAGTTGATGAGTCCTTCCAGTATATAAATCTAAGTCCAAATAGCTGTATGCCCCATTTGTCTTTAGTACCTTGTATCCAGTTTTAGCATACTTCCCGATTGGACTTACTTCCATAAGCTTTCTATTTCTTTGACTTCTAGAAATATTTGTCTCAATAATTCCTTCGTCATTATTCAATCTGCCTATAACAATTGCTCTGTATTTTTTATTAACAAGTCTATTTGAAAACATCTCTTTTAGCTTATAACCAGCATCATCACTTAAAGCGATTATCATAAGCCCTGAAGTATTAAAGTCAAGTCTATGAACTACCCCAGCTCTTTCTTCCCCATTGACCATACTCAATTCTTTAAAATGATACATCAATGCATTTACCAAGGTATTATCTCTAATTACGGTAGTGGGATGAGTTAGCATACCAATAGGTTTATTGATTATAGCTATATGATCATCTTCATAGATGATATCAAGGACAATATCTTGCGCCTCTATTGGCTTTATCTCTAAATCTTTTAAGTCCAATTCTATTATGTCATTTTCTTTGACTATATACTTTGGTTTTATAGGTTTTTGATTAACTAGTACCTTATTTTCTTTAATGAGTTTAGAAAGCTTCGTTCTTGAATAATCTTCTAAGTAATCGGCAAGGTAAGCATCAATTCTTATATCTTCAAATTCATCAATATCTACTTTTATTATCATGATAGTCTCCAATCTATTGGAGTTATGCCATTTTCCAATAAGTATTCGTTTGTTTTAGAAAATATTTTACTGCCAAAAAATCCTCTACGTACAGAAAATGGAGATGGATGACTAGTTTCTAAGATTAGATGTTTTTTGGATTTAATAAGAGGTCTTTTTAACTGTGCAAATTTCCCAAGTAAAATGAAAACTACATTTTCTTTATTATCTGAGATATACTCGATTAAAAAGTCAGTTAATTCATCCCATCCAAACTTACTATGTGAGTTAGGCTGAGATTTTTCAACAGTAAGTGTTGAATTAATCAAAAAAACACCTTGCTTAGCCCATGAAGTAAGATTACCACTTTTGGGGATATCGATACCTAAATCAGAGTTAAGCTCAATAAAAATATTTCTTAAAGATGGTGGGAACTTGATCCCATCATTTACAGAAAAAGCTAATCCATTGGCCTGACCAGGTTGATGGTATGGATCTTGTCCAATTATGACAACCTTTATATCATCAAACGCAGTCAACTTTAAGAAATTAAACACCTCATCTTTAGGAGGATATACATCTGTTAATGCTCTTTTTGAATCTACATTACTGATTATTTCGGTTAATCTGTCTTTATTTAAATTTTTTTCAATAATATATTGCCAAGCTTTACTCATTGTTTGTCCTTTTCTTCTTTATCAAAGAAAAATGCATAAATCAATAATAGTATGGCTGTTACAGTTAGATAGACATCTGCTAAGTTAAATACAGGAAAGTCATATAGTCCACCTAATGGAGAAAAGATAAAATCTACAACAAATCCAAGTCTTATCCTATCTATTAAGTTTCCTAAAGCTCCTACAATAATCATAACAAATCCAAACTTGTAAAAATTACCAATTTCATTACGATTTTTTAACAAATAGAAAATCATAAACAATATAAATGCACTCGCAAATATAGTAAAGAACATAGGTTTATCATCAAGCATGCCAAAAGCAGCCCCTTTATTCTCTAAATATGTGAAATACAAGAAGTTGTCGATAATTTTTATAGCTGGTTGACCTTTTAAATAAACTATTGCTAGATACTTTGTCACTTGATCTAGAATTAATGCGATTAAAGTAATTACTATATACATATATCACCTATAATACCTTTCTTACAGATATTCTCTGCTTTTCTTTTCTTGTTGTTCCTAAAAATTCGTTAAAATAATATCTCCCATACCCTCTAACTGATATACAATCCCCAATGGAAACTATAGAAGAAGGGTTAGATTCAATTACATAATTTTGTTTTACAAAATCTCTTTGTACTAATGTCTTAGCAGATGATCTGGACATATTTAGTACTGATGATAAAAATGCATCTAATCTTAGAGAACTTATGGTAACCATCTTATCTTCATACTCAATAAGACTTTCATCCATATATACACTATCCTTAGTCTCAAAATTTACATTTAGCCTTTTTATAGATTCTAAATTAAACTTTATATAATCTTCTATGTCAGACAATACATTGACTTCTATATAATCATCATTAAGCACTATATCGCCGACTAGTTCTCTTTCTATACCAGTAGACATTAACGCTCCTAATACGTCTCTATGGCTTAAATTATGGCCTCTAGAACGGATATATAAAACAGATACATCATCTTTGATATAGTCATCTAAGCTGAAGTTATCGCTTGAAAAATATATCAGTTTTCGCTCACATCCACTATAGGATTCATAAAGTTTATAAATTAAATCATATCTATTTAAGATAGATATTACTATAGACTGTTCATTTGGGTCAAGAAACTTTGTTTTTGCCACTTCACCATAATAAAGATTAGATGCTATATCTAGATACTTTTTATATAGGAGTTTTGAATTTTCATCTTTCAAAAAATTTAAAGATTGATTCATATAAATCCTTTCACTTATAAATAAATAAAAGAGCTGTATAGACAGCTCTCTCATATCCTATTAATTAGATTTGATAAAGGTTTGTTTTTGAGATTTCTGATTTAATAGCTCCGTCAATCTCAACACCTTGTGGAGCAAGTACAAAAATGTCTTTAGTAACATTTTGAATTGTTCCTTTTAATGAATATAATCCACCACTTACGAAATAGAAAATTTGAGTTTTCTTATCTTGTTCTAGCATTTCTAAGTTTAATATAACTGATTTACCTTCCATGATATCATCAAGGACAAGCTTTGCGTCTTCATATGTTAATGGTTCTTTAATACTTACAAACATTTTACTGTTAGAATCTCTTTGAGTACTTGTATAGTTCACTCTTTTAGAAACTCTATCCTCCCTTCTAGAACTTGTTTCTCTTTCATTTCTTACTGGTGCTTCTGGTTTATAGCTTGGTTTTGATTCAGCTTTGAATGATGTAGTAACATCTTTATCTACAGCTTCTTGAGCCTTTTCATATTCTGAGGCATTTTCTAATTTATCCTCACTATAATACCTGCTATCTTCTAAGTCGTCATAATCTTCATAAAAATCGTCATCTATGTAATCTTCTTCTACACCGACAAATTCTTTTACTTTATCCCAAAAAGACATAAATCCTCCTATTTATTTAAATAATTTTGTTCCAATTCTTATCATGTTTGAGCCATTTTCAATAGCAGTCTTATAATCTTGTGACATTCCCATTGATAGATACTCAATATTAAAATTATTATACCCCATTTGGCGATATTTATCGAATGTTTTTTTTGCTTTAGAAAATACATCATTCAATATATCGTCTGTGACATCAAATGGAGCCATAGTCATAAAGCCTCTAACATTAATGAACTTAAAGTCCTTTATTTGTTCAATAAAATCATCCAAATCTTCTAAGTATATACCTGTCTTGCTATCTTCCTTTGATATATTCAATTGAATCAAGCAATTAAATATAAAGTTATGTTTAGCACCTTGTTTTTCTAGCTCTTTTGCTAAACTCAAACGATCTAGGGAATGAATCAAATTAACCCAATTTATGAGGTATTTAACTTTATTGGTTTGTAGTCTTCCTATCATATGATAGTTGTAAATATCCCCGTATAAGTTTTTTCTACCTAATAATTGATCAACCTTATTTTCTCCAATATCTTTTACTCCAAATAAAGTAAGTTTTGATACTATGTCATCCTCAATCGTTTTTGTCACTACTACAAGTTTAACGTTATCTCCTATTTGCGCTTTGATGTCTAGAATATTTTTTTCAAGATTAATAAGTATCACCTTCCTTTACAGAATTTGGATCTAATATGATTTTTGAGAATTCTTTTAACTCATATATGTTGATATAATTCGGATTATCGGAATCATTATTAAATCTTGTATTATTCATATAAACTAAGTCAAGATAAGCCTTAGTAAATATATCAGCTTTTTGATGTCTAATATAACTTATATTATCTTGTTCATAAATTACTTTAACAGGTGCAAATCGGACGATACCATTCATTATAGTATAGACTCCAAGTTGTCCATCTTTTTTGAAAATTGATTTACTTGGTACTTTCAATGAATTTATCCTATCAAGATGAATTGTTATATCTACTAGACGCTTATCCTTTAACTTTTCTAAACCTTCAAACATATCAAATATGATGTAAACATTGTCGTATTTATCTCTTTTTATATTATATTTAGACACTAGATAAGGTTCATTATTAAGTTTGATTGTGATATCTGAAAAGTTGAAATCTTTTATCCTATCATAATCATCTAACTTAACTAATAATTGATACTTCTTATTATTAACATATTTAAGTCCATCGATATATTGATCTTCTAAAGTCTTGATAGTAAAGTAATCTGCTTCGATTTCATCTAAAGTATCGCTATTAAGTATAGTCTCATATCCATCTAGTTTATTGGACAAGTATCCAGATTTTTCTAAAGCAACAATCTTATTTTTTATGAATTCATCAACTTCTTTTTGCTTAGTTAGTAAATGCGATTTCTTTACATTGATACTATCTAGAAAGTCCAAATTAAGTTCTTTTATACTGTTTCTTTGGATAGATGATACTAAATCATCTTTGGAAGAAGATTTAGTAGGTTTGATAACTTCTTCTTCATCTTTTTCATCTTCTTCTTGTGTATCATTCTCTGCAGGTTGAGGTATTGTCGACTTTAGATAGTTTTCTATATCTGTAGCATTAGAGTTTGCTGAAACGCTAATAGTCTCATCTACCCCTTCACCATTACGAATAATTCTATTAGAATCGATATTCAATTTAGTGTTATCAAATATATCGTAGACATACTCATCAAATACAACTAAAGCTTGAGATTGTATTTCAATATCTTTGAAATCCATAGTTTCTATATTATATATATTACTTTTTTTGACATATGAAGTTACTATCCCATATAACCAATAAATGATAAATAGGAATACCAATATTATGATAATTGTTTTTAATTTTACCTTAAATTTTCCTATTTTCATTTAAACCTCTAAAAATCAAATTCGTCTTTTTTTGCTCTTTGCATTAGCATTGCTGTTGCTTCAGCTAAATCAAGATTTTCATACAAAATCTTATAAATTATATTAGTAATAGGCATATAAATATGTCTTTGTTCACTAATATTTTTCAATGCTTTAGTAGTTGGTATACCTTCAACTACCATGTTTATCTCATTTTCTAATTGATCAACAGTATGACCTTTACCTATAAGTTCTCCAGCTTTTCTATTTCTACTATGTCTAGAAGTAGCAGTAACGATTAAATCGCCTAGACCTGCAAGACCGTAAAGGGTATTTCTATCTCCACCCATTTCCATACAAAATCTAACCATCTCATGGATACCTCTAGTCATCATCGCTGCTTTTGGATTATCACCAAATCCAAGTCCATCAATCATACCAATTCCAAGGGCAAGCACATTTTTAACCGCTCCACCAAATTCAACACCTACGACATCAGTATTTGTATATATTCTTAAATTGTCAGTTGATAACTCTTTTTGTAAAAACTTAGCAACATCCTCATCTTCACAAGCCACAACTATTGAAGTAGGGCTATCAATGATAACCTCCTCAGCATGAGAAGGACCAGATAATGCAGCAAAAGTATTATTTGGTAAATATTCTTTAAAAATTTCTGAAATTCTTTTGCTAGTACTTTTCTCGATACCTTTGGAAAGATTAACTATGATAGAATCTTCCTTAAATTTATCGCTAAATTGTTCTAACATGCTTCTTATGTTTTGTGTAGGAATAGCATTAATTATTATCTTATTACCTAAAACCTCTTCGATATTACTAGTAGCACTAATATTATCAGGCAATATATAGCCTGGTAAGTATCTCTTATTTTCGTGATGATCATTGATCTCACAAGCATTTTCCTTATTTCTTATATACATTATCACATCATGTTTATGTGACAGATTGTAGGCCATGGCAGTTCCCCAACTACCACCACCAAGAATAGAAATTTTCATGATACCTCCTATTTTTTTATAGTAATCTTATTCTCGTTTCCTTCTGATAGTCTCTTTATATTGGTTCTATGACTATAAAAAACCATAATAGCTAGTAGCACCGTTAAAGCCATTAAGAAATAGTCATTATTGTGAAATATAAAGATATATATAGTGGCAAATACTACAAGTATAAGTGAAGTTAGAGACATTATCTTTCCAATAATATTAATTAAGAAAAATAATACTAAAGCAATTAACAACATCCAAGGTGTATGATATAGATAAACACCAGCAGATGTAGCCATCCCCTTTCCGCCCTTAAACTTAAGAACTACCGGCCATATATGTCCTATAACTACAAAAAGACCAGCAATGTATGAACCGTATTGAGGCTCAATTAACGCCCCTAAATAAACTGCTAAATACCCTTTTGCCATATCGATAGCTAAAGTAAGTATACCAGGTAATAAGCCATAAATCCTTAGCATATTAGTTGTCCCTGCATTCCCACTACCTTTTTCTCTAATATCTTCAGCAAAAACCGTCTTGCTGATGATATATGAACCAGTAATATTACCTATTAAATATGCAACCAACGCCACTATAAAGTACATCATCCGTTAAACTCCCTATTTCTAGCTTCGAATTGAATTGGTACTCCTTCGAAGTTAAAGTTTTCTCTGATTTTATTTTCTATAAATCTTACATATGAAAAATGTAATAGTTCTTTATCATTTACATAAATTAAAAACTTAGGTGGTCTAGTAGTAACTTGAGATATATAAAATATCTTTAATCGCTTACCTTTCTTTGTAGGCGGTGGATTAACAAGCATAGCATCTCTTAATAAAGAATTTATAACTCCAGTTCTTACTCTAAAGCTATAGTTTTCATCAACTTGTTCTATAATCTCAAATAACTTATCAATTCTTTGTCCTGTCTTAACTGATACGAAAATAATTGGAGCATAGCTAGCAAAACCTAAGTTGTTTCTAACCTCTGCTTCAAAATTTCTCATAGAATGTGTATTTTTTTCTATAAGGTCCCATTTATTTACTACAATTATAGAAGCCTTGTTCATATTGTGAGCATATCCAATAACCTTTGAATCTTGCTCAGTAATACCTTCACTGGCATCTATAAAGAATAAACATATATCTGATCTATCAACTGCATTGTAGGTCCTAACTACTGAGAACTTCTCTACCCTAGTATCGACAGACCTTTGCCTTCTTAGACCAGCTGTATCGATCAAGTTATATTTCTTTCCATTTCTTTCATACTCTGTATCTATAGAATCTCTTGTAGTACCAGGTATGTTAGAAACGATAACTCTTTCTTCTTTTAGTAAACTATTTACGAATGATGATTTACCAACATTTGGCTTACCAATTATCGCAATATTTAATCTTTCCTCATCTTCTTTTGTCTTATCATATGGAAATCTATGTGTTATATCATCTAATAGATCACCTAAACCATAGCTTTGTTCAGCTGAAATGATAGCCACATTTTCAAATCCTAATGTATAAAAGTCATAAACGGTAAGAGGATTATCTTTTGTATCAACTTTGTTAATAACTAAAATGATTTCTCTGCCCGACCTTCTTAGTTTCGTAGCGATATCTTCATCTAACGAAGTTAATCCTTCCTTGCCATCAACTACAAATAATATTAGATCACTCGATTCGATAGCTATATCTGCTTGAAACTCAATCGCTTGAGTAAAGTTTCCAGAATCATCTAGCTCTAAACCACCAGTGTCTATGATAACAAAACTGTTATTTTGCCATTCAACCTCGCTATAAAGTCTATCTCTAGTCACTCCTGGAGTGTCTTCAGTAATAGATAATCTCTTACCTACGAGTTTATTAAATAGTGTTGATTTGCCAACATTTGGTCTTCCTATGATACCTATAATCGGTCTTGGCATAAAAACTCCTTTCTAATAATTAAGCGGATACTTATTTACTAAATCCTCTACTTGCTTAATTATCTCTGCTTTTTCTTTTCTTCTTAACAATGTATCTTTGATTAAATTACCTATCAAAATCATATCCTCCTCACCAAGACCTCTAGTAGTCATAGCCGGAGTACCTATTCTGATACCAGAAGTCACAAATGGACTTTGTTTTTCATTTGGTATGGTATTTTTATTTGTTGTTATTCTTACTTCATCAAGCATAGCCTCTGCTTGCTTACCAGTCAAACCGATGCTTGATACATCCAATAATACGATATGATTATCTGTACCACCAGATACTAATCTTATCTCATCTTCAAATGTTTTCGCTAAAGTCTTAGCATTATTAATTACATTTTTCTGATAAGTCCTAAAATCCTCGCTCATAGCTTCCTTAAAAGCTACAGCTTTTGCGGCGATAACATGCTCTAATGGACCACCTTGTGTGCCTGGGAACCTCGCCTTATTTATTTTTTTACCCATTTCTTCATTAGCTAATATAAAAGCTCCTCTAGGACCTCTTAAAGTCTTATGTGATGTACTAGTAATAACATCCGCTATTCCTACAGGACTAGGATGTAATCCTGCAGCTATAAGACCAGCTATATGTGCCATATCAACCATTAATATAGCATCAACTGAATCAGCTATTTGACGAAATTTCTTAAAGTCTATTATCCTTGAATATGCACTTGCGCCCGCCACTATCATCTTTGGTTTTACTTGTTGGGCAATATCGTATACATTTTCATAATTTATCAACTCTGTTTTTGAGTCAACACCATAGTGAGAAAATTCATAATAATTACCAGAAAGATTTACAGGCGATCCATGTGTTAGATGTCCACCTTCAGACAGATTCATCCCCAAAACTTTATCTCCAGGGTTCAAATAAGCAAAGTATGCACCAAAGTTAGCACTAGAACCAGAATGTGGTTGAACATTTGCATACTCAGCATTAAAAAGCTGTTTAGCACGATCTATAGCTAGCTGTTCGATTTGATCAATCACATGACAACCACCATAGTATCTTTTGTTTGGATATCCTTCAGCGTACTTATTTGTTAAGATGCTTCCTGTAGCTTCAAGAACTGCTTTTGATACGAAGTTTTCAGAAGCTATTAATTCAATATTGTTAAACTGTCTGTTCTTTTCTTGACCAATTAAATCATAAATCTCTAAATCTTTCTCTCTAAGGTTTTCCATAATTAACTCCCAATCATGATATTTTTTTTATTGAAATAAGGTTATTTACCTTAAATCTCTTATCTATTAAATGTACTATTAAAAATGATACAGCTAAAGTCACCAGTCCAAAACCAAAAGAGGCAAGATCTAGTAAATCTTTAGGTATATTTAAGCTAACTTTAGAACCAAAGTATATACCAAGAACCATCATTATCAATGGGAAGATATATAGTAATGCTGTAGTTTTAATCATATTAGCACTCTTATATTGGATTTGCACAAAGTCTCCAATCTGAGCATTAATATTATTATCGACATCCAAATTGATTGTCTCTACTTCACATCCTCCACCACAACTACTGCAATCTCCACATGCAGCCGTTCTTGACATTATTACTTCTATTTTGTCGCCAGTTACATTTGAAACCATTCCTTGTTTATAAATTTTAATCAGCTCCTTCTATAAAAGGTTTTATTATATCGCCAGCTATCATGTATCCAGAAACTGGAGGTACAAAGCTAGCACTAAAAGGTGTAGATTTACTCGAATTCTCAGATCTTATCGATTTTGTGATAGGAATCTCTTCTGAGCAAATAACCTTTAATTTCTTAACATTTCTTTTTTTCAACTCTCTTCTCATTACTTTAGCAAGAGGGTCGTTTTTTGTCTTATATACATCTGTGATAGTAAGCAAATCTGGTCTAATTCGATTACCAGTACCCATGGACGATATGATTTTGATATTGTTTTTATGGCAATATTCTATAAGATTAAGCTTAGCAGTTATCATATCAATAGCATCAACCACATAGTCATATTCGCTTAATTCAAATTGATCAACATTATCGACCAATTTCTTTATAAAATAATCTACTTTTATATCATCATTAATCTCATGGATTCTTTCTTTCATAGCTAAACATTTTAACATGCCGACATTGGCATATTTTGAAAATATTTGTCTATTAAGATTCGAGATATCCACACGATCATAGTCAACAAAAGTTATGGATTTAAATCCAAATCTTACCAATGCTTCTATCGTTGCTGAGCCTACTCCACCTACGCCAAAAACTATTACCTTTTTATTGACCACTTTCTCATATTGAGAATCACCTATAAGATTAATAGTCCTACTAAATTGTTGAATCATCTCTAAATTCGATGTTTAATTCTTCCATTTGTTGTTCAGTAATGAAAGTTGGAGCATTTGTTAGTGGATCTGTAGCAGATTGAGTCTTAGGAAAAGCTATAACATCTTTAATATTATTTACATTTAGCATTGTCATAACAAATCTATCTAAACCATAAGCGATACCACCATGAGGAGGCGTTCCATATTTAAGTGCTTCTATAAAGAAACCAAACTTATTATTAATATCATCTTCAGTCAAACTTAAAGCATCAAACATCTTATTTTGTAATTCAGAGTTGTTGATTCTGATAGAACCTCCGCCTATTTCATCTCCATTAATAACAATATCATAAGCTTTTGCTCTACATTCGTGAGGATTAGTAGTAAGTTTATCTATATCCTCATCAACTGGATGTGTAAATGGGTGGTGTTTTGCCACATAACGGTCTTCTTCTTCATCATATTCAAATAATGGGAAGTCGACAATCCAAGTAATAGCAAAATCATCATCTTTAAATTGAACATTTTCACTAGCTACATGCACTCTTAGATTTCCTAAGTAATCTAGTACTTTTGATTCTTTATCTATCACAACTAAAATCAAGTCATCTTCTTTAGCGTCAAATAGATTTAGCAAAGCTTCATTGAACTGTTCATTAAGAGCTTTGTTTATACTTGAGTTAATCGTATTATCATTTTCTAATTTTAACCAAATTAAGCCACTTGCTCCTATGCCTTTCATGTATTTAGTAAGTTTATCAAGTTGTTTTCTTGAATAGCTTTGAGCTAGTCCATTAAAGTTTATACCTCTGATTTGCTTACCTTCTGCTAATGAATTTGAGAATAATTCAAAATCAGTTAATTTAACTATTTGCGACATATCTTTAATCTCAAAACCATATCTTAGGTCTGGCTTATCAGAACCAAATCTTTCCATAGCTTCTTGATAGCTCATTCTGTTTAATGGTAATGCTAAATCAATTCCTTTAATTCTCTTAAAAACGTATTGAAGTAGCTTTTCGTTCATAGCGATCACGTCATCCATATTTACAAATGACATCTCTATATCAACCTGAGTAAATTCCGGTTGTCTATTAGCACGCAAATCTTCATCTCTAAAGCATTTAACGATTGGATAGTATCTATCCATCCCTGATACCATCAACATTTGTTTAAATAGTTGTGGTGATTGAGGTAGAGCATAGAATAAATTCTTGTTTACTCTTGAAGGTACGACATAGTCTCTAGCACCTTCTGGAGTTGGTTTACCTAAAAATGGTGTCTCAACTTCTAAGAAGTTATTATCATAAAGAAAGTCTCTAAAGGCTTTTGATATCTCAGCACGCATTCTCATATTATGTTGCATTTGAGGCTTTCTCAAATCCAAATATCTATATTTAAGGCGCATTTCTTCAGAAACATTATCATCATCTTTTATATATATCTTTGGTGTATTTGCAGTATCTAAGATTCTTAATTCATTTGATATGATCTCAATATCTCCTGTAGGTATATCCTTATTCTTAGATTCTCTTTCAAATACTTTTCCAGTCACTGCTATGACATATTCACTTTTTAATGTCTTAGCTTTTTCATATAATTCTTCGTTGTCTTCTTTACGAAAAACTATTTGTGTGATTCCTTTGTTGTCTCTTAAATCAACAAATATTAGGGGACCAAGGTCTCTAGACTTTTGAACCCATCCCATTAAAGTCACTTCTTCATTTAAGTTTTCCATACGTAAGTCACCGCAATAATGCGATCTTTTTAAATTTCCTAAGCTATCCATTAGCTCCTCCTCTATATTAAAAACGGATTGTGCATTTTTTCTGCACCCACTGTTGTATCATCGTTATGTCCTGCATGAACAATTGTATCAGGATCTAATACAAGTATCTTTTGTTTTATCACATCAATCAAAGTCTTATAGTTTCCAGTCGGAAAATCTGTTCGTCCTATTGATTTATCAAATAATGTATCTCCAGTAAATATTCTATCTTCTATTAAGAAAGATACGCCACCTTTTGTATGACCTGGAGTATGAATGTATTTGAATATCTCAAATACACCTTCTTCTCCTTCTAAATATATATCAGCATCAAACTCAATTTTTGCTCTAATCATTGATGATAGATTTAAGTTCTCATTATTCAAAATGGATTTTTCATCCACATGAGCTACTATTTTTGCATTATATTTATCTCTTAAAAATTCTGCACCCATGACATGATCAAAATGACCATGAGTTAATAGGATATAATTTAGCTTTAAGTTTTCTTCCTCAATTATATTTTGAAATGCTTCTAATTTACTAGCACAATCAATGATATAGCATTCTTTTGTATTATCATCAATTACCAAATACGAGTTTGTACCCATTGGATTTCTATTGTCTTTAATAACTCTCATAACTACCTCAATATATCTTGGTTGAATCTAGTTGAATAGTCACAGGCCCATCATTAATCAAAGATACCTTCATATCTTCTGCAAACACACCACTTTTTACTGTCTCAACAGATTCTCTTAATTTTTCTAAAAATAACTCATAATAGTATGTCGCTTTTTCAGGCTTAGCCGATTCTGTAAAGCTTGGTCTTCTACCTTTTCTAATATCACCAAATAATGTGAATTGAGATACTACTAATATCTGTGCACCAACGTCTAGAACCGATTTATTCATCTTGCCATTTTCATCGGTAAAAATTCTCATATTTAATACTTTATCCAAGATGTATTCAAGGTCTTTATCTTGGTCATCATTATGAACTGCTAAAAAGACTAAAAGTCCCTTATCGATGTTAGAATGAAGCTTTCCATCAATAGTGACACTTGCTTCCAATACCCTTTGTACTATAGCTCTCATCTATGATTTCACCCTAAAAACATCAAGTGTTCCCTTAACTTTTTTTAATTTGGCAAATAGTTTATCTAGTTGTGTTGCATTTTGGACTTCTATGACTAGTGAAATGGTATATGTGCCGTATTTATTTGGCTTTGCATTTATACCAGCTAGGTTAAATCCTTCTTTAGTTATTTCTTTAGTCACTTCGGCTAATACACCTGGAGTATCTAATACTAAAATATTAATCTTCACAGGATATTTGGCATTTGGATTATTGTCCCAAGCTATATTTTGTAATCTTTCTTTGTTATCAAGACTCAATATATTACTACAATCAATCGTATGAACTGTGATACCGCCATGCTGAGTCACATATCCTACTATCTTATCACCAGGTATTGGCGAACAGCATTTGGCAAATCTTGTCTCAAGATTTGTTAGGTTGTTTACATTGATACTTTCATAAGATACATTTTTATGCACCTTACTAAGATCATCTTTATATTCAGCCAATGTCTTTTCTTCAATATATTTTTGCTCATATTTTGATTCCAGTTTAGTGACTATAGTCTTTAAGTTAATATTTCCATAGCCTATACCAGCATATAAGTCGTTAATACTCAATACATTATTCTTTTCTACAAGCTCATTTAACCATTCATCAAGTAAGATTTTAGAAGAATCATAACCTTTACGGCGTACTTCTTTTTCTAACATCTCACGACCTTCTAATATATTTAGGTCTTTTCTTTCCTTTTTGAAAAATGATTTAATCTTAGACTTAGCACCCGAAGTAACAACAAATTCAAGCCAATCTCGGCTTGGACCAGTTGAGTTTGATGATGTAAGTATTTGTACTATATTTCCAGTTTGAAGCTTATATGATAATGGGACAATTTTCCCATTTACTTTAGCTCCAACGCATTTGTTTCCTACATCCGAATGGACTCTATATGCAAAGTCTACAGGTGTAGAGCCTGCTGGTAGATCAATAACGTCACCTTTTGGTGAGAATATATATACTTCATCAGAGAATAAATCTCCCTTGAAATTTTCCATAAACTCTTTTGAGTTTGTGTTTTTCTCCCACTCCATCAATTGTCTAATCCAAGTTAACCTTTGATCAAAGTTAGAAACTCTCGATTTGCCTTCTTTATATTTCCAATGAGCAGCGATACCATATTCAGCTGTCTTATGCATATCAAAAGTCCTAATTTGAACTTCAAATATCTGTCCTTTTAGACCAATTACAGTAGTATGAAGAGATTGGTAAAGGTTTTGTTTAGGCATAGAAATGTAGTCTTTGAATCTTCCTATTAATGGTTTCCAAATATTATGTACTACACCTAGTACGGCATAACATTCATTTATATTCTCAACTATAACTCTGATGGCAATCAAATCATAGATATTTTCCATCGATGAGTTTTGCTTTTTCATTTTATTATAGATACTGTATATACCTTTAGGTCTTCCAGTAATCGTATATTTGATATTAAGTTTATCTAATTCTCCTTCAAGAATTTGGATGATATCATGTATAGTTTTTTCTCTTTCTGATCTTTTTTGGTCAATTTCTTCTACTATACTATAATATGCCACAGGATCTAGATATCTTAGAGATAAATCCTCTAGCTCCCATTTGATCGTATTAATCCCTAATCTGTGTGCCAAAGGAACGTAAATCTCTAATGTCTCAGTAGCCTTGTCTATTTGTTTTTCACGCTTCATATACTCAAGAGTTCTTAAGTTATGTAGTCTGTCAGCTAGTTTAATGATGATAACTCGGATATCATTTGCCATAGCCAAGACCATCTTACGTATAGTTTCTATTTGGTTTTCTTCTTTAGTCTGGTTGTTCATCTTAGTAAGTTTTGTCACACCATCGACTAATTCAGTTATTTCCTCACCAAAATCTTTTATCATTTGTTCTTTTGAAAATTCAGTATCTTCTAAGACATCATGCATCAAACCTGCACAAATAGTCTCATCATCCATTTGCAAATCAGCAAGTATCTCTGCTACAGCAACGGGATGGATAAAATAGCTCTCGCCTGAATTACGCAATTGTCCCTTGTGTGAATCTCTAGCCACATTATAAGCTTTTGTGATTAGTTTCTCGTCGCAATTACTATTATATTGTCTTATGGTGTTTAAAAGTTTGTCTAACATATCTTACCTAATTTCTTCTATTACTAATTGTATTGAATTCCTTCCATTAAATGAATTAATAGACATAGTAAATACTATATCCATAGACTTATAAAGTATCTTACCAAAGCTAGAAGTGACATCATCTATCTTAAACTTCTTCTCTAGTTGTTCAATTATTCTTTCTGGATTAAAGCTTATAGCATCTATTACTATATCAGCTTGAGAAAGCTGCATTTTCAATACATTTCTATTTTTACCAATTAATCCAATATTATTTATTATAACATTTTTTGAAGCAAATCTTGGCTTTTCAAAGCCTTTTCCATATGGTTTAAGTATTTCTATATCTTGAATCAACGAAAAATTTATCATCTTAAAGTTTAGTGCTGCATCGATATTAACTATTTTTAGAAAATCATCATCGGTTAAATTAGATCTTTTATTTACAGTGCTAATAAAATCATCCAGATCTTCAAATCTCATAGTTAATCCGCAGGCCATTTTATGACCCCCAAAAGCTACAAAGTATGAGTTTAACTCACTTAAATTTGCATGCATATCATATGCTTCAATGGATCTACCTGAGCCTTTCAAAAACACTTGATCATCTTTAATTGAATCAGTAAGAACTATTGTTGGTTTATTGAAAATGTCCTTGACTCTACCTGCGACCAAACCACAAATACTTTCATGTACTTCATTGTTATATAGAATTATTATATCATTTTCATATAACTTTTCATCTATTATCTTAGATACTGAGTGATTTAAGCTATTTTTAGTCATATCTTTTCTTTCAGTATTTAGATCTATTAGCTCTCTAGCATATTCTCTTAAACTTTCTAAGTCATTATCAAGAAATAATTCTGTAGCTAGTTTAGCTGTATATAGCCTACCTGTAGCATTGATAGTAGGTCCAATGATAAAACCAATAGTATATACATCAACTTCTCTATCTGCCCAATTTAACTGTCTTAATAGTTCAATCATACCTAGATTTCTAGTCTTATTAAGTCGCTTTAATCCTTCTATTACGATGATTCTATTCTCATCTACTAAGTCCATCATATCTGCGATTGTTCCTATAGCAGCAAATTCTAATAGCTCCAATATTCTATCTCTTGATACTGAAAAATCATCACCATATTTCATATATAGGGCATATATTAGTTTATAAGCGACTACTGCACCACATATTTTCTTAAATGGATAATGACAACTTTCTTGCGAAGGATTAACAATAGCTTTAGCATTTGGTAGCATCTCAGCTCCATTTTCATAGATAACTTGATGGTGATCTGTGACAACTACATCAATGTTGTTTTTCATAGCATATTCGCATGCTTCAAAAGCTGCTATCCCATTATCGCAAGTAACGATTAGTTCAACCCCATCTTCTATGCATCTATCTACTAATGAGACGCTTAAGCCATATCCATCATCAACCCTATCAGGTATTGAGTAAGAAACTTGATCATAAAATGCACCCAAGCCTTTCATCAATATGCTAGTAGCAGATACACCATCAGCATCATAATCGCCAATGATGCGAATCAACTTACCTTGCATCATTGCATTAAAGACTGCTTCAACAGCCTTATCCATATCTTTTAGTAAATATGGGTCATACATATTATCTACGGATGAGTCGATAAATGAATTAATGGCATTTTCATCAGTTATATCTCTGTTAGCTAATATCAACTTTTGAATATTACTTAGTCTTTTTTCATTATTCAATTTTTCATAATTATCTTTTTTATTATAAATTAGCCACTTTGACATATAAATCCTTTCATAAACAAAAATGAAAAGTGCTAACACCTTTCATTATGGTTACTATAATCTTCTTTCTTTTTCTTGCTCGATAAATAATTCTTCTTCCGTTGTAGGAACAGAATTCTCATCAACAAATTCTTCTTCTTGTTCTTCAAAATGCTCATATCCTGGCACTGGTTTAACAATATAGCTTAGGGCATACTTCAAGTATTTAATTTGAGTCCCATTATTTCCTGTCTCAATTGTAAAATAAACATCGTCAATCTCTAATACAGTACCTGATACACCTGATTTAGTAACGATATCGTCTCCTACTTTTAGCTCTTCCATCATATTTTGCATAGCTTTTTGTTGTTTCTTTTGAGGTTTTAATATAAGGAAATAAAACCCTAAACCAAGCATTAATATATAAAGTATTCCTATTGGTAATCCACCTTGCTGTGGTGTTGCCTGTGCTGCTAATAATATACTATTCATTTTCTTCTCCTTTAATGTATCCGAATTTTTTGTAAAATTCCTCTTTGTACTCAAGGAATCTATCCTCTAATATTGATTCCCTAATTTTTTCCATCATATCAATTAAAAAGTGCAGATTATGAATTGTTAGCAATCTTGCACCCAAGATTTCATTAACATTCACTAGATGTCTTATATAAGCTCTTGTATAATTTTTACAAGTATAGCAATCACATTCTTCATCAAGTGGAGTAAAATCCTTCTTGTATTTGGCATTTCTTACTACTAGATTACCTCTTGAAGTAATCGCTGTTCCATTTCTTGCTATTCTAGTAGGTAGCACGCAATCGGCCATATCTATACCAGCCTCAACAGACTCAAATAGATAATCAGGTGTACCAACTCCCATGTTATATCTTGGCTTATCTTCTGGTAAAAATGGTGTAGTAAATCTAAGTAAATCAATCATTTCTTCCTTAGGTTCACCAACGCTTAAACCACCGATCGCAAAACCATCGCAATCTCTTTTAATAGTTTCTTTAGCAGAAATCTCTCTTAAATCCTTAAACATTCCACCTTGGACAATACCAAAAAGAGCTTGATTAGGATTTTTATGAGCTTCTACACATCTATCAAGCCATCTTAAAGTCATATGCAGTGATTTTTCAACATATTCTTTATCAGCTCCATATCCTACACATTCATCAAAAGCCATCATGATATCAGAACCTAGATTAGTTTGAATATGAATTGATTTTTCAGGCGATATAAAATGTTTTGAACCATCTATATGTGATCTAAATTCAACTCCATCTTCTGTAATTTTGTTGATATCACTTAAACTAAAAACTTGAAAACCACCACTATCAGTAAGTATTGGTCTATCCCAGTTCATAAACTTATGCAAACCACCGGCTTCTTTTATTAAATCATCACCTGGCTTTAAATACAGATGATAAGTATTACCTAAGATAATTTGTGCATTTATGTCTTTTAACTCTTCTGGAGTCATAGTCTTAACAGTAGCTCTAGTGCCTACTGGCATAAATACAGGTGTTAAGATATCTCCATGTGGAGTATGAATCACTCCTGCTCTTGCCTCACATTGAGAGGACTTTTTTTCTAATTCATATTTAATTGCCATAAATCCTCCTATTTAATAAGCATCGCATCCCCAAAACTAAAAAACTTATATCCGTTTTTCTTAGCTTCTTCATATGCATTCATAATAATTTCCTTGCTAGCAAAAGTAGAAACCAACATAATCAATGTAGATTTTGGTAAATGGAAATTCGTAATAATCGCATCAACTATCTTAAACTCATATCCTGGATAGATAAAAATATTAGTCGAATCAGCACAAGGCTCAATCTTACCTAATTTCCACATCACAGATTCAAGTGTCCTAACACTTGTAGTCCCAACAGCGATAACTCTACCACCATTAGCCTTAGCATCATTAATCTTATCGCTAGCCTCTTTAGAAACCACATAATACTCATCATGCATATGATGATCTTCAACCGTATCGGAAGTCACAGGCTTAAATGTCCCAAATCCAACATGAAGTGTCACATAAGCTATGCTTACGCCCTTATCCTCAATCTTTTTTAATAGCTCATTTGTAAAATGTAGACCTGCCGTTGGAGCTGCTACCGAGCCATCATATTTTGCATAAACGGTTTGATATTTAGTCTTATCTTCTAACTTTTCAGTGATATATGGTGGAAGAGGCATATTACCTATCTGCTCTAATATTTCTTGGAAAACTCCATCATATTCAAACTTAATTATCCTATGGCCTTCATCGGTAATATCAATAACTTTTCCTGACATCTTATCGCTAAAATGTATCGT
>JAAYEL010000058.1 GCA_012728755.1 Tissierellia bacterium | reverse complement strand
TTTCTTACCTTCATTCTAAATTCTTCATGTTGTGCAGTTGTACTAAAATACATTTTTTATCCTCCCTTTTAATAAAAAATAATAATAATTAATATTTCAGTGGTTCTTAGCATTACCCATACTCGAATGGCTTATTAACTACAATTCACCATGGCGTGAAAAGAATTTCCTAATTTTCTTTTAGGAAATTTTCTCAAGTTCTCATGGGTTAAATTATATTTAAAGGCCCTCAAAACATGATGTATACTACTAAACACATTTTAATATGATAATATCGTACTATAAATAATAAAGTTTGTAAAGTCATTATAGGAAAATCTTTTCAATAATATTACAATTAAGAAAAATAGTTTAAACAACGTCATTTTTATGGTAATTTTAACATGTGATATTAGAAGTTTCTACATTAGCAAATCTAATGTTAAAATAGAAGAGAGCAACAAAAAATAAGATTGGAGCTAAGCATGAAAAGATATTTTAAGACGGTGGATCAACAAATAGATATACTTAAGTCTCGTGGATTAATTATTAAAGATGAAAATCTAGCGAAGGAAATTCTTCTTCACTATAATTACTATAAAGTAATAAATGGAACTATCATGTTCTTTAATAGGAAGGACGACCCTTACAAATATTTAGATAATACTACATTTGAAGAAATAGAAGCGACGCATGTATTTGACAAGGAGATAAAGAAGATATTTTTAAATAGTATTCTTGATATAGAAAGGCATCTAAGGTCAATAGTGGCATATACATTTATGGAACATCATCCGGAAGCTAATTCGTATTTAAATCCAGATAATTTCAACAACGATAAGTCTTTGATCGATGCTAATATTTATTCGATGTCAAAAACTATAGATAATTTTGAAGAAGAAGTTAACTATAATAAATCTATTAAATACTACTATAAGAAATATAATCACGTGCCTTTATGGTTTTTGATTAATTTCATCTCTTTTGGAAAGCTTGTAAACTTTTATGAGACTATGAAGGATAATGAAGCGTATGAGGTGGCAAATGATTTTACAAAATTTCTTACAGATAATATTCCAGAGGCAAAGGGATACTATCTAACTCAAAGGCAATTTGAGTCGGTGATAAAAAATATTAAAGAAATAAGAAATGTATGTGCTCATGATAACTTAATTCTAAGCTACAAATGCGAAGACGATATCGTGGATATAGCGCCTATACATGATAAATATGGTATAGAAAAAAATGATGACAAAAAAGACCTTTTTAATGTCTATATAGTGATGCAAATACTTCTTACGAAGGATCAATTTAGAGATTTATCGAATTTGATACGTGCTCAAATTGAAGAGTTAAGAAAGCTTATTAATAAAAAGGCTTTTGATAAAGTAATGGAATCGATAGGATTCATGGATATATTTTAGGAGGAATGATGAGAATAATGCATTTGGCCGACCTTCATATAGGAAAGAGGGTAAATGGTTTTAATATGATTGAAGATCAAAAATTTGCACTTGATAATATTTTGAAGCTAGTTGAAAAACAAGAAGTCGATGTAGTTATGGTAGCAGGTGATGTATATGACCTTACAGTGCCATCAAGCGAGGCGATAGGACTATTTGACTACTTTATTACCAGTCTATCCAAGATGAGCGTAAAAGTGCTTTTAATTGCTGGTAATCATGATTCATCGGAAAGGCTTAGCTTTGCCAAGACCCTAATTAAAGATAGTGGGATTTATGTATCTAGGACATTTGATAATGTGGTTGAAAAAATTACTCTTGAAGATGAATATGGTCCACTAAATTTCTATCTACTGCCATTTATAAAACCTATTATGGTAAAACGTTACTATCCAGAGTTAAAAATTGATGATTTTCAAAGTGCGATATCAAATGTCATAAATGGTATAGACTTAAATGTAAACGAAAGAAATATCATCCTTTCTCATCAATTTATAGTTGGAGCGACCACTTCAGAATCTGAAGAACTTTATCTTGGAGGGCTTGAATCCATTTCAGTCGACATATATAAAGATTTTGATTATGTAGCTTTGGGACATCTTCATAAGAGACAAAGCTTTAGAGATGGTATGGTTAGGTATCCTGGTTCGCTTTTAAAATACTCCCAATCTGAATCCGACTACATTAAAAAGATTACTATACTAGACTTTAAGTCAAAAGGAATCGTGGATATTCAAGAAGCTGATATAGAATACTTGCGAGATATGAGAAATATAAAAGACTTTTTCCACAACATAATATCTAAATCGACTTTAGATAATCATAAAGACGACTATATACATATAACTCTTTATGATGAAGATGAGATATTAGATGCCATATCTAGACTTCGTGAGATATATCCAAATATCATGAGTATCAGATATGAAAACAAAAAGACGGAAAAAGAAGAAAAGATAAATGCAAACACTAGTAGGACAAAAAGTCCATACGATTTATTTAATGAATTTTACGAGTATAGAAACAATGTGGCTCTTGATGAGCGTAAGTCAGAGATCATTAAGAAGTTAATCGATGATGTGTGGGCAAATGAATAGAAAGGAGCAAATATGAAAGCTATAACACTAGAGATATCAGCATTTGGACCTTTTGCAGATGTGACTACCATCCCTTTTGATAAATTGGGCGATACGGGTCTTTATCTAATAAGTGGAGATACAGGTGCTGGAAAGACAACTATATTTGATGCGATATCATATGCTCTTTTTGATTCATCAAGCGGTGGAAAAAGAGAGGGAAATATGTTTAGGTCTCTTTATGCTCACGAAGACGTGCCTACATATGTTGAGTTTACTTTCGAATATAAAGGTAGTATATATAGAATCAACCGTAATCCAGTCTTTGAAAGAAAAAAGAAAAGAGGCGATGGCTTTATGGTACAAACACCTGATGCCACTATCTATTTTGAAGATGGTTCAGCTATAAATGGTGTGAAAAATGTAAATGATTTTGTAGAAAATCTTCTAGGTATTAACGAAAATCAATTTAAGCAAATAGCCATGATAGCTCAAGGGGATTTTCTAAAATTGCTTCATGCAAACAACAATGAAAGACAAGACTTATTTAGAAAAATATTTTCTACAGATAAATTTCAGCTATTTGAAGATAAAGTAAGAAGCGAAAATACTAGGATAAAAAATGATTACGATAATGTAAAAAGAGATTTTGAATACATCGCTGATAGCATAGTCCTAGATAATAGTGATGATTTTAGAGCTAATCTTTTAGTTAATCCGCAAATTTCTAAAGAAGTCTTGGAAAAGTCCATTGATATTCAAATTAATGAGCAAAAGAAAAATGATGATAAGAAATTAGAAAATGCAAATAATACAAAAGAATTAACTACATTAATAGCTAGTGTTGAGACATACCACAAAAATGCTAGCGAGATTAATACGATTGAAAAAAGATTAGTGGCACATGATAGTGACCTTAAATCTCTTTTAATTAAGGATGAAACTACTCCTGAAAATAAAGCTAAGATAGAAGAACTTACAAGAGATATAAATCGACTTAGAGATAGCATGCCAAAGTATCAAACACTTGATGATACAAAGGCTTATCTAACTACTTTAACTAAGAATAAAGAGACAGATTCAAAGAAACTAATAAATGCTAATGCTCAACTAGAGACAATGCAAAAAGACCTTAAAGATATTGAGGAATATTTTGAAAAAAATAAAAATATTCAAGCTTTATCCATAAAAAATGAGCAAGAATTAGTTGAAAATCAAAAGGTGCTTGACACGATTGCAGGACTTTCTATTAGTTATAAAGAAATTTATAGCCGTGAAGATAGCATGAAAGTAGCATATGAGTTTTATCAAAAACTTAAACAAAGTTTAAGAGAATTACAAGAAACTTTAGATCATAGAGAAAATATCTATTTGGCATCTCAAGTAGGCATCCTTGCAAGTACATTAGTACCAGGTAAGCCATGTCCTGTTTGCGGGTCACTTGATCATCCAAATAAAGCAATAATATCAAATGAAGACGCTACTAAAGAAGAAATTGATGCGCTTAAATCTAAGGTTAAAGCCAAGGAAAAAGAAGTTTCGGATAAAGCAGTTGAGTTAGAACGCTTAAAAACTGAGCGAACTAGTATTATCTTAAGTGTTGAAAAAACGCTTGAACAAATGAGTATCGTCCCAGATTGGATTGAAGCAAAAAAAATATTACTAGACTATAAATCACAGCTTTTGGATACAAAGAAAACATTAGAGGATAGGCAAAAATATTTTACAGAAATAATGAAAAATCTTGAGAAAAATGCTGAGAGACAAAAAAATCTAAATGTTGAGATAGAGAGATACAAAAAGGGCATATCTGATTTAGAAAAAGCACTTATCAGCTACGATGTTAGCTTGACTAATGAATCTAAAAACCTTGAGACACTTTCAAAAGAACTCAAATTTGCGACTAAAAAAGAAGCAGAAGATGAGGCTAGAAAACTTTTCACAGGTGTCACTACTATACAAGCACAAATAGAAGAACTTCATAAATCTATCGCAGAAAAGAAATCTTCAATCGTTAGTGATAAAAATCTTATAGAAAATATATCATCTAAACAAGATAGTAAATATGACCAAAATCTAGAAACACTGAATCTATCTAAGAATGATTTAGAAGTAGAGATTAAGGAATTAGAAAAAGTATCGCAAGATATGGCTACTAAAATTTCCATTAATCAAAATCAACTTAGAAAGCTAAATCAAGCTATAGATAAATTTGCCAAACTCGAAGCTGACTATAGAGATATAAATGATATATATAGGACGGTGACTGGACAGATAAGCGGAAAGGATAATATTAAATTTGAAGTATTTGTTCAGATGAGTTACTTCGATGATATAATCTCACGAGCAAATAAGAGATTTTTAGAGATGACAAATGGACAATTCAGCCTAAGAAGAAGGCAGGATGCAAGCAATAAGAGCATCCAATCTGGACTGGAGATTGAACTAATTGACGAGTATAGTGCAAAGGCAAGAGATATCAAAACTCTATCAGGTGGAGAATCCTTTAAGGCGGCACTTTCATTAGCGCTTGGACTTTCAGACACAGTACAAATGTATAGTGGAGGAGTCGAGCTAGATAGCATGTTTGTCGACGAAGGCTTTGGCACATTGGACAAACAGTCACTAAATCAAGTCATGTCCATACTAAATAAGCTTACTTCTACAAAGAAACTAATCGGAATCATATCGCATGTAGATTCGCTAAAAGAAACTATCGATAGACAAATACGCGTCACAAAAAACTCCGATATGACAAGTGAGATAGAGATTAGAGCGTAGGGATAAATAAGAATAAAGGTAAAATAGATGACTGAGGTCATCTATTTTTTTGGGGAAATAACTAGTAAAGAATGACGCATATATTATTTGATTAGGTTATATTAATTAGAATGTAAAATGGTTGACAATCGGTTATTGTCAATGTTAAGATATGCCTATATTTAGTTATAAACAATATAATCTATTATTATTTTGATTACATTAGAAATAGATTAGAAATGTGTTTAAAGAAAGGAATATTGGTATCAATGTTCAACAGTTTATTTGTTTTTAGAATCATCGCTCTCATTACTTTAACAATCGGTTTCTTCTTTGATACCATCTTAGGAGCTCTTTTAATGTTGAGTTTCTTAATCTTTGGAAATACTTGGGCATATGTTTTTAACTACAAATATTACGGAAAAAAGATTGATATAAAACTTAAAGTAAGGTTAGTATTATCAATTTTATACATAGTATTAAGTATCTTTATGGTGCTAGAATTTTCATTAAGCATTATTCATTGGACGTACTTAATTCTTATTTTACTTGATGTTATATTTCTAAATGTGAAAGTTGAATATGAATATAGGATGATATCAGAAGATGACTTGAAAGTAGAGATAGATAAACTTGAGCAAGAAGGGAACAATCCAGCTTTTAGTCTTTTAGATGTATTTAGATTTAAAGAGCTAAAATCAACCGCTTATGTTATATTAGGATATAATCTAGTCGCTCTTGTGTTAAGCGATATAGTAATTTTTATTTTGAGCATTCTGATAAACAATAATAGGATCAATTATCTATATATACTATTACCTGTAGGTCTATTCTTATTAATTCAAAGTATATTAATGGAAAAGTTTTTTCATTTTGGTATTGGACTTAATGTGTCAAAGCTTATGAGAGTTCTCGTATACATTAAGACGGTACTTATTTTGGTTTATACTTTTTACAGTGGGACATATACGGAAGAAATTAAGATAATATCTATGCTATTATTAATGATTTGTTATCTTAGTTGTTTTTATTTCTTTATATTTTCATCAAAAGAAATAACTAATAGCAAAGAGTTATAGGCTAAAAAATATATCGAAAAGGAGTTTCTTAAATGAATTTAACAACGAGCAAAAAAACTTTAATGGCCAATTTGATGCAAAACTGAATTTTGCTTGCTATTTGCATTATTTATTATAGAGTCTCTGAGATAAAAGGAGCTGAAAAAATAGTATATATGCTGCTTATATATAGTTGTCTTTTAATATCAATTCTTGTGGAATTTTACCATTATGAAGACTATATACTTAAAAACAAAGCTTAATCAGTATGGAATATTATTTCGATTTTGATATTGTTATTATTTGCTTTCGGGTTTTTAAGCCTATTAAATAAGGAACATATTTTTTATGTGTATATATTAGTGGCGTTAATCAACCTATCAAGACCTATATTATTTGCGCTTAATGTCAAAAAAGATGGAGTAAGAATAAAGAGGCAAGAAAGATTTACTGCAAAGAAGATAAATCAATATGAAATAATCTTGTTAATATATGCATTTTTGTCGATGGTAGTTAACTTAGAAAATATAATAGTATTTATTATTGCATTTTTGATTATGCTTGCATATGTAGTAATCTATAGGGAGAATATCAACAATTACAAAATAAATTTTGTATTAATTACTGTCTTAATTATTTTGAATTACTTTGGTATTAGAGGAATTATTTCCGCATCAGTTTTTGG
>JAAYEL010000004.1 GCA_012728755.1 Tissierellia bacterium | reverse complement strand
TTGATCTACTTCTTCTTGAGTAGCATCTGGGTTTTCAAATACTAGAGTAGCTTTACCAATAGCTTCAGTTAATGTAGCTATTGATTCTTCAGTCTTACCCTTTAGGTCAAGAGCTTTTGCTGTTTCTAATAATTGTCCTAACTCAGTCTTATCAACATCTGTAGGTAATTCAGTTGTTTCTACCATGAATTCAGTGATTTGCCACCAAACTTTATTTGCGCTCATAGCTTCTACTACTACGTATCTTGCTGTTACATCTTCAAAGTTAAAGTCAACGATGTTTTGTTTTTCTGTTTGTTCATATGGTTGACCATATGTTGTCCAATTTACCTTATCATTTGAATATCTTATTTGATATTTAGAATAGAAGTCTGTAGGAGAATTTCCACCCATTACCATTCTAAATCTACCTAATTGATATTCCTTACCTAAATCTAATCCGATATAGTCGCCAATCTTGTAACCTCTAGAGTTATCATGATCTGCCCACCAAGCAAATGTGTCATCATTTCCATCTATCATGTTTACTTCAGCACTATTTTCATAGATTCTGATGCTTTCATTTGGATGTTTGATAATCATGCTTGTATTTACTATTGGGTTTATAAATGGTAATGATACTGTTGCTTCTAGCTTTCCTTCAGCTTCTTCTAGTTTAGCTAATGCAGCATCAACTTCACTTTGTTTTGCATTTTCATTATCTAATACTACTTTTGCTTCTGCTAAAGCAACTTCTAATTGAGCTATACTTTCTTCAGTATATTTAGTCTTATCGATAGCACTTAATGTATCGTATTTAGCTTGTAATGCTTCTTTAGTTACCGCAAGTGTTTCTACCATGAATTCAGAGATTTGTACCCAAGTCTCGCCATCAACAGTAGCTTCAACTATTACGTATCTTGCACTTACATCTTCAAATACGAACTCAGTTGTTTTATTCTTAGTATCTTGAACTATTGGTGTACCATATGTTGTCCAATTTACTTTATCATTTGAGTATCTAATTTGATATTGATTCATGTAGTCACTGTTAGATGCTCCACCCATTACCATTCTAAATCTACCTAATCTGTATTCTTCTCCTAGGTCTAATCCGAAGTAATGTCCTACTGAGTATCCTTTTGTTTCAGCTGGAGCTGCCCAACATGTATATGTTGAGTCATTTCCATCTATCATGTTTTCAGCTTTGTTACCAGTTTCGAATGAATATACCCACCAAGCATCTGGATCCTTAATTATCATACTAGTTGTGATAAGTGGATTTACAAATGGTCCTGTTGGTTGTTCTGGATCAACTGGTCCATCAACCATATTATTGATATTAGTGCTAGCTTTAGATCTTAAGTCAGCTATATTTGGGTTAAGTCTTAGCGTACCACTTTCTGCTCTTAATACCTTAGTAGGGAATTCACCAGTTGTTGTAGTAACTGTATGAGTCTTACTTAATGCCAATACTTCTTCACCTTCAGCGAATTTAGCTTGTGCATCTTCTTTAGTTCCTGCTACAGCACCTTTAGCTATCATATTAGCTTCTATAAATCTAATAGCTGCTAACGATTTATCTCTTAATCCTGCTATATATGGTGCCATTTCAGCTTTAAGTTTTTCTTGTTGAGTTTTTTCGTTAAATCCATTAACTGCATCAACGATTTTTTGGTATTCAGCTATTAAAGCTTCACCAGTTGTCTTAATAGTCGCTACATTTGTACCACTTAAAGCACTGTTAAATGCTTGAATTGGAGCTTGCATATGTGTAGACTCTTCAAGTCCACCAATACCACCATTATTAGCATTTGCCATATGAGTAGCCATTTCTTTTAATTCAGCTGATGCGTCTGGGTCGATATATTGGAAACCATCGCTCCAGCTTGTTTTTGCATCAAATGCATCTGTATTCCAAGTGTAGTCAGCTACAGCAAATATTGCTGGTAATGATGCATGAGGTTCTTCCATTGGGTTAGTAACTACCCCAACAAGATTCTTAACTCCTCTTTCAAGGATCTTAGATGCATCACCCATGAATAATCTTCTGTATTCATTTCTATCTACGTCATTTACTGGCCAGTTCAACCAGAATAATGGGTCTTGTCTAGGAGTATCGTCTCCGCCATACCAACTGCTAGTATCTCTAGTCTTCCAAGTATTTACTGAATATTGGTTAACTGGAGCACAAGTGCTAGCGCCTGTAAACATTGTATGAACGCTATCAGGGAAGCCCTTATCTAATTCGTTAAGAACTCTTGGATTCCATCCCCATGCCCATGTATATGTGATTCCTACAAATACGAAATCATATACTTTTTCAGGTTTAGCTTTCGCCCAAGCATCAAGTTCATTCATAACTCTTATAACTGCTTGTGAAGGCATTGATGCAACGTCGTCTGCTAATACACCAAATTGTCTAACTCCTACGTTATATAATTGGTCTAATTTAGCTTTTAATATTACTAATGCTTCTTCAACATTAGAGTTTGTGATTGGATTTTTAGCAAATGGTGCTATTGTCCAGATAAATCTATTTTTGTTTTCATTACCAAGTTTAGCTAATCTTTCGAATTCAGCTAATTTTTCTTGTGGATATAAATCTCTCCATTGATCTCTATGATATGGATCATCCTTTGGAGCAAATACAAATGCGTTGTTTTTGAACTTTCCACCAAATTCTAATAGGTCAGCTCTATTATCAACTCCCCAAGGAACACCATAATAACCTTCGATAACCCCTCTAATCTTTTGGTTTGCAAAGTCATTTATTACTAAATGTCTTACACTACCATCAGCTTGTTCAAATATATGTTGAAGAGTTACTAATCCGTAAAATGCTCCATCTGTATCTTTACCAGTGATAGAGATAATATCTTTATCTATAGAAAGTACATATGCATCTTGTTTAGCAAAATTATCAGTTGTTTCAATATTTTCTGTAAAATACGTGTCAACTACTTTTCCACTTCCCTTGATACCTACTAATAGGTTAGTCTTTCCACTTACTACAGCTTCGCTATATTCAGCAGTTAAGCCCTTAGCATCTAATACTTTTTCTATCTTATCTTTAGTTACTTGGTCAAGACCTTCTTCAGCAACTACGTTTACTGTAGTACTTAATTTTAATCCTGTTTGACCATATTCAAGACTTTGTGGTTTTGGATAAACTGTATAAGTAGAACTATTTGCTTCATAAACTACTTCTTGCTCCAATCCAGCAATTGCTTGATTTAATTTTTCTACCATATCATCAACTTCTTGTTGAGTTTTGGCAGTTTCTTTTAATGCTATAGCCTCTTCAACAGCTGCATCTAATACAGCCTTAGTCTCAGCAGTAGCCTTCAAATATGTGTCAGTTGTTTTCAAAGTTTCGATATCACTTAACTTTTGATCTAGCTTTTGGAAGTTGATTACTTCTTCTTCAACAATGTATCCAAACTCTACTGATTTATCAGCATATTTGATTGTCATTGTCTTAGGACCTAAAGTTGTAGTATCAAATCCTTCTATAGTAATTTCTTCAGAACTTAATTCAATTACTTTACTAGTTGAGTTAGAGTAGTTAGCTTTAACGCTACCAACTGTTCTATCAAGTTCTTCATTTAATCCATATCTACTTCTTGGATTAACTCCAATTTCTAAAGTATCTAATGTAGCTTCAGCAACTACTTCAATCTCAAATGTTTCTGCAACTTCTAATTCAAGATATTTGAAGCTTAAAGTCTTAGTTCCTAGTGTTGCTGAATCAAATCCTGTTACAGTTACATTTTCATTTGGTAATGTAACATCTACTGTTGAATCATCACTGTATTTTACTTCGATAACTCCACCAGCAAGGTTCAATTCTTCACCTAGTACATATTGTTTTTTAGTAGGAGCTGTCTTTAATGTAGCTGATACTGCTTCCACGTTAGAGTTTTTGTATGCTACTGCAAATACTGGAGACTCATTTTGTGTAGCTGATTTTGATGTATAGTAGAATAATCCTTTACTTCCAACACCTTCAACTCCACTTATAGTAAGAGGTCCTTTTTCAGTAGTTACTTTTTCTGCTAATAATTCAGTCTTATTTACATCTTTATAAATCTTAACTGTAGTATTTGCTTCTACTTCTAAGAAATTCACATCATATAAATTTCCTTCAGTATTTGTTGTTGAAGCATATACCATAGGGATAGGATTTGTTTCTCCTAATGTTTTTGATTCATACATCTTCCAGCCATAAATTCTGATAGCTCCCCAAGGAGATCCATTATGAGCTGTTCTGATATTTAATCTATAGTATTGAGCTGCTACGTCGTTATCAAATGATAAGTCTGTTACGTGTGCCCAGTTTCCATTTACTGATTTTAATGTTGTCCAAGGGTCTCCAGGATTTACTTTATATTGTAAATCGAAGTCTTTAGTATTCATTAAGCCATCGTCTACAGATTCTCCACCTGCTCCCGCATGTTCAACAACCCATCTTCTGATTACTTTAGGTTCTGAAAGCTTAATGTCTAAGTAACCTGTCGTAGTTAATGTACACCATTTATCTGAGTTACCAGAAATAGTTCCATTAAGTGCGTTCTTTCCAGGTTCACCTGCGTTTTCACTACTTACAGCAGTTACTTCAGCATTTAATGCTACGTTTTCAGAAGGTAGTTCAACTTCGCCAGTATCATTAACAGTAAGTCCCCAATCAAGTTGGATCTCAGCTGGTTCAGATTTAGTACCATTTTTACCAACTGCTACTACCTTAAGATCTTGTGTAGTACCTAGTTCAGCATCAGTTCTTGCTAATGAGCCAAGATATACATAGTTATTTGATGATGCTGTAACTATTTGCCATTGGCTATTTGTTTTTTGATATACTTCATAATATTCAGCGCCTTCAACTCTATCGAAGTTTACGATAGCTTCAGCTGTTCTTGCAGACTTAACTAATGATTCTGCTATATTAACATTTGATGGAGTTCCTACTTGAGTTGCATCATCAAATATTGCTAACTGACCTAAATGCATATTGAAGTTTGAAATTTGTTCAGCATTTTCAAATACTAATTTGATAGCTCTGATATTTTTTCCAGCTAATGCACTTAAATCAAGTGTTTGTTCTTGCCATGTATCATTGAATTTGCTTGAATCTAATGTCACATAAGTGAAAGATCCTTCACTATAGTTTACATCATCAGAAAATCCAACTTTTAATGTTGATCCTTGTCCGCCTGTAGTAACTAATTTAACTTTAGTATTTGCTGTTGCGTTAAAGTCTGTACTATAAAGCATCACGTCATTCTTAGAGCCTGCATCTAAATTTCCTTCAAATACTACAGAGTTTCCTGAGTTATATGCCTTATCAAAGTCATATCTAGCAGTTAATGCTGTAGAAGTATTTGATCTAATCCACCATCTCCAAGTTGGAAGTACATCTTGAGCAGATCTTGCATTCCACTCAGTAGTTCTTGAAGCTTGACCGTCAATAAACCATTGTTTACCATGACCAGTATTAAAATATGTATTAAATGGTAAAGATGTTACAGGTGTTTTATCACCAACATATCTTGCCATACCTCTCCATGTCGCATGGTCGTTATCTCCTGATGTAGAAGGGTCGCCGCCATAACCTACCCAAAAATCTCTTTCCATTTCATGGTAGTTTTCACCATTTCCTGAAAGTCCTAATATTGAGTCAGGAGTAAATAGTCCTATAGATACACGAATTTTTTTAGTATCATAATCAACTAAATCGTCAAATCTAATTCTTGTATTAATAGAATTTTGTTGAAGCTCAAATCCAGCATATGCATCAAAAGGAGATCTTCCTATGCTTGTCATATGTTCATTTGTACTCTTAACTAAATTTGTAGACCAGTTAAAGTTCATAAAGAAATCATCTGCTGGTACTCTTTGAGGATTTGTCTCATCCGGTTTAACATAGTAATCATTGTTTGCATTTACTGCATTGTAGTGATATCTTCCACCATTATTTGCCATGGCATCATACCATGAAAACATGATTGGATATCCTTGTTCTTCAGCATACTTTTTAGCATATAGCATGAAGTTTCTCATCTTCATACCTTTACCATTTGTTTCTGTACCAGTAGTTTCTTGGTTTACAAAGTATCCGTCAAAACCATAATACTTAGCCATATCTACCAATTTTCTAGCAGCTGGGAAAGTATTTGAATCTAGTGAATCTTCTTTAATAAAGTCTCTAAAAACTATATTATCTTGGTAAGAAGTTGACCAGTTAAAGAATAATGTTCCATAAACAGGTACACCATTTCTATGTCCAGCATCAATAACATCAGGTGTTGGGATAACACCATCCCAAAATATCATTGAATCTGTATATTGCCAAAAATCAAAAGCGTATGAATGGAATATGTCTCCACCAACCGAAGATGTATTGTCACCTTTCGCATTCATTAATGATAAAACTTGTATCTTTGCTTCATCAGAAGCCAAAGGATTTACAAGGCTACCTCTTGACCTTTCTTTTAAAGGAACGCTTGATTTATTAATCGCATCCTTTAACCCACCTGTCGGTTCCCAATCAGCAACAGTGCTTGTATAAGCAATCTCGCCTTTTGGTCTTAATGTAGTTTTTGGTAATTCCTGAGCTTTAGCTGTTGGCATCTGCAATAAACCTACAGGAATAAAGCCTAGAACCATAACAAAAGCTAATAGAATACTTACTAACTTTCTAGTTTTTCTCATTAGATCCTCCTTTTATTTAATTGACTACTGTCAATTATTTAATGAATTTATAATTCGATTTAATTTTATACATTATCGTTTCATAAGACAACGGTTTCATGAAAATTGAAATATTTTTCTATATCAAAAAATATTTTGTAAAATTTTGAAAATGTTTTCAACTTGCGATTAAATCAATGGTTTCAAGGGTGTTTTTAAATGAGCGTACAAGTCTGCTCAAATATTACTCTTTAACACTATATTTTTCTCGCTTTATGTTTATTTAGTAAATCAGTATTTTATACATTTGGATTTTGATTATCCTTTTTTAGCAAATGTGATGTTTCAAGGCTTTCAGGGCATTTTACCCTATATTTTTATTATCTCTAAGGAATAAAAAAACACCGATTTATAAATCGGTGTTTTTAGCGCAAAATTTATCTTATATCAAAGATTCTTTAAATAATTTAACATCCATGCTGGCTTTGAGAGTTTCAAATACGCTCAAATACAGATTCTTTTCATTATTTCTTGTTGTCAAACTAAAATCATTTACTCTCCTATTTGCACCCATCTCATCCAAGATCATAGCTTTTTGGATATCCCTAATAGCCTCTTGCATCCTAACTAGTCGAAAGCTTCTTAGCGCCCCCATTTTTTCATAATCTGGATAGACCAAAAAACAATCTCCTGGCTCAAACATCTTATGTGAGGTATCGATCAACGGATTATCTACCCATGCATCAAGCGCCCAGCGCAAAAATCCCTTCGCTCCTCTTTTCCACGCATCAACTATTATCCAATATGCTTCCACAGGGTTGGATAGAGTAAACTGACCGGGCGCATGACCCGTACAAGAGTATATTGTTGTCTTAAGACCACTCTTATCTCGTAAATCAACCATACTTGAAAAATCCTCTTGTTCGCTAGTGGCTGCATTTGCTCCAATAGTCAAATCATCTACCCTCATAGCAAGCTCTTTTTTCTCTGTAAAATGATCCATAGCTGCTGATATCTTAAATCCATTATTGTTTTTTGTCTTTATAGATTCAACTAAATCAAATGCTTCTTCACTAAATCCTTGCTCATCAATTGCTATAAAGCTTTTATCAAGCCATCCATTTGCTTCAAGATGATTTGCTAGTGATGTTAGAAAATCAAACCATATCTTTTTATCCGATTCTTTTTTTAGAACGAATTTATAGAATTTAACCTCTCCGTTTTCATGTATACCTATGGAATTATTCCACGGAGATATGCTATAAAGAGCTATCTTTTCTACTTCTCCCATGGTTTCATTAAACTTTATCCAAGCATCCAAATCACTATAATCATATACATATCCGTTTTCTTTTTTATCCCATCTAACCATAGAGGGATATGCTATCTTGTTTTTTGTATATGTTTGCCCACCCCAAGCTTCTTCAACAATGGTTGCTGTGATAGCTTTTGATCCCATATATCGATAAATTCTCATAATATCTTTAAGCACTTCAAGATGCTTTGTACTAAATGGTTCTAGTCCATAGTATTCGGCACTAGAATATGGATACTGCCATAGCTCTATATCAAAGCCTTTAATATCCTTATTCAATTCTAACTCTTTAACATCTAAATTAAGTTCTAAAAAAATTACTTCTTCAGGCTTATCTTCAATGTAGACACTAACCTTTCCATTGTATATACCAGCTTCTACATCTTTTGGTATCTCTACTTCCATCAACACTAAACTAAATCTATCTTTCCTAACATTAGTCGTCTCATAGTTTGTCACAACATCAAATACTTTTTTCCTATCAGATGTATCATCCCCATTTCCTTTTCCTAAAGAAAATGCCGAAGTCTCATTTATGACTGATATCTTGACATTTGTGCCACTAATTTCCATATCACTAGATAGAAAATCTGAGACTTTTATTATCATATTTTCTAAATCCATGTCTTTAGCAAAAATCGCTAATCTCAATATTCCAATATCGTTTTTCCAAACATTAAGCGTCACAGAATCTTCAATATTCTTAATTAACATTGAATAATCCTCTTGCTTATAATTCATATCTAAATCTATAAAACCAGCTTCAAAAAAATGATTGCTGCATACATTTATCTCGCCCATATAATTCCTCCAATATACTAATGATTATACCAAAATACTATCAGTTTTATTAGTATATAGAGGCTATATAAATTAAATATATATATTTTAAGTATATCCATATCTGTGATATACTATAATCTATATCTTAAAATTATAGGTGTATCATTATTCATTAATGAATACGATTAATACGTATTTCAACTATATTCAGTTGATTATTATTTAAAAGGAGACAATATGCAAATATCAGATATGGAATTAATCATAGCCATAGCACAAACCGGTTCAATATCTATGGCAGCAAAAAAACTTTATAAATCACAACCTAACGTCTCTAAAGAATTAAAAGATATTGAGGAAAAATACAATACCAAGCTTTTCGAGAGATCTCATAAAGGTGTAGAGATCACTGAAGCTGGTAAATTATTTCTAAAAACAGCCTTTAAGATTCTGGATGAAATTCACTCATTAACATTGATTAACGAGGAGGCAAGTAAAATGCCTAGGGAGTTTCACATTGGCTCGATTAAATATATTTACTCTTTAAAGGCAATACAAGAGTGGATAGATTCACTTGTAGCTGACGGTACATATGCCATTCATATACATGAGGATACAGTTATGGATGTCATCGATAATATTTCTAACGGAAAGTACTTCATTGGAGTTATCAGCGTTCCAAAAAAACAAGAAGAGTATGTATTTAATCTGCTATCCAATAACAACATTAAGTATGATCATATATTGAGTTATCAAAAAATTCTTCTTATGAGTAAGAACCATCCGCTAAAAGATAAAGAGATTAATGATATCTCAGATTTAAGTCCATATCATGAGATTATATTGGGATCAAACAGTGCATTTCAGGCATCTCCGATTATTAAGGATGATGAACATAAAAAGTTGGTTGTTTATGATTTTGGCTCAGCGGTGGCCTATATGGAATACCTAGAAAATGCTTTTGTATGGACTGCACCTATGCCAAAGTACTTGTTAGACTACAAAGGAATCATGTCAAAAGAATACAATTTTGAAAACGAACAAGTGGATGATTATATCATTTTTAAGGAAACATCTAAGGACCTAGAAATCACAAATTCATTCATAAGTTCTATTCATGAATTCATTAAAAAATTGAAAAAAGACTACAAAAATTTATAGTCTCAAGAGCGTCAGAAACCACAGTTTCTGGCGCTTTTATTATATGCTTTTTAATATGTTTGATATATAAAATAAAGATTATTCAGTTTTCTTCAAATGGTGTATATTTAGTTAACTAAGGACCGGATTTTGGTTCTTTATACCATTTGAAAGGAGAAAATATGAAACAACAAAAAACAATATCATTTTACCTAGTTCGTATACTATTGCTTGCGATAATGGTTGCGATGTTTCCAATAAATAATACATATGCTGCCGGTGAATATACAGCTTTTGGAAGTGAAAAAAACGAATTTTTATCTATTAAAAATCTATATGTTACAGGACCAAACACAAATCATGAGGTAGTTTATTGCTTTGAGGCTGATATGCTATTTCCTGAGGCAGACGGAACTTCAGGATACACTAGAGTAGACTTTAGAGATCTTAATGTCGATATAAAAACTAAAGTAAAAAAAGTTATCTATCTTGGCCATCCAGTTAATGGAAATGGTCTAAAGGAAAAGTATTCACTTACTGACGATCAGCATAGAGCGATAACTCAACTTGCAGTGTGGAGTTTTACAGATAATGTACCTCGTAGCTCGCTTCTTGATGAACTAAAAGAAAAGAATTACCCAGCACAATTAATTGAAAATGCGATGAATGCATATGATGAGATGGTAAATTCAACTATAGAATTACCTTCTGGATTTGACCTAAGCTTTTATGAAAAGTCAGAGACTAATAAGTATTATCAAAGCCTAATTGGCACAAGCTTTACTGCTGACACTCCAATCCAACCAGAGATAATTCCAGCTATCAAAACAAGCTTTGCTACAGTAGATGGAAATAAAGAAGCTTATGCGAATCAAACTATCACATTCACTGATACCATTAATTTTACAGGACTTAAGGTTGGAGAAAATTATACACTGAAACTAACAGTAATGGACAAAGAAACAAATTCCCCATTAACAGACAAAGATGGAAATCCACTTACTACTATAACAACGTTTAGTCCAGCTTCCACTGATGGCATTACACAAATATCTATAACATTAGACCTAACAGATTTAGGAAATAAGGAGTTAGTAGCATTTGAAAAACTATTCCTCGCAGATGTAGAAATAGCCAATCATGAAGATATCAACGACTTAGATCAAACGGTGAAAATATTAGAACCTAAACCAGAATAACCTAAACCTGAAGAGCCTAAACCTGAGGAACCTAAACCTGGCGAACCTAAGCCAGAAGAACCTAAGACGGAAGAGCCCAAAAAAGTTGTTCCAAAAGATACACCAAATCCAAAAACTTCTTTGGTGTCTAAAAACCCTAAAACCAGTGATGAGATTAATTTAGTATTTTTTGCGGTAGTCTCAATTGTCTCAACTAGCGCATTTGTTTTCCTTCGAAAGAATAAAGAAATACTAAAATAATCCTCCTACTTAATATTTTATAAGTAAAAAAGACTCGAAAGAGTCTTTTTTACTTTAATCATGTATAAATCAAGAATGCCAAAAAATAATGTTAGCCCACTTGTTAAATGTCATGTAAATTCGCGAGTTTTTTCATTTTACATGAAATTATCGCCAAAATTTAGTCATTTCTTTTTTATCTTCAATATTATATTCGATAAGCTTGTCGATTAGGCCAAAATCAATCTCATCATTCCACTTTATCCTAAATAGCATTTTAGTGGCTTTATAC
>JAAYEL010000057.1 GCA_012728755.1 Tissierellia bacterium | reverse complement strand
TTCTAACCATTCTAAGGCTGCTTCTTCAATATTGGACTCATAAAATCTATTTTCACTCATATTGAACTACTCCTTTATTGGTACTCTAATTTCACCACTCATTAGTTTAGGTAGTAATAGGTCTCTAGTTTCAGCTAGTTTGTAATTTTGAATCAAATTATATTTATGTACTTCAAATAAACTAGACACTACTTTTTCAAAATATTTTAGTAAGTCATTTTTAGGAACTAAAATTCCTATTTTGTTGACATCCGTTTGAGTAATTAATGGTTGCGTGCTCCCCCTATTCAATGATTTATAATCAAATTGATTTAAAATTTGATACACAAACTCATAAAGATTCGACTTAATTGTTAGTGTATTATCAGATACCCATACCTTTTCTGTAATTCTTTGCACAATACCATGAGTTCCTACTCTACCAATACTCAAGATTTTTTCATCAATGTTGTATTCTTGAGTATATGCCATCACTCCACTTGCACCAATGACTGGGTACTTGTATTCACTAGTTTTCTTTTTAACTTTGATTGGTGGTCGTTTCCCGGAAGATACCACAGCCATATCTGACAACTCTTTAACTTCCCAACCCTTAGGAATTAGTCCTAATTTACTCTCAACCATTTCTCCACCGCTTGTTTTATATGGGAGTCCATCATCATTAGGAAAGTCAAAATCCACAAACCATTGTTTATAGAGAGTTTGTGCTAGTTCTTCTAGGTTTTTATTGATTTTATTGTTGAGTTCGATTTTGTCATCAAGGGATGAAAGGATGTTTGCGATTGCTTGTTGTTCTTTTAAAGTAGGGAGATTTATTTCTAAATTCGATAATTCTGTAAATGTAATTTGTGGAAATGTTCCTGATCTAGATTCTGCGACTGCCTGTAAAGTTTTTAATGTGTCATTACTCTTTAGAAAATGATATAAGAATTTATTATAAATATCTTTACTTTTAGTTCTTAAAACCATTAGTTTTGTTGATGCAACATAATTATTTGATTCAAAATCAATATAGGCATACCTTTTATTTGCTGGTCTTATCTCACTATATAAAATATCATTTCTCTTAAATGTTTTTTTGAATTGACCTGCAACATTAATAGGAAACACCTTACTGTGATTAAGGACTTTTCCTTCAAGAATATCAGATGTATTAATCAATACAACTGTTTGATTTTCACTAAATTTATATGTTTCTGATACTGTATTTATGAGTTCAAATAATTTCGTAGTTTTCCATTCACTATAGCTCATAACCAATGCCTCTTAAGTTCTCTTTAATCTTCTCCTCAAGAGATTTAGATTCTTCAAATAACTCTGAAAGCTCAGTAGTAAGTTTTTCCATCTTTTCTTCAAATGGAATACCATCATCTTCAACTTCTTCAAGTCCAACATATCTTCCAGGAGTTAAAACATAATCGTGCGCTCTAATCTCATCGATTGTTGCTGATTTACAAAAGCCATCTACATCTTCATAACCATCATTGTTTTTCCAGTTATGATATGTAGAATAGATTTGTTCCATTTCTTCTTTAGTCAATTCTCTATGTCGTCTAGTTTCCATGTATCCCATTTTTCTAGCATCAAGAAATAAGACTTTATCTTTTCTATTTTCTTTATCTCTAGACATAATCCATAAACTTACAGGTATTGAAACGTCATAAAACAACTGAGAAGGCATTGCGACTATACAGTCTACTAATCCTTCTTCTAACATGTTTTTTCTAATTTCATATTCTTCTTTTTGACTTGTTGATAATGATCCATTAGCTAAAACAAATCCTGCTGTGCCTTTAGGACTTAATTTGCTTACCATATGGCTAATCCATGCATAATTGGCATTACCTGATGGAGGCGTTCCCCACTTCCATCTTGCATCATCTGTTAAATGATCATGACCCCAGTCTTTAATGTTAAATGGAGGATTAGCTAAAATATAGTCTGCTCTTAAGTTTTTATGTTGATCATTAGTAAATGTATCAGCATCCCTTGCACCTAAGTTACCATCAATACCACGGATAGCTAGGTTCATCTTTGCTAAGCGCCATGTTGTCGCAGTATACTCTTGACCATAGATAGAAATATCACCAATTTTACCTTGATGTTCTTCTACGAATTTAGCTGACTGAACAAACATACCACCAGACCCACAACATGGATCTATCACGACACCATTCTTAATACAACAAACTTTTTAGAGGGAATACGATTTAACATATATAATAAGAAAAGTTTTGTAACTGAATAGGATTTAAAGGCACAAAAATAAGAGCCTTTCGGCTCCTATTATCTTTACCCTATAAATTGTAATTTGTTGCCCTCTTTATAATTTTGATATCCAATTATTTTATCATCAAAT
>JAAYEL010000056.1 GCA_012728755.1 Tissierellia bacterium | reverse complement strand
CTCTTGAATAGAACCTAGTTGAGCTCCGATATGTTTGCCATCCAAGTCCTCTTTAGTTTTAATCTCATCAATACTATCTTTTCTAATCACTACACCATGAGTAGCGTTGTAGTATATGTCTGAGAAGTTTGCTTTTCTTTCTGGACTAGGAGTCATCCCAGCTATTACCATATCATACATACCAGTCTCAAGGCCTGTAAGTAATGCTTCAAACTTAACATCCTGAATTACTAGATCAACTCCCCATTGTTCTGCGATATATTCAGCCATGAATATATCAAAACCTACGATTTTTTGTTTTCCATTTACCTCTTGAATAAATTCGTATGGTGGATAGTCTGCACTTGTAGCCATCACCAATTGATCTTTTCCAAGGATAGAAACTATCTCATCCTTTGCTGTTTCATCGTTGCTACATCCCACAAGAACTAATAAAGCAACTAATAATAACACATAAACTTTCTTCATATTAACCTTCCTTTTCTAATTTAAAATAAAAAATCGCCTCATAAGAGGCGAATAATCGCGGTACCACTCTTTTTGAATTTTCAATTAATTAAAGCTAAGCATCTGCATTTAAAATAAAAAAAGTACCACGTAAGAGACGAAACTATCCGCGGTACCACTCTAATTAATTTAAAAATCAACTCAAAAATTAACGCCTTTTAGCGAGATGAGATACTCGTTTCCTTTGTCCCATCCATCTTAGCAGCTCTTTTCTCATAAGCTTCATTATCACCTCTCACCAACTGTGACTCTCTGTAGAAATCCCCTTATGATACTCTTTGCATCATAGATTTTATTTATTTATTGAATGAATATTACTATTTTACAAAATGATTGTCAAGTTTTTTTAGAACAATGGAGAGAAAATTCTCGCTATTGGTTCTCTTAATTTCATATAAATCGGTCTATTCTTAAACTTCTCAACCGTAAGAAGCTCCGAGTCATTAATATCTATCATATATTGTTTTGTTAACTGTGCGTTAATGTCTTTATCATAAATGACCATATTAGTCTCAAAGTTTAGCATAAATGATCTCTCATCAAGATTTGTGGTTCCCACAGTTGATACCATATCGTCTATAAATATCACCTTAGCATGTAAAAACCCATTATGATAAGCATAGATATTTGCACCATGCCCAGCCAAATCTCTTGCAAAAGACATGCTACACCAGTGCACTACTGCATGGTCAGGTTTTTTTGGAATCATTATATTAACCTCAACACCTCTTAACAAAGCTATCTTAAGCGCTTCGTAAACGGCATGGTCAGGTACTAAGTATGGCGATTGAATATATATCTTTTCATTAGCTGAATTAATCATATAGATAATAGCATTTTTGATATTTGCATTCATCGTATCAGGCCCAGAACTAATAACCTGTGTAGCGCTTTGTCCTTGTCCTGAAAATACTGGTTCTAGGTCACGCTCAAGATTTGGTTCCTCACCACTGGCATAGTACCAATCTTTCAAAAATCTAAGCTTAAGACCTAATATAGCTCCTCCTTCAACTCGTATATGAGTATCTCTCCAAGGGCCCATCTTAGACTCTCCAAGATAGTCATCTCCAACATTAAATCCACCAATATAACCAACCGTATCATCTATGATAACTAGCTTTCTATGGTTTCTGTAGTTGATACGGAAGTTTATGATTCCTAATACAGATGGAAAGAAACTTACTACCTGTGCACCCATTTGCTCAAGTTGCTTAAAATACTTCTTTCTTGCCGTTCTTGACCCTAGTGCATCATATAGAAATCTAACTTGTACACCTTCTTTAATTTTCTTCTTTAATTCATTTAAGATTAGTCTTCCAATCTTATCTGTACGAAATATATAGTATTGAATATCGATAGTTCTTTTCGCATTTTGTATATCTTCAATCAGCGCAAGAAATTTCTCCTCGCCCCAATAATAAAGCTTGATGTCATTATCTTCTGTAAAATACGCATCGTCACTTATTAGGTTTAGCTTAACCAATTGATTATATTTTTCTATCTCGCTAACCTTGTATCTGAACTTATCTTCGCTTATCTTATCGTATTGAGATGTTGATAGTTGTTGGATAATATCATCATTTTCTTGCTTTAGTGAGAACATTTTGGATTTTCTAGTGTCTCTTCCGAACATGAAAAACAAAGCCATACCAACAAATGAAAGTAGATTAACTACAAATATCCATATAATTGTTGACCTTGGATTTTTTCGGCCGTTATATACGACATAAATCGAAAAAAGTATATTCAAAATCCAAGTAACAGTATTACTTACTAAAAAACCTGAATTAAATAATAAATCCCACATAACTACCTCTACTTCTTAGATTTGTACCTCAAATCTGTATTTAATATTTTCTTTCTTACTCTTAAACTCTTTGGTGTTATCTCTACAAGCTCATCGCTTTCAATGAATTCAAGCATTTGTTCTAAACTCATAAGTCTAGGAGGTGATAACTTTACAGCTTCATCAGATGAAGAGGACCTAATATTTGTCTGTTGTTTTCTCTTACAAACATTTACTTCTATATCCAAGCCTTTTGGGTTTTCACCTACTACCATCCCTTCATATACTTGTGCTTGAGGTGATATAAAAAGATTTCCTCTTTTTTCAGCAGATGATAGTGCATATCCTGTAGCTACTCCAGTCTCAAAACTGATCAATGACCCGTATTGTCTTTTAGGGATATCTCCCTTATATGGTTCGTAGCTATCAAAAACTGAACTAATAATTCCTGTGCCCTTAGTATCAGATATAAATTCTTGTCTGTATCCAACAAGGCCTCTTGCTGGCATCTTAAATACTAGCCTTGTATAACCTGGAGATATATTGTGCATAGTAGTTAGTTCGGCTTTTCTAGATCCAAGCTTCTCGATAATGATACCCACAAAGTTTTCTTCTACATCTATAGTTACTATTTCCATAGGTTCTAGTAACTTTCCGTCTTCTTTTTTCATAAGTACTTCTGGTTTTGATACAGCAAATTCAAAGCCTTCTCTTCTCATATTTTCTATTAATACAGAAAGATGAAGTTCTCCTCTACCACTTACTCTAAATGAGTCTGTAGAGCTTGTATCTTCAACCCTTAAACTCACATCGGTTTGAACTTCTTTATATAGTCTATTTCTTATATGTCTTGAAGTAACATATTCTCCTTCTCTACCTGCAAATGGAGAATCATTTACCATAAAGTTCATAGATAATGTTGGTTCTGATATCTTAACAAATGGAAGAGGTTCGATATCTTTAACAGAGCATAAAGTGTCTCCGATATTGATACCCTCAACCCCAGATATAGCGACTATAGATCCTGCATGTGCTTGATCTACTTCGACTCTTTCTAACCCTTCAAACTCATAAAGACTTGTTACTTTAATCTTTTCTTTCTTGTCTGGATTATTATAGTTTACTATGACAGCCTCATCTCTATTTGAGATAACTCCCGATTCAACCTTTCCTATTCCGATTCTTCCAAGGTATTCACTATAGTCTGTAGTAGATATTAGAACCTTAAATGGTTTTGTATCATCTCCTACAGGCGCTGGAATGTATTCTAATATAGTATCTAAAAGCGCTTCCATGTTTTCAGTTTTTTCATTTGGATCTAATGATGCATAGCCTTCCTTAGCTGATGCATAAACAATAGGTGCATCCAAATAACTTTCAGAAGCATTAAGCGAGATAAATAAGTCTAATACTTCATCTACTACTTCATCCGGTCTTGCTCTATCTCTATCAATTTTGTTTAGGCAAATAACTGCTGCTAGATCTAATTCAATAGCTTTTTTAATAACAAATTTTGTTTGTGGCATGACACCCTCAAATGAGTCGACTACCAATACAACTCCATCTGTCATCTTTAACACACGCTCAACCTCTCCACCAAAGTCAGCATGTCCTGGTGTATCTATGATATTAATCTTAGTGCCTTTGTAATTTATCGAAGTGTTTTTAGAAAGAATGGTAATTCCTCTTTCTCTTTCGATGTCATTTGAGTCCATTACTCTTTCTTTTACTTCTTGGTTTTGTCTAAAAACTCCTGCTTGTTTAAACAAAGAGTCGACCAAAGTAGTCTTACCATGGTCTACATGTGCGATTATCGCAATATTTCTTATGTTTTTATTCATTCTTTTTCCTCATAACTTTCCTGTCAATCATTTTACCATAAAAAATGCACTTACATATAAAAATATAAAAAGGAGCCAGAAAATTCTGACTCCTTATCTCTTATTTTTATCTCTAACTAATGTGAATATGAATTATCGTCTCGACTCAAGATACATCTAACGATATTGCCTTCAACAAAAACGCTATCTGCTAGCTTCTCAACTATAACTAAACCTCTTCCGTGATTTTTTAAATCCGCACAATTATAGCAATAATCTGCCGAGTTAACTCCACGCCCTTCATCCATTACCTTGATTTTTAACTCTATATCATCAAGTATTAAACTTAAGTGCATAGCTTTGCTTAAGTCTTTCTTATTTCCATGAGTAAACGCATTAATAAGTAACTCATTCAATATGAGCCTTAAATCAAAAAGAAGATCTTCATCTTCAACTATTAAATTTATTTGTTTTAGGATAGTCTTGATTGCTTTATCTATGCCTTTCAACCCACCAAAAATATCCTCATCATATTTGTAATACATTTATATCATCCTCTTTTTATTTCACTAGATATTTACCCATGTTTATTTACATTAAACAAAGCTTTAGCATATAGCTTATTAGATAATAATATTATGCAATCGTTGTATTTAATATCCTTCAGTTTATTAACATAATTTTACTTATTGCGATACAAGTAGTATTTTAACATGAATAATGGAAATTTTCTCGATAATATATTATAATAGATGTGGACGAAAAGTCTTACATTATAAGGGAGGTACTATTATTATGACAAAATGGGAATGTCAAGCATGTGGATACATTTATGATCCAGCTGAAGGAGATGTTGATAACGGTATTGATCCAGGAACATCTTTTGCAGATCTTCCAGAAGATTGGGTTTGCCCAATGTGTGGAGTAGGCAAAGATATGTTCGAGGAACTTGCTTAATTAGAACTAAAAAGAGCTTCGGCTCTTTTTTTGTTTAAAAAAATTTAAGGCCTACTCTTAACTGAATAGGCCTTTTTATTTACTCGTTTTTTTCATTAAAAAGAATATAGCTAATCTTTTCAATGTTTTGCTTTGTTTGTGTTGAATAAGGAATTAAAAGATCCCTATCTTTAATACCTAATTTTTGCGTGATTACTTTTAGATGTTGTTGAAGCCTTGATTTTCCAATCTTATCCATCTTTGTAGCCACTACATATCCACTAAATCCAGCATCTAGTATCCATTGGTACATTTCTAAATCATCATTTGTAGGTTCATGCCTAATATCCACAAGAAGTATTACCTCCCTAAGATTTTCTCTCGATGTTAGATACCTATTAATAGTCTGTGCCCATTTATCTCTTTCACTATGAGATACACTAGCATAGCCATAACCTGGTAAATCTACCAATCTTAGTTTATCATCGATATTGTAAAAATTCAGTGTTCTTGTCTTTCCTGGCTTAGATGATGTCCTAGCCAATGCTCTTCTATTTACAATCGAATTTATTAAGGAAGATTTTCCAACATTTGATCTTCCCGCCATAGCCACTTCATCTATATTTGAATCTGGGTATTGCTTAACTTCTACTGCAATTTTTTCAAGTGTTGGATTTTTTATCTTGTACATTTAACTCTCCTATAAATCTTTTATAGCGATTTTTATCACTTCATCAACGGTTGATACCGGGTAAAATCTCATTTCTTTTCTAATTGATTCTGGTATATCTTCTAAATCTCTTTCATTGCCTTTTGGTATGATTACTTCTTTTATACCATACCTATTAGCAGCTAAAGCTTTTTCTTTTAGCCCACCAATTGGAAGTACCCTACCTCTTATAGTTACCTCGCCTGTCATAGCTACATCTTGTCTTACTTTCTTATTAATAAGACTTGAGATAATACCTGTGGTAATAGTGATACCTGCAGACGGACCATCCTTTGGTGTAGCTCCTTCTGGAACATGCACATGAAGGTCTGTCTTTTCATTAAAATCATCGGATATGCCATATTTGTTATGGTTTGCTCTGATAAAGGAAATAGCAGCCATAGCTGATTCTTTCATAACATCTCCTAGTGATCCTGTAAGTTGTATCTTACCTTTTCCAGCCATCGCATTTACTTCTATTTGTAGTAGTTCACCACCAACCGCTGTCCATGCAAGACCTGTTACTACTCCAACTTCTGGATCTTTAATAATCTCATCATCCATAACAAGCTCATTGCCTAGGAAATCCTTATAATTTTTAATAGTAACACTTACTACATCAGTCTTGTTTTCAACTATTAACATAGCAGCTTTTCTACAAACTTTAGAAATTTGTCTTTCTAGATTACGAACTCCTGCTTCACGAGTATAATTATTTATCATCTTATGGATTACTGAATCTGAAATCTTAAGTTGAGATTGTTTTAAACCATGTTCTTTAATTTGTTCTTTAATCAGATGTTTCTTTGCGATATTGAATTTTTCTTCAGAAGTATACCCGCTTATACTAATTACTTCCATCCTATCAAGAAGCGCTCTTGGTATAGTAGATGTAGTATTAGCTGTAGTAACAAACATTACCTGTGATAAATCTAGAGGAATTTCCAAATATCTATCTTGAAACTGATCATTTTGATTTGGATCAAGCACTTCTAATAAAGCTGATGCTGGATCTGCCTTGTAGTCAGCAGATACTTTATCTATCTCATCTAATAAAAGAACTGGATTCATAGATTCAGCATTTATCATGCTAGTTACTATCCTTCCTGGCATAGCTCCTATATATGTTTTTCTATGTCCTCTAATCTCTGCCTCATCGCCCATACCACCTAATCTCATAGAAACATAATTTCGATTCATGGATTCAGCAACCGACTTAACTATCGACGTCTTACCAACTCCTGGCGGTCCAACTAAACAAAGTATAGAACCCTTTAAGTCTTTTTTAAGTTTTCGAACAGATATAAATTCAAGTACTCTTTCTTTTACATCCTTCAGCCCATAATGTTCTTTATCTAATACTTTTCTTGAATTATCTATATCAATCTTATCGTCTGTATAAACTCCCCAAGGCACGTCAAAAACATAGTCTAAATAAGACCTGATAACATTTATCTCTGGCGAACCATTGGCTAGAAATCTCAATCTGTTAGCTTCTTTAGAAAGATGTTCTTTTGATTTGTCAGATAGTGGTAGCTCTGCAATTCTAGATAAATATTGTTCAACATCATCATCTGGATCTGCACCTGAATCCCCTAACTCAGTTTTGATAACTTGTAATTGTTCTTTTAGGTAGTATTCTTTTTGTGTCTGGTTGATGTTTTTTCTAACTTTACGATTAATCTCGTTTTCAACCTGCATTATGTCTAGTTCTCTAACTAATATCTCATGAATCAGTATCAGTCTTTTATAGACGTCTAACTCTTCAAGTACTTCTTGATATGAAGCTAGGTCCAAAGCTAGATATGATACCAATAAATCGGCAAATCTACCCGGATCTTGAACATCCATAAGATTAAAGATAACCTCTCTTGGCATTTCTTCTTTATAGTCAATATATTTAGTAATATCGTCAAGACATAATCTTCTAATAGCATCTATTTCAATACTTTGAACTTGAGATTCTTCATCTGGCCAAAGCTCATTTACCTCTACTTCAAAATATCCACTTTCATTGACATACTCTGTGATAGTCGCTCTACATTCACCTTCTACAAGCACTCTGATATTACCGTTAGGTAATTTCATAGTTTGTTTTATCCTGGCAACTACGCCCATAGTATATATATCTTCTTTTTCAGGTTCATCTAATGCAGGGTCTTTTTGGGCAGCAAGAAATATCCTTGAATCGGCAAGATATGCTTGTTCAACACTTTCTTTTGACTTTTGCCTACCAACATCAAAATGCATTACCATATTAGGGAAAATCCATATACCTCTTAATGTGACCATCGGTAAGCGTGCTTTAGAAATCTCATAATTAATGTTTTTCATAAAACCCCCTATAGTAAAACAACCGGTTAAACCGGCTGTTTATTTCTCTTTTATAACCAATTCTGGTTTTTTATTTTCTGTAATAGTTTCTTCTCTCACTATACATTTTTTGATATCATCGTCTGATGGTATATCAAACATGACATCTAGTAGCCTTTCTTCGATGATTGATCTTAATCCTCTGGCTCCTGTTTTTCTACTAATCGCTAATTTTGCTATCTCACTTAGCGCACCTTCTTCAAATATTAGCTCTACGCCATCAAGCTTAAATAATTCTGTATATTGCTTTACTAGAGCATTTTTAGGCTTAGTTAATATTGTTTTTAAGGCTTCTTCATTAAGTTCATCCAAAGTAACTATGATAGGTACTCTTCCTATAAACTCTGGGATCAAACCAAACTTCATTAAATCTTGTGGAGTTATCTCATTTAACTTTTCTCCAAGACTTCTTTCTGCTACATCAAATAATTCAGCACCAAAACCTATAGATTTATTGTCTAATCTCTTGTCAATGATACGTTCAATTCCATCAAATGCTCCACCAACTATGAAAAGTATATTTGTAGTATCAACTTTGATATACTCTTGGTTTGGATGTTTTCTTCCACCTTGTGGTGGTACATTTGCAACAGTTCCTTCAATAAGTTTTAATAGTGCTTGTTGAACTCCTTCACCACTTACATCTCTTGTGATAGAAGGGTTTTCTGATTTTCTTGTTATCTTATCAATCTCATCGATATAGATAATTCCTCTTTGAGCCTTTTCAACATCATAATTAGCTGCTTGAACTAGCTTTAGGATGATATTTTCTACATCTTCACCTACATAGCCTGCTTCAGTCAATGAAGTAGCATCAGCGATAGCAAATGGTACATCTAAAGTCTTTGCAAGAGATTGGGCTAATAATGTCTTTCCTGACCCTGTTGGACCAATTAGACATATATTGGATTTTTGGATTTCTATATCAGAATCATAATCTCCTGTAATTCTCTTATAGTGATTGTAGACTGCAACCGATAAAGTCTTTTTAGCCTTATCTTGCTTAACTACATACTCATCTAAAAATTTCTTTATTTCTTTAGGAGTTGGAAGGTCTAAAAATTCCTCTTCAGAAACTAGTAGACTTTCTTCCTCACTAATTATTTCTTGACATAAGCCAATGCACTCATTGCAGATATATACATCATCAGGTCCAGCAATTATTCTCTTTACCTCATGTTGTGATTTACCGCAAAAAGAGCAATAAATATCTTCTTCTTTATACTTAGCCATTAATTCTCCTTATGACTCTCGAAAACTTGGTCTACTAAACCATATTCAACAGCTCTTTTAGCATCAAGCCAATTATCTCTATCTGTATCTTTTTCAATAACTTCTATAGGTTGTCCAGTTCTTTCAGATAGGATTTTATTAAGTTTATCTCTAGTCTTTAAGATATGATCCGCTGCTATAAGAATATCTGAAGCTTGTCCTTGAGTGCCACCCAATGGTTGATGAATCATCATCTCTGCATTTGGTAGTGCATATCTTTTTCCCTTAGCTCCACTTGCTAAAAGTACAGCTCCCATAGATGCGGCCATACCCACACAAATTGTGGATACATCAGGTTTGATGTGGTTCATAGTATCATAAATAGCTAGTCCAGCTGTCACTGAACCACCTGGTGAATTAATGTATAATTGAATATCTTTTTTTGGATCTTGACTTTCAAGATACAAAAGTTGTGCGACGATTAAATCGGCCATATGATTTTCAATCTCTCCAGATATGAAGATAATTCTATCATTCAATAATCTAGAATATATATCATAGGCTCTCTCGCCTCTATTTGTTGTTTCTATTACTGTTGGTACTAACGGCATAATAACCTCCTAAATTATTAGTTGATTATTCTTGTTCTTTGTCCTCTTCAGTTTCTTCTGATTTTTCGACAAATTTCACATTATCAACTAATTTATTCACTACTTTTCTCTTGCTTATCACTTCTTTTACATAATCATCAGAGATTGAAGCTTTGATTTGTTTCATAAATTCTTCATTTCCTTCTTGATTGTATTGTTTAGCAATGTCCAAGTATTCTTGTCCTACTTCTTCTTCTGTTACTTCTACATTTTCTTTTTCTACTAAAGCATCTAATAGAAGTTGAACCTTTACTGATAATTCAGCTTTTGGTCTAAATTCATTTTTTAGATCTTCTTCAGTACTTTGTGTTGCTCTATAGAAGCTTTCTAAATTTAAGCCCATATGGTCTAGGTTGTGTCCATATTCATGAACTTCTTGTTCAAGTCTTTCTTCAACCATAGATTCTGGAGCTTTGATATCGTTCATCTCTACAAGTTTTTCTAATACTTGATTTTCTAAAGCTACTCTATTTTTTTCATCTAAATCTTTTTGTAGTTTTTCTCTAACATCATTTCTGTATTCTTCTAATGTGTCAAATTCAGAAACATCTACCGCAAACTCATCATCTAATTCAGGTAATATCTCTTCTTTGATTGATTTAACAACTACCTTAAATAGTACTGGAGCTCCTTTAAGTTCTTCTGCATGGTAATCTTCTGGGAAAGTAACATTTACTTCTACTTCTTCACCAGGTTTTTTACCTACTAATTGCTCTTCAAATCCAGGAATGAAAGTGTTAGAACCAATCTTTAGTTCATAATCTTCTCCCTTTCCGCCTTCAAAAGCTACATCTTCTTTGAATCCTTCAAAGTCAATCACAGCTACATCGCCTTCTTTAACTTCTCTATCTTCAACATTTTTTACTACTTTATTCTTTTGTCTTTCATTTTCTATATAGTCATCAACGTCTTTTTCTTCTAAATGAGCTTTAGCTTCTTCTAACTCAATAACTGAATAATCACCGATTTCTGGAACTGGTTTTGTTTCTACTACGAAAGTAAATACTATATCTTTTCCTTCTTCGATATCTTGAAAATCAACTTCTGGTCTACCAATTGGGTCTAATTTAAGCTCTTCAACACCTCTTACATATGCTTCTGGCATCACTACATCAAGAGCTTCTGGATAAAATACTTGCTTTCCGTAATTTGCTTCAATAATTTTTCTTGGTGCTTTACCTTTTCTAAATCCAGGGATATTAAAATCCTTAGCTGTCTTTTTATAAGTGTCTTTTATCGCCTTTTCAAATTCTTCATACTTTACTACAACATCAAACTTTGCGTTGTCATTTTCATGAGATACTAATTTAATACTCATCTTTCCTCCTAAAAATTTCTCTGTAATTAACCTATTAATTATATCATATTTTATTTATTTTAATATATCATTAATTTTTTTCAAATTTTCAATACTATCAAGCCCTATAAATTCATTTATCGTAAGCTTGTCTATTCTATCGTTTATCACACTAATCTGAGTTTTTGCCACCAATGGTATATATGGTAGATTTTGATAAAACCACTCTTCCCATTGCTTGACAGCAAACTCATAATTATCCCTTCCAAAAGCCGTAGCGATCCACTCAAGCCTTGTTATCATATCACTATCATTTAAGGTGCTATGAGATATATTTCTATATGCTGAGTATATATGCTGATTTACTACACTTGGTATCACAAACATCTTTCTAGAAGTCATAAATACATCATAAGATGCCTTGCCATCCAGCAAATCAAACATTTGAGAATCATTCAAATAAATGATATCTACTTCTATACCTTCCTTGTGAAATGCCTCTTTGATCTTTTCTTCATTTGCTCTTACTTCAAAGAGATTCTCATATATAGCTAAGCTAATATTCTTTTTCATCTTGCCAGTACTGACTAAATCAGCCATTCTAATATCATGCCTATCAAACTCATCTGCTATCAAAAGCCTGCTATTTTCATACATCCCAATCTCTATTTTCTGGCTTTCAGGATATCCCAAAACACTAGCTAAATCCATATTCTTTAACGCAACTCTTAAATCTTTATTCTCAAACGCCCCATTGCGTAAATCAAAACCCATCATAATATATTCATTTGATTGATTTTCTATAGTATATGAATATTGAAGCTGTCTTTTTGTAAGGTCACTTATTTGATCTTTCTCTTTTTCATATTTATATAAGATATCTAAGTTTCCAGAACTATATTGATTAATAGCTGAAAAATATGGCGTCATAACTACCTTAACCTTAGAAGGTATATCTTCATCCAAAGCCTTCTTAAGCGTAAAAGTTGACTCTTCTACATCGCTAACGATGTATTTTCCTCCACCGTCTAAAAATTTATGATCAGCTAAACTTTCTATTTGTCCATATCTATATTCAGTATCTTTTAAATTCATTATTGGAAATTCAAAAATCTCAAAACTATCTTTTGTAGCAATATTGAAATGAAACTTAATAAAATAATCTCCCTCAATTTCTATACCAAGCTTTGAAGCATCTAACCCCTTTTTATAATCATAATAACCTTCAAGAAGCTCCACATAATGTCCCTTCCCACCAGTATACTTAGGATCTGCAAGAACTCTAAAAGTATCCGAGACATTCCTTGCCGTGATATCAGTGCCATCACTAAACTTTTGATCTTTTTTCAATACAATAGCGATTGTCTTACCCTCATTATCTATCCAATAATGATCAGCCAAATCGCTCTCATATTTTCCTTCTTGATTTTTAGTAAATAGTGACCTTTGAGTTAACTTACTTATCAAAGATACATCCTTAGTAGACTCGTAAAATGGATTTAACGCATCTACATATGGACTAACAGCAACCTTTAACACATCCTTATCCATTCTTTGTTCATGAGGATTTTGTATATGCTCTGATGCCTTAATACCTTGAATACTAGTTATTTTCTTCGGAATTAATGAAGTAAGAAAAAGTGCTAAAACGATTAAAAGTATGATAATCTCACTTTTATATCGAAATATTTTCTTCATCTTATAACGCCACTACTATGCCACCTTCATTAGCATAAATCGCAGTAACGCCCTTTGCAGGTACTACTTGGATTTCCTTGAATTTATATAGTTCTTCAAACTTAGCTTTTAGTTCAGTAGCTCTTTGAGGGCTCAATACATGTCCTATTACTAAAGTTCTCTTGCTTAAATCATCTAAGCCTTCAGTAATGTTAGAAACCATCTTTGCTAACCCAGCCTTCATACCTCTTGTCTTATTAACAACCTCTATGCTACCATCGTCAGCTCTACACACTGGATTGATAGATAATGCTGCTGCTACTTTACCAGCAAGTTTAGACATCCTTCCGTTTTTAACAAGATTATCTAAGTTTTCAAGGACGAAATATGTTCTCATCTCTTTTACTCTATTTTCTATTTTTTCAACAATAACTTCAAATGGAGATTGTTCTTCAATCATTTCATTTATCTCTATAGCTAGCAAAGTCTCACCTGATACCGCACTTTTAGAATCAAATACATGAACTTTTACTTCTGGGTTTGATTCATTCATCATTTGCTTTGCTATCATCGCGCTATTATAGATAGTTGATAGTTTTGATGTGATAGTAACTACAAATACTTCATCATATCCTTTCATAGCTTCATAAAATGCATTTGGACTAGGTGCTGCTGTCTTTGGCACTCCATCATATGCACGCATCTTTCTAACAAATTCCTTTACATCAAGGTTTTCGTCATCCTTTATATATTCATCTCCTAAATCAAGATTAACAGGTATTAATTTGACATCCATTCTCTTTTTCAATTCATCATTTAGTTCTAAACATGAATCTGCAATTATTACTCTTTTCATCTTTAAAGGTCCTTTCATTTATATATTCTAGTATCTTTTGTCTATCATTTTCCAACTCATTATCAGATATTAAATCAGTTATCTTCTCCAATATCTCACCTATATGTCTACCTTGATGGTACCCCATTTTTAGCAAATCATTTCCATTAATTGCTAACTGACTTCTAAAAACGACCCCCTCTTCACTAATAATCTTCTCAAGAATCATCTCACCAACATCAATATTCTCTGTAAAGCTCGGATTATTAGTAGCCAAAATATCGGCACGCTGTAACTCCAATAATTTTCTAGTATTAGCTTCTCCAATATTTCTTATCAATCTCTTAATGCTTTTTTCAGTGTATGGATTCATAGCACTCATATGCTTTCCAACCAATATAGACACATTTTCAAACGTCTTGTTGTCATATCTAAGTCTTCTCAACTCTCTTTGAGCAATTTCCTGAGATACTTTATCATGTCCATAAAAATGCCCCATGCCATCATCGCCAATATGCATAGTATAAATCTTTCCTATATCATGGCATATAGCAGCAAGCCTTAGTTCTAAATCCTTAGATGTATTTTCAAGAACTTTCATGCTATGTTCAAATACATCATATTTATGATGAATGGTTTTTTGGTCAAAGCCCACACATTTATCTAAGTCGGGCAATATATACTTTAATAACCCGCTTTCATGCAAAAGCGTCATCCCTCTTACGGGATAATCTGTAAGTAAGATTTTGGAAAACTCTACATTAATCCTTTCATTAGAGATTCTTTGTATATTTGAAGCTCTGTCTTTAATAGCCTCAAACACTTTCTCTTCTATATCCAGATTAAATCTAGTCGCAAATCTAATAGCTCTAAGCATCCTTAGATAATCTTCTTCAAATCTAAGCCTTGGATCTCCTACAGTTTTTAGCACTTTATTATTTAGATCCTCTATACCACCAAAAAAATCGATCAAACCCCTGCTTGGATTATATGCCATAGCATTGATGGTAAAATCCCTTCTTTTCAAGTCTTCAAGGATATCTCTGGTAAACTCAACCTTATCTGGATGGCGCCCATCAATATAGCTAGACTCTAGTCTGTAAGTAGTTATCTCATAGCTTTTTTTATCTACGACAACCGTTATAGTCCCAAAATCAGAACCTATATCTACAGTAGTAAAATCTTTAAAAACTTCTTGTATCTGATTAGGACTTGCATTTGTAGTCACATCAACATCATCTGCTATATTTCCCAATATAGCATCTCTAACATATCCACCAACCACAAATGCTTCATATCCACTATCTTCTAATTTTTTAAGTATTAAATTTGTTTGATCATCCAAATAAATATTAGACTGCATATCCTTTTTCATTTATTAAATCAATTACCGAATCAACATGATGTTTACAAATCTCATCAGTTTCTGCTTCAACCATAACTCTAATCTTAGGTTCAGTACCAGATGGTCTAACAAGAATCCTTCCAGCATCTCCAAGTTCAGAGCTTATCTCATCTATCTTAGCTTGTATATCCTTATCATCAAGAACTGTTTGCTTATCTTCAACTATAACATTTTTAAGAAGTTGAGGATAAATCAATAAATCCTTAGTTAAAAGAGATAGTGGTGTTTTTGTCTCTATCATAGTTTCTAGTATTTTTAATGATGTTAATACACCATCTCCAGTAATAGTATACTTGGAGAAAATTAAGTGTCCTGATTGTTCAGCACCTAGTGAGTAGCCATTATTCATTATCTCTTCAGATATATATTTATCTCCTACTGGAGTTACTACATATCCGATACCTATGCTATCTAAAGCCTTAAACAATCCTATATTTGACATAACAGTAGTCACAACTTTATTATCAACTAGTTGATCTGTCTCCATTAGCCTCTTTCCAAGTACATATAGCATATGATCACCATCTACTACATTACCTTTTTCATCTAGGCATAGACATCTATCAGCATCACCGTCATATGCAAATGCCACATCAAAATGGTCGTTTTCCATAATTACTTTTAGCTTATCGATATGTGTCGAACCACAGTCCTCATTGATGTTAAATCCATTTGGTCTATCATTTACGACCGTAACATCAGCTCCCAATATATCAAAAACATTTTTAGCTATAGTGAATGCTGAACCATTACCGACATCTAATAAAACCTTATATCCCTTAAACGATTTTCTAACTAAAGTAGTCAAATATGCTATATATCTATTTCTACCAAATACATAGTCAACCGTTCTTCCTATATCTTCGCCCTTTGCAAGCTCAATAGAATCTTTCTGTTCATCTATATATACTTCTAGCTCTTCTAATACCGACTCTTCAAGCTTATATCCATCGCCGTTTAGAAGCTTAATACCGTTATCATAATATGGGTTATGACTTGCTCAAATCATAATACCGCAATCAAAATCTTCAGTTCTAATAACATATGATACTGAAGGAGTTGTCGTAACATGTAGTAAAAAAGCATCAGAACCACTAGCTGTGATACCTGCCGATAAGGCACTTTCAAACATGTAGCTTGATCTTCTAGTATCCTTACCAATAACTATCCTTGCTTTTCTACCAGCCTTCTCTTTATAATAGTGGCCTAAAAATCTACCGATCTTAAAAGCATGATGCACATTTAACTCCTCGTTTGCCCTGCCTCTAAAACCATCTGTACCGAAATACTTCATTGTGTTCTCCTTAAAATTATTCTTAACTTATTATACCTTAAAAGCCGATATCTACACAAAATTTAGGCTTCTATATCAATCGAAAGCTTATATACTCTATTCTTATTAAGTCCGTAAGTATCCACCACCTCACTTACAGCTTCCTTTTTTCTAAGACCCCTGCCAATCGCTTCTTCAAGCTTCTCAATTATGAACTCATCATTTATCTCAATAGTCTCTTCGTCTTTGTCTATAACTAAAACCATTTCACCTTTTTTAACTATATCTTGATTCTCATAATCCTTTATTAAGAATGTGGTCTGACTCTCATAAATCTTTGTAAGCTCTCTTACCACGCTAATCCTTCTATTTGGGATAATCTCCACCAAATCAGCCATTGTCTTATCAAGCTTATGGGGAGCTTCGTATAACATTACCGTATCTTTTTCGTTTTTTATCATCTCAAGTTTTTCTTTTCGAGCTTTACCTTTAACCGGCAAAAACCCTATAAACTTAAATACATCGTTGTTTAACCCGCTATACACTAAAGCTGTCGTAAAGGCAGATGGGCCAGGAAGCACTGTATATTCGATTTCTTGCCTAATTAACTCTCCAATCAATTTTGAACCAGGATCAGATATACCAGGCATGCCTGCATCCGAAACAATCGAGATTACTTTACCCTCTTTAGCATACGCTATAATTTCTTCACTTCTTTTAAGTTCATTGTGCTCGTGAAATGAAACTAATTTTTTCTTAATCTCATAGTGATTAAGTAACACACTTGTGTTTCTAGTATCTTCACAATATATTAATTCGGATTCATTTAGAGCCTCCAAAGCCCTAATAGTAATATCCTTAAGATTGCCAATAGGAGTAGCAATTATATAAATCATTTTATCACCTTCTTTATATACTATTGTAACAGTTTATTGCCATAAGCTCTATAAACTATTGTATTTAGTTATTTTATTGATTATAATTAAGATGTACTAAATAAATTTAAGAGGTGAGATATGGAAAACGCAAAAGATAGAATGATTCAAGCTGAAAAAGATTATAGACTAGTAAAAGAGGACAATGAAAAGTTGACAGAAATGGTGAAATTTCTTTCTGAGCTAAAAGATAGGATAAATCCACTTCAAGAATATTATTTTAATGACTGGATGGATGATTTGCTAAACTTAGAAAATGAAGATTTCAATAATGAAGTTACAAATCAAGACTCTATTTACGAAGAGATAGTAGATCAATATGAATTAGTAAAGGATTTACTTTTAGAGTGTGCTAAATATATTAATGAGTAAAAAAAAGAGAACCAATCGGTTCTCTTTTCTTAATATGGACCTTCAAGGTCATCTTCACTATAATAATCGCCCATTTTGCCATCTTCAGTTTCTGTTTTGACATAGTATAGACCATTATCTTTTGATATTACTCTTCCTTCTTGTCCTCGCCATCTAACTCGTACTAAATCTCCGATCTCAAATCTATCGGATTTGTTATCATCTCCAAAAAGACCACCTAACAAACTTGCACCTCCTAATATCCCTAATAATCCTACAGATTTTCTCCTTGGGACTTGTTCAACAATACCAAATAAATTATTTACAAAATCTTTATCCATGAATCTTTTGAATATCGCTATATCTTTCATATCAAATGACCTACCCATACTAACGGCCATCTCCAATATCTCTTCTAATTGTACTGATTCAAGCTTATCTTTAAGAGCTACTATTTGTTCTGTCTTTAAGCTCTTCTTAAGATTTATGATCATTTCATAAAGAACCTCTGGGCTTACAATCTTCACGTATTTTTCGTAATCAAAATTTCCCTCAAGCCTATCATCAAACATAAAGCCACTAATATAATATTCTATCTCATCATTATCTAAAAATGGATAAAGCTTTTCAAATTCGGAAAGCTCGATATTTCCTTCAATCCCGTCAACGAAAAAATCAATATAATACTCTGCGCCAATCTCACAAAACTCAACTATATCATTTATGGTAAGTTTCATCCCAGATATCTCAACTAAATCTTGAAAGTATATTGAATCAACTTCCGCCAACGCAAGAAGTTGTTTCTTATTGAGCTTTGCTTTTGCATCAAATGCCATCTTTCCAAAAATATCTGGATCTGACATATCTGACAATGCTTCATAATCAAATTTCTTAGGATTAAATTCATCAAGTTTATTTAATAGCATGCCTGCCATATCCTTTTCTTCAAGGTCATAATCGACATCTTCCCAAATCTCAAGTATCTGCTCAGTATCCAAAAGATCTTCGCTATTTTTTATGATTTTGTTTATCCTTACAGAATCGATATGCTCAGCTAACGCTTTTATCTCATCAAGTTCAAATTCTTCAGCATTTTCGATAGCTACATCTACAAATTTATTTAATATACCTACATCAACTTTATCTTGCGATTCCATAATGGAAAGCAAATCAATTATCTCATAAGCTTCTAGGCTCTCATCAAAATCATCTACTAGAGACAACATCTCTAAATAAGTCTTGTCGCTTATATTGTCTTTAAGATAATATACATCGGACATAGGATAATGCAGATTAAACTTTTTAGCTTGAGCTATTATTTGATCAAATGTCTGTTCATCAACCATTTCACGTAAATCTATAATTGGATAACTTTCAAGAGTACCTTTATTTTTAATAGCTTCTAGGACCGCCGCATTCGTATACTTCGTATCTAATTTCATACCTTCTATCATATCGATGTCATCGACCTTAAAAAGTCCTTCGTTTATAAGACTTTCTAGATATTTGCGCTTTTGCTTTTGAGTTAGTTCATCTAACATCCATTCTAATTCATTTGGATCAACTATGATTTTTTGCTCAATAATGATATCAAAAAACTTATATTTAGATTTTTTAGGTACTTCATCAAAATATTCAAGAATGTCTCTTTCTTCAAACTTTATATCTTTATCTAGCGAGTCAAGAATCTTATCAAATGTGCCAGGCTTTATCTCATAATAGACCTCTTCTAAATTTTCTTTTGTAAACTTATAACCCTTTTCTATCAAAATCTTTACAGTCTCATCATACTTTTCATAAGGTAGTGCATCAAATACTCTATCAATCTCTCTGCCTTCTAAGTCTTTTAAATAGTATCTCAATAGACTTTTTGTTAATTCTGGATCTATGTCATTCTCTATTAAATCAATAGCCAAATCAGGCTCTATATCTAGTCCTTCATCGATAAGCTTAATTAGCTGAGCCTTTATCTTTGGCCAATTAGGCATATCAGTTATGCTGTTTTCATAATACTCTAACGCATATATAGGGTCTATATCAATAGCGATATTAAAGTATGTCTGTTCATCGATGTTATCTCTTAAATCTTCCATATTTTCTTTGCTAAATCTAATACCCTTATCAAAAGCATCTTTAGCTATCCTAGAACTTACCGTGTCGTCTTGTCTTGAACTAATCGCTTCTACCAGCTCATCTGCACTAAAAGCTTCTACACCGATCTGCTCTAGCGACAAATTCCAGTTTGAATCATCAAGCCTATATTCAAAAAAAATGAAATCCTCTTTTGAGATATTTCCTCCAACTTCGAAAAATTTTGCTACTAAATCATTGAAGATTACTTCGTCTAAAGTAATTGCCACTTCTCTTATATATTCTCTTTTAAGTATCATCTTTTTTTCTAGAGCCTTATCGATAATATATTTATGGAAGGATTCATCAGTATAAAAGATTAGACTATCAAAATAAAATGGTGATATCTCTTCAATCTCATCGAATAATTGATCTATTGCTGGTTTACCTTCTTTTTTTATTTTTTCATAAATTATTTCCCAATCCATAACTTACCTCGTATTGTAAAAAAACCACATCAAAAGATGTGGTTTTGTCTATGTACTATTTTTATTCTGGGTCGATAGCTTCTACTGGACATACAGCTGCACAAGTACCGCAGTCTATACAAGTATCAGGATCTATAACGTAGATATCTCCTTCAGTAATAGCATCAACTGGGCATTCTGGTTGACATGTGCCACAAGCTATACAAGAATCACTAATTTTATAAGCCATAATTTCCTCCTTTTATTTTTCCTATGCCTATATTATACCATACAAGGCTAATATTTAAATTACAAAATGATTTCGCTGTGAAATTATTACCTTTTTACCCCCTAATTATTAACTTTGTTACATAGTTAGTTAGTAAATACTAATTAGTTGTAAATGTTTATATCAATCTTAAACAAAAAACCGGATATCTAATTTTAATTAGCTATCCGGGTATCATTTATTTAAGAAATCTCGATTTTCTATTTTCTGATTCTTTTAACTTCGTCAATAGTATAGTAGTTGTAAGTTTCTCCATCCTCAGCATCTACTTTTACTTTCATTTTCTTTTCTAATACTTTAAGCTCCGTTACTACTCCAACCCCATCTTTTGTCCTAACTTCTGTTCCAATAGAAGGAAGTAACTTCGAATGATGACTATATACGTCCTCTTCATATTTAAGGCAGCACATAAGACGTCCACAAACTCCAGATATCTTAGTTGGATTAAGTGAAAGACCTTGATCTTTTGCCATCTTAATAGAAACTGGTTGAAACTCAGTCAAATGCCTACTACAACAAGTTTTCTGCCCACATTGTCCAAGACCTTTGATTAACTTCGCTTTATCTCTAACACCTACTTGTCTTAGCTCGATTCTAGTCTTAAATATCTGAGCTAAATCTTTTACCAAGTTTCTAAAGTCGACTCTTCCATCAGATATAAAATAGAATATTAATTTTTGACCATCAAATGTATATTCACAGTCAACTAATTTCATATCTAGTTCATGTTCTTTTATCTTGATATTGCATATATCTATCGCATCTTTAGACCTGGCAAGATTTTCTTCATGTATTTTTTTGTCAAGCTCATCAGCTATTCTAATAATTGGTTTAAGTGGTGATGTTAAAGATGTTATTCTTCTTGATGTCACTCCATTAACTCTTGGTATTGAAACTATGGGTGGTGTTATGACTCCATTAATTCCAAGAAATACTACGAT
>JAAYEL010000055.1 GCA_012728755.1 Tissierellia bacterium | reverse complement strand
TTGCTGAACTTATGAAGCTATATAAAGAGGCGGTTAATGAGATAAATAGACAATAGAAGAATAATTTAAGAAACTAAAAGATAAGTCCATAGTAACTTGGATTAAATAATATCCGATAGATTATACGTAAATACAAAGAATTTAAATGTGCTTTGATATTTTTGCCAATACGATGAAAATGATAAAAATGCCTATGGTATGTTTGCGAAAACACAAAAATAGGGTTTTTATCCATAGTGTCGACTCGAGGCATGTGGAGAGTGTAGCAATACTGAAAAGGAAGTAGATATGGTAAGATACTTAAAATTAAAGAAAAATATGGTAATAATATCTACTATATTAGTTGCTTTAAGACAGGGGCTTGGAGTTCTAGGTGCGGCTATAAATGCATTTGCACTTACTGCTCTAGTAAAGTTAGATATTAAAGAGTTTCTTTTACAAGAGGTATTTCTTTTATTAGTATGGACTTTCATAATTGGTATAGAAGGCTTCTTAAAAGTATATAATACAAAAATAGTTCAAGAAATTGATATAGAAATCCGAAAGGAAATAACAACAAAATTTGTAAATAGTAAATATGAAGAGTTTAATTCAAGAAGTATAGGCACCTATTATCTTGGCTAAATAACGATATACAGACGATAAATCAAAAAGGGTTGATGCAATATTTTGAGATAGTTAAGGGAATCTCCGGTTTAGTTTTTTCTGTAATAGCACTATTAATGTATCACTGGTCGCTTTTAGTAGTTACTATGATTTCTGTATCATTGATGTTGATTATCCCAAAAGTTTACAAGTCAAAGATTGAATCAGCTGGATTAAAAACAACAAAAGCTAATGAGATTTTCGTCAACAAAACAGAGAATATACTATTTGGGTTTAATGTATTTTACAATTTTAGTAAGATGCCTCTAATGGTAAAACGAATTGTAGATGCATCAAAAGAATTAAAAGACAGTTTGATATTTCAAAGTAAGATAGAATCAATCGTGTTTACAATTGGTTTTTTCGCAAATATATTTTTCCAAATAGCACTAACAGCATATACTGGATATTTGGCATTTTTAGGATTGGTACCTATCGGAACTATCGAAGCAACAGGCGCTCTAAATGGCGTGATATTCACATCGCTTGGGGATTTTACAAATCAGATATCATCAATCAATAGTATCAAACCAATCTTTAAAAAGTTTGAGACTTACGAAACCATGGACATTAAAACAATAATAGAATTAGAAAATGATAAAGGTGAAATATTCAAATTAGAAAATCTAAGCTATTCCTATGGGGACACAAAAGTTTTTGAAAATCTAAACTATAGATTTTTAAGAAATAAAAAGTATTTGATATCTGGAGATAGTGGAAGCGGAAAATCCACCATCCTTAAGGCTATGTTTGGATACTTAAGCGACTATGAAGGATACATTTATTTTAATGGCAATATACTAAATGACTACAATAGAACTAGCATAAGAAAGCATGTTCTTTACATTAATCAAGAATCCTATTTATTTTCTGGAACTATTAGAGAAAATATCAATTTAGATGATAATTTTAGTGATGAAGATATACTGAAATTGCTTTATGATTTAAGCTTTCCAATAAGTAACGATGAGCTAAATACTGAAGTTGGAGATAGAGGCTTAAATCTATCAGGTGGTCAAAGACAGAGAATAGTCCTTGCAAGGGGACTGATAAGAAATCAAAATATAGTCTTTATAGATGATGTAACTTCTGCATTAGATAAGAAAGCAGCCCTACAAATTGAGAAACATCTTTTGGAAAATCCAAATCTAACAGTCATAATGGTAAGTCATAATCCACATAGCGAGATAAGTGATAAGTTTGATTATATATGTAGATTTCTGGAAGATTTGAAATAGTAAATAGGAGGTTTTATGATAACACTAAACACAATCACATGGGATAATTGGCAGGCATGCCTGAGACTAAAAGTTACTGAAGAGCAAGATGATTTTATAGCATCAAATATGTTCATCCTGGCTCAATCATATGTGGCTTTATTAAATGATGATTTGCCACCTATGACCTTTGCTATTAATGATGGCGATAAAGTTATTGGTTTTTTGATGATGGGATATGATAGTAGGGAAGAAAGTGAATTTGATGAGGCTAGTTATTCTGTAGTGAGATTTATGATTGATAAATCTGAGCAAGGCAAAGGATATGGGAAGAAAGCATTTCACAAAACACTTGAGTATATAAAGACTTTTCCTCAAGGAGAAGCAACAGCAGTTTATCTTTCATATGATCCAAAAAATGACGTGGCAAAGAAAATGTATGCAGATTTTGGCTTTATAGAAACAGGTTATGAGGATGAAGGTGAGGTTTATGCTCGCCTTGGGTTATAATTTTACAAATCTAATCAATATAGATATAATTACTATGTAAGGGTTTTCCTTGCATAGTTTTTATTTAGGGAGGAGTAAATCTATGAATACAAATGAAGGTAAGATAGCTATACAAGAGACATATGGGGAGAGATTTCAACATTGTTGGGGATGTGGTCCTAAAAACTTAGAAGGCATACATCTTAAATCGTACCCAAGCGAAGATGGAGAGACTTGTATCTGTCAAGTGACACCAGATGATATCTACACAGGCGGGGTACCAGCAAATCTATTTGGCGGCATGATCGCAGTGATATTTGACTGCCATGGAACAGCTTCAGCAGCATGGTTTGCTCATAAAAATAAGGGATTAGAATTAACAAAAGATACCGTAATTGGAAGATTTATCACAGGAAGATTGGAGATTGATTTTAAATCACCAACACCTATGAATGAAGTTATCACAGTAACATCTACAGTTGAAGAAATTGGAGAAAGAAAAGTAATAGTTAATATGGAAATGGAAGCAGCTGGTGTAGTTCGTGCAAAGGCGAGAATGATAGCTGTTGGAGTAAAAGATCATATGTAGACTAAAGGAGAGTTTAACTCTCTTTTTTTTATTAAGAAAATTTATTAATATTGATAAGAAGTAAGCCTAAAAAATAAGTATTATATAAATAGGAGGCTTATATGAAAGAACTTAAAAAATTAGTTGAAATGGAAGAGGCTTATAATCAAGAAATTCAAAAAATCTTAGAGGGTATTAATGTGCCAAATATTGATGGTACCTTAAATGTATCGCTAAGAAAAGGAAATATTGAGTTAAGCCAATATAAAATGGATGAAGAAACTGGAGAGTACAAAAAGATTTATCTGGGTAGCGATAAGTTTTATATAGCTCAGAGTTTGGCTAAAAAACAATATTATCTGAGCGTTAGAAAAAATATAGAAAAGCGATTGAAGATATATAAGGCTTTCAAGAAGATATTTGATTTAGACCATATCGATGATATCTATAATAATTATGACATAACAAGAAAAAGCTTGGTTGATCCCATAGTGCCTACTTTTGAGATGATTTTTAACGAATGGAAGTCCACTCCATACGAAGGCTTGCCATTTAGGCCAAATACTCAAAAGATATATTCTAAGAAGGGCGAGAGAGTTAGATCAAAAAGTGAGAAGATTCTAGCTGATACTTTCTTAGATATGGGCATCGAATATAAGTATGAGTGTCCACTGATACTTGAAGATGGTCGTCAAGTTTACCCTGATTTTACCTTTTTACATCCTAGGACCAGACAGGAAATTTATTGGGAACATCAAGGCATGATGGATGACGAAAAGTATCGAATAAAGGCAGATTTGAAGACAATCGAATATGAAAAAAATGGAATTATGCGAAAAGACAGACTAATCGTAACTCATGAGACAAAAAACGACGTATTAGACGACAAATGGGTCCAAATATTAATCAAAACATATCTTTTAGACTAGATTGTGAAATGAAATTCAGAATCCATACATCAGGAATTAAGAAATGCAATTTCTGATGTAGCTCAAAAAAAAGTCCTACATCAGAATTTCAAAAAGTGAAATCCTGATGTAGGAAAATGGTCAAAAATCGGAGAGGACATACATCAGGAATCAAGAATCGCAAAATCTGATGTATATTTTAGAAAAAAACTACATCAAGAATGATGAAATCAAAATCCTGATGTAGTCAAAGACCCAAAAACATACATCAGGTTTTCAAAAACGCAAATCCTGATGTAGCTCAAAAAAAATCCATACATCAGGAACCGAGAATTGCAAATCCTGATGTAGATTCTCCGCTGATTTATTAACGAAGGCTTGCCTCAGGCAAGCCTACTTTATTCCTTGTTCCTTATTTCCCCAATCACTCATAAGATTTAGGATTGGAAGTAGTGATTTCCCTTTTTCGGTTAGAGAATATTCTACTTTTGGCGGGACCACAGGATAGGCTACTCTATTAATGAAGCCATCAGATTCAAGTTCTTTTAGCTGTTGGCTTAGCATTTTGTGAGTGATGCCATTTAGTGATTTCTTAATCTCACCATATCTAAGTAAATCAGAATTTGATAGATGCCAAAGAATGACAAGCTTCCACTTACCGCTGACTTTTTCAAGTGTGTATTCGATAGGACATGTTTGGTTATGGTCGGACATTTTACCCTCCTTACTAACTTTTTGGACAGTATATACCTAAAAAGTGCATACTTGCTTTATTGTTAATATGTAGTAGAATTATATCATAGAATAATGAAATATTAAAGGAGTAAATATGTTAAGAAAAATAGATAATACAAAAATGGGCGAAAGTAATTTAGGTTGGCTGCAGAGTAAATTTCACTTTTCATTTGCAGAGTACTATAATCCAAAGAACATGCATTTTGGAGAATTAAGAGTTATTAATGATGACTTAGTAAAGCCAGGTACTGGATTTGGAGTTCATCCACATAGAGATATGGAAATAGTAACTTATGTAGTTGATGGTGAATTAACTCATGGAGATAGTATGGGAAATAAGGAAACTATTGGAAGAGGACATGTTCAATATATGAGTGCTGGTACAGGCGTTCTTCATAGTGAATATAACCTTGGAGGTGAAATGCTTAGATTCCTACAAATTTGGATTCTTCCAGATGCTAATGGATATAAGCCAAATTATGGTGATCATAGATTTAATTGGGATGATAGAGTAAATAAATGGCTAAATATCGTATCTCCTCAAAATGGAGATGCTAAGATCAAGATTCATCAAGATGCTAGCATTTATGTTGTTGAGTTGGATGAAGGAAAGAGCATAGATTTTGAAGTAGGTAAGGATAGACAAGCTTATTTAGTTCAAATCGAAGGTGATTCGAAGATAAACTCAGAAGAACTTTGCGCTAGAGATGCACTTGAGATTATTGAAGAAGATATAGTGATAAATGCAAAAACAAAATCACATATTTTAGTAATAGAGATGGAAGAATTTGTAAACTAATAATGAAAAGCTCGTATCTACGAGCTTTTTTTATCACATTCTTTAAAAAGTGGTATACTGTTATAGAGGTGATGTTATGGAATTAATTATTATATTAGGATTTGCATTGGCGTTGTCAGTGTATTTCTACTTTCAAAGAAATATTTACATAAAACAAAAGGTCAAATCTTCATGGGGGAAGAAGCCATCCAGAAAAATGGGAGAGCAAATAGATGTAAAAAGTCTTATAGCCTCTATGAAAATTTTAAGAAACTATCTCCCACATAAATACTATATAGATAAATATACCTACAATGATTTAGATATGATAAAAGTTTTTGAAGCTATCGATAAATCAAATAGCTCGATAGGCGAACAGTATCTATATACAAGACTTAGAAACTTTGGTGGTGAGGATGATGATCTAGAGGAGTTTCAAAAACTCAAAGATCAGCTAAATGATGATATTAAACTTAGAGAACATATTGAATACATATTTTTCAAGATAGGTAGAAATAACAATGCTATCTCTATCCCAGAGATCATCGAAGATAATATGAAAGAAAAAAAGAGAAATATTTTTGTTTATTTTGGATTAGCATTGGTACTGTTATTGAGCTATATTTCTATGATAGTTTTAGCAGTAATTGAATCTGAACTAATCCTATACGCTTTGGTACCAAGCATAGTATTTACTATAATAAACTACCTTATATATAGAGAAAATGTAAAAGAAGTTAAGGCTAAAGTTCAAAGTACAGGACATCTTGCATATATCATCAAAGAGTCGAGCAAGTTTGCTAGGATGAACTTGGTTAACTCTGAAGTTATTAAAAAGCTTACTGATAAAGTCGGAAAGATATCATTTTGGGCTAACTTTAGATATGTCGATACATTTGATTTAGCTATGGCTACCATAGCACTATTACAAAATATATTGTTATTGCCATTGATCTCATACCTAAAAATCATAGATACTATACAAAATAACAAAGACTCAATCATCAAACTTTATATGGAACTAGGTAAAATTGAAGCGGCTATCTCAGCTCTAAATTATGAGATTTACACGAATAACACGTCAAAACCAAAATTCATTGATCAAGAGAAAATACAGGCCGAAAGTGTCATACATCCATTACTTGAAAAACCTATTGATAATGCGATAGATCTAGATATGGTAAATATCGTTACCGGTTCAAATGCTTCTGGTAAGTCGACTTATGCAAAGTCAGTGGCGATTAATGCCATCCTCGCACAAAGTCTAAATCTTGTTCATGCGACAAAATTTGAGATGAAAAAGGGTGGAGTGATGACTTCAATGGCTATTAAAGATGATATTATCTCAGGAGAGAGCTATTTTATAGCTGAACTAAAGTCTCTTAAACGTATAGTTGATAATGCGACTAATGGAAATTTCTCATATTACTTTATTGATGAGATCCTAAAAGGTACGAATACTATAGAGCGTATAGCTGCTTCACGAAGTATCATTGACTATCTGATAGAAAAAGATGCTAAAGCATTTATAGCCTCACATGATATCGAGCTTACTACTGCATTTGGTGATTCAGTAAGAAAAATACATTTTAGAGAACAAACCCCGTTCTTTAGTTTTAATGAGCCACTTGGGTGATCCCAAAAAAGATGCTAAAAAAGCAGAAGAAAAGGCCGCTAAAGATGGTAAGACATTCGATAAAGAAGCCTATATGAACGGCAAACATAGAAT
>JAAYEL010000054.1 GCA_012728755.1 Tissierellia bacterium | reverse complement strand
GTGGATAAAAAGGCTCGGTTTATGTTTGGTAAGAAGCCTTATTTTAATATTCAAGGTGAAGGGGAACAGGTAGACTTAAAAGAAGATTTACTAGCTAAAATTCTTACTGAAAACAAATGGCATAGTAAACTATTAAAAGCTAAGAAAGACTGTTCTATCGGTGGCAGTGTCGCTCTACGGCTATGGGCTGACAAAGATGAAGGGGTAAAATTAATATTTACTCCTGCTCAGGAGTATGAGGCTATTTATAATCTTGAAGATGTGGACTTACTTGAAAAAGTTAGTTTTATTTATGCATTGAATGACGAGATGGATAAAGTTAAACAACGAATTAAAAAGCAAGTTTGGGAATTAGTTAATGGCAAATGTATCGTAAACGAAGGTGTTTATGATGGACATGGAAACAAGATAGAAACATATTTTGATGACTATGATAATGGACTAGATTTTATTCCTGTTATTATTATTCGTAATGGTGGGCTTACTGGTGATACAAAAGGTTATTCTGATGTAATGGAGCTTTGGAGTAATCAAGATGCTTACAACAAGCTAACTTCTGATGACCAAGATGCTTTAAAATTCCAAATGTTTGGACAAACTGTATTGACTGATGCTTCTGATGAAACTTTGGAAGCTATGACTATTGCTCCTGGTGCTTTGGTGGATTTACAAACTACTCTTGCTGCAGTGAGTCAAGGAAAACAGGCTCAATATGGTAGACTTGAAAGTCAATTTTCTTATGGTGATAAATACACTGACACGATAGATAGAATTAAAAATGATATGCACGCTCTTATGGATATTCCAAATACTTCACTTGAACAGTTAAAAGGTTTGATGGCTTCTGGTAAATCTATGAAGGCTCTTTATTGGGATTTAATTGCTACTTGTGATGAAGAGTGGTCGGAATGGGGGCCAGCTCTTGAGCAAATGGTTGATTATATTTTTAAAATTGTAGAAATATACGACTGTTACAAAGAAGACAAAGGCAGGAGTCTTGCAAAGTTAGAAACAACACTTACAATTGAGCGTTACTATCCAATTCAAGAAGATGAAATTGAGATGCGCAAGGCTGATTTAAGTGAGGTTATTGCTCAAGTTCGTTCTAAGGAATCATATATTAAGAAATGGTCTGAAGTTGAAGATGTGGATAAGGAAGTTCAAAAAATAGCTTTAGAAATCCAAATGACAGACAATTATAGTGATGATTTTGGAATGGTCGAGGATATGGGTCAAGAAAAAATAGAATCAAATATATTATTAAATGGTGCCCAAATATCCAGCTTGATTAGGGTTATTGAATCTGTAATAAAGAAAATTATTGACTATGAAACTGCTGTTAAAATCGTTATGAAGTCCTATAATTTTGATGATAAGACAGCAAGAGAACTACTGGGAGATCCTCCTGCTGCTTCTGAAGTTGAAACTATTGAATAGTAGGTGATTTTGTGGGATGGTACGAAAAAATAATTAGAGACCAGAGAATCAAAAAAGCCGAAATCACACAAGATAATTTAAAAAAGATTCATAGGATTTATGAGAGTTCTATAAATGAAATAGCTAAAGACATAGAGTTAAAGGGCAACAATAGTATATGTTTAAATGCAAATCATAAAGCTTTAAAAGAGCATGAAGAAAAACTAAGAAAAGAATTAAACTCTACAATTTCAGAGGGAATCAGTAAAGGTGCTGATGTTGGAATAGGTGCTAACAATGCAATTAATTCAGAAATTCTTAAAACAAGCGGTCTAAATGTAGATGAAACTTTTAATACTATGTTTGCAAAAGTACATCAAGATGTTGTGGATAATATTGTTACAGGCAAATTATATAAAGATAATAAAACTTTGTCGGATAGGATTTGGAATTATACAAATGCTAATGGTAAGGATATTCAAGATGTTATTACTGGTGGAATTACTCTTAAAAAAAGTGCAAGAGAGTTAGCAAATGATTTAAAGGAATTTGTTAAGCCACCAAAAAATCGGGATCCTAATTTTTCTAGAGATTATCCTGATAAGGCTGCTAAGCAAATTGATTACCAAGTCATGCGCCTTGCAAGGACTGCAATCAATCACAGTTATCAAACTGCAACGATTCAATCCAGTATGAACAATCCTTTTGTTGAAGGAATAGAGTGGCATTCTTCACTTGATCATAGAGCATGCGAAGTGTGCGTTTCTAGGCATGGACAAATTTATCCTAAAGATGATGTACCACTTGACCATCCTAATGGAGTATGTACAATGATTCCCTATATTCCTAAATCATTTGATGAAATTGGCTCTGATATTGCTGATTGGATTAATGGTGGAGTAAATGAGGGTATTGACGATTGGGTAAATGGTAGATATGGTGACAATGTTGATAGTGCTAAAAATATATTACAAGATCCAAATTCAAAAATTAGAGTGGGATATTAGTAATATAGAAAAATTTAAAGAAGAAATAGACTGACAGCTCGAAGAGGGCTGTTTTTATATGGACGTGATTTTGTTTGTGAAACTTACAATAAAATATTTAGCAAGGTTAAAAAGACCTTGGCTATTAAAACGTGAGCGTGGGTAGTATTCCCAACACGCTCATTTTTATACGAAAAAAGAAGCTAAATGTTGTAGGAGTCTTATTGATTTCAACAAATATCCTGTGGAAAAGAAATATAAAATTGCTATGAAAAGACTTCTGTATGAAGAAGAGTACAAAAAACTTAATAAGAAAGAGCGTTATTACAACGTTCAAAAGGGCATCCGTTAAGATGCTTATACTCTTTTTAGTATTGTAGAGAATAAAGAACAAGACCTGAAAAGAGGGACTGACCTCTATAAACAAGTATGAAAGGAGTTAGATTAATGGATTGGTTAAAAGAATTACTTAAGGCACAGGGTTTGGAAGATGAGATTATTAATAAGATTGTAGAATCTTATAAAACTGAATCTGTTAAATACGTGATGCCTAAGGACAAATTTAATGAAGTGAATAGTGAGAATAAGCAATTAAAACAAGATGTTGCTGATAGAGATAAGCAACTGAATGATTTAAAAGATAAATCTACTAAAAATTCTGATTTACAAGCTGAAATTACGAGACTTCAAGAAGAAAACAAAAGTGCTAAAGAAAAGTATGAAAGTGACATTTACAGTACAAAATTAAATAACGAGATTGAGAAATCTCTGTTGGCAGCTAAGGCGAAAGATTTAAATATTGCAAGAGCTGCATTTAATTTAGATGATGTAAAATTGGAAGATGGTAAGTTGGTCGGTTTTTCCGAACAACTGGAATCCATTCAAGAATCTCATGGATATTTGTTTGGTGATGATGAAAATCCATCTGGCACTGGTGGAAGTATGGGAAATAAAGAAAAGAATAATAATCATGAAGATGCGTTTTTAAAGGGTTTTCATGGTTAATTTAAAAAAGGAGATTAAATAATGGCTATTACTAATTATGCTGTTAAATACAGCGGTGCGGTTGATGAAAAGTTTACAGCAGAATCTAAATCTGATTTGTGTGTTAACAAAGATTATGATTTTGTAGGTGCAAAAACTGTTAAAGTGTACGATATTGCTACTTCTGCAATGAACGACTATTCCAGAACTGGAACTGCTAGATATGGTTCTGTAGAAGATTTGAACGTTACTGAACAAGAAATGACTATGACAAGAGATAGATCCTTTACTTTTGCCATAGATAAAATGGACGAAGACGAAACCAATGGAGCGTTAAATGCTGGTAAGGCATTAGCTAGACAATTGAGAGAGGTTGTTATTCCTGAAGTGGATGCTTATAGATATGCAAAGCTTGCGACTGCTGCAGGTACAAAGGCTACTCCTGCTGCTTTAACTGCTGATAATATTTATACTGCTGTAACTAAGGGAACTGAAACGCTTGATGATGCTAATGTTCCAATTGTAGGAAGATATATAGTAGTTTCTCCAGCTACTTATAATTTAATGAAGAGGGCAAAAGATTTTGTTCTTGATACTGAGATTGCTCAGGAAATGAAGATTAAAGGTGTTGTGGCTGAGATAGATGGAATGCAAGTAATAAAAGTTCCTTCTTCTATGCTACCTACCAATGCAGGGTTTATTATAGGTCATTCTTTGGCTTGTACTTCTCCTATAAAATTAGCTGAGTATAAAATCAATGATGAGCCTCAAGGAATTTCTGGTGATTTAATAGAAGGTAGAATCTACTATGATGCTTTTGTATTGAAAAACAAAGCAAAGGCAATTTATTACCACGCTAATGTTTAACGAGGTGTGAAATGATTAAATTTGTAAATAAGATTGATGGAGCTGTCTTCTATGCTGAAGATGGCTCTATTCTTTATGCCGTATTAATTAATGACACTAATTATGAAATTGTTGAAGAAAAAATTAGGAGTACTAAAAAGGAAGGTGCATAATGACACCTGAAGAAAAATTAAACTTTGTTTTGTTGCTTACCGAACAAGATGTTAATAGTCCTTATATTCCATTATCAGACATAAGGACTATGTTGGAAGTTGAAGAAAATCCTTATATAGTTGCTCATGATGTAGCAATGCGTCTATCTAATATCCCTAGTATCAAGCTGGGTGATGTGGAGATAAAGAGTAATTCAAACTATTGGATAATGTTAGCAAATAGATTTAAAGGCAAAAGTCTTGATGAAAATGTAGCTGTTAGAAATAGCAAAGGCAGGGTGATGACTAGATATGATGGTCAACGTTGAAACTTACTATGCTAATGAAATTAAAAAGATTATAAATCAAGATAAAAGCACATTCACTGGTACTAGAAATGTTGAAGTTGATGATGGTTTTGGTGGAAAGACTATAACTAAAAAGACTACCTCATTCGAGGGCAGGCTTTATAATAAGAAATCTGTTAGGGATATTTTGGACATCAGTGGTGATGCTGTAGGTTATTCTAGTGTGAGTGCTGAAAAGATATTGACACTGACAAATGCTGACATACTTGAAGATGATGAGATTACTGTTGGAAATAGACGTTATCGAATTAGATTTATTAGAGATTTTCTTTCTATTTGCTATCAAATTGAATTGGAAGTGATTTCATGAGAGTGGAAAATAATATTAAATTCGATGAAATACAAAAGAGAGTAAGACAAGGGATTGAATT
>JAAYEL010000122.1 GCA_012728755.1 Tissierellia bacterium | reverse complement strand
GCCATGCCCAACGATTAAACGTGATGCATCATCGATGATCATAATCATATACACTTGTGTTTTCTTGCCATCAATGGTGAGGTATGGACCATAGGATGTATCAATTTGCCACAAGTCATTGGCGTGTGCCATTTCAAAAGCGCGTCTATCTTCTGTGATAAGTGATCCAATGTGTGGTTGTATCTTTCGCATATAGCGTTGAACCGTTGAAAGTGAGGCATCACTTTTCTTAATGACACCATCTTCAATGCACTGTTTATAGATGCTGGTGGCAGTACGACGTGGTCTTTCTGTTTTTAAACTTAAGATAACTTCCTTTTGTTCGTCCGTTAATGAACGGGGTTTTCCTTTGTCCGTCCTTTGTTTATCTTTTAACCCTTCAAAACCGTCTTTTCGATACTTGTTAAGCCACATTCTTAAGGTTGCAGGGCGAATTGTGCGTTTTGTGCCATCTGGAAAAACCATCGGCTCCAATGCTACTTTTTCAAAGTATTGGTTGGCTGATGGCTCTTCAAATTCATCATGAAGCACAGGTAAAATTAAACGATATCTCAGTAATGCGAGTGCTTCTATTTCTTTTTGTTTCATTTTTTGTAGCCTCCTTCTTTTTTTAGCTAATTTAAGCCTATATCAAGAAGGAAAATCAGGATAGATTCTAAACTCTGTAATATCAGAAAAAAGAAGAAATGAAAAAGTGCGTGTTGGTCGAAGTTGATTATTCACATTTGATTTGTAGTAATTGAAGTCGATGATGCTTGCGATAGTTATGTAAAAAAACTTCACTCTCAGAATCCTTGATAGATTCAATTTCTTTCGATAATAATGAGCGTACCCTTAAACGGTGCTGATTGAGATATTGGTTATAGATAAAAAAGAGATAACCCAAACTATGCTTCAGTTTCTTATGAACACGATTGAGTGATGTTTTTGAAATTTTACGAATCAGTTTAAATAAATACTGAACTGTATAACGTTTATATTTCACAAGATATGACGGTAGGAAAACACGCGTCTTCCCACAACTTAAACACATCTTACGCATTACTCTTAAAAGGATATGAAGAGTTTTATTAAGATAAACATATCGTTCATAAAAACCATGAGATTGAAAATCTTTTGATCCACAGGATGCACATTCCGTGCTTGACTTAGAAGAAATTGCTTTTTGAAAGTCTTGATCATACTTTTCTTGTAATCTAAATTGAATTAATTCTAGCGGTAAGTCTTTTAATTGGATGTGATTTATATTATAATTCATAAGAGGTCCTTTCTTGTTTTATTTAGTGTTGCAACTTAATAATACCAAGACTTGACCTCTTTTTATATGTTTAAAATGTTATTTTAATTTGACCACGGAAAAAGCAAGTTGGCCCATCACCTTTATCGGGATTGTTGGACTAACTTGCTTTTATTGCATTGTTGTTTGTTGGATTAACTTGCGAGATTACACTTTATTGGCTAAAGGGTTTAAGGAAGATAGTAAATCTGGAAATACAGATCATCATTACTATCGGCTTTATAATAAAAAAGGTGAAAAACCCTCAATTACTACAAAGATCTCTACGGGTGAGATAGAAATAGATGACTTTTTAATTGGGGAAATGTCAAAACAACTAAAACTAACTAAAAGACAATTTATCGATTATGTGAGTTGTAGTATGAATAAAGAAAAATATTGGAATAAGACAAAAAAGTATTAATATTCTAAAAAGAAGTTGATTTAAAAGGTCAACTTTTTATATGAGCTCACAATATTCATGTAAGAAATCATAATAGTGATATAAATAAAATAGTGGCCCATTTTACGACTAATCATAATCGATAAATGACCACTTTTAAATAATATAAACAGTTTTTAGAGAGAGTAGATGACTTGGTTAAATGTGCGTTTTAAAGTAGTTTGGCTTAAATATAAAGGTTCAAATAGACGATTATATTTATATATGTTAAAGAAACACCAATTTTTACAAGCGCTCCTAGACAGCTAAAAGGAGATTTTTATTAGTTTCTGGGATGTTTGGTCTAATTTTGGTCTAAAAATATAACTAAACTATTAATCAAATATGGTTCTTGGAAGATGGTGCTTGGGGATCAAATGTAAGTAAGTTCTTGGTCTTTGAGTAGTCTCTCATTGATTATAGACATAAAAAAACCCACTAAAGAGTGGGCAATGGGGTAAACTTAGTAATTAAACTAGG
>JAAYEL010000001.1 GCA_012728755.1 Tissierellia bacterium | reverse complement strand
GTATATTTTATTATGTTGTTTATTTTGCCTTTATTCTTTTCCCCTATTTATATTTTTGCATCAGAGAGTATATCGGATATACTTGCACCCATTGTCTCTTATTTAGTTGTTAAACATAACTTTGATAAGATTATGGAGTGGAGATTATATTGTTGGGCAAATTAAATCATTAATTTCATCTTTAATATTTAAAAGATATGCAGCATACTTTTGATGTTTGCTGATGTCATACGATCCTTAGGAGCTGAAATCGATATCGCATAAGTTGGTTTATTTTCAAAATCATTTATGGCAATAGCGATACATTTCCCTCCTTTTTCCATTTCTTCATTATCTAGGGCATAACCATTATTACGCACATTATTTATTGTTTTCAATAAAGTTTCAATATCTACAATCGTATTGCTTGTGTAAGTTTTGATGTCGCTAGATTTAAAAATATCTTCTATTTTTTCATCACTCATATAAGCTAACATAGCTTTGCCAACCCCTGAACAATATAAGGGAATTGCTTTTCCAATTTTTGATATTAGTCTTATTGAATTAGTAGATGTTTCCACTTTATCAATATAAACGGCAGTATTATCCACGAGTTTAACTAAGTGCACTGTTTCGTTTGTATATTCAGATATTTTTTTAAGATAGGGTCTACAAATTGAGGCCATATCATTTTTTTCTAGAATTTTACTTGAAAGAGCACAAATTTTAAAACTAGGACGATATTTTAAATTATTCTTATCTTGATAAACATATCCCAACATCATCAAAGATTGTAAAAGACGATGAATGCTAGCTTTGTTGATATCTAATTCTTTTGATATCTCAATAAGTCCACATTCACCTTTATCTACTAATAATTCTAAACATTTAAATAATTTTTCGGATACTTGAATAGGGTTTTTGTTTTCCATAGTACAAAAAGTTGTATAATCTAAACGAAGATGTTTCGTTATATGGAAACTAGTTCCACAATACGAAACTATTGTAACACATTCTAAGGAGGAATATAAAAAATGAATGATGTTTTAAAGAAGATTTCTGAAGTAGGAATACTTCCTGTTGTTGTATTAGATGATGCTAAGGATGCTAAGGATTTAGCGAAGGCTTTAATTGAAGGTGGTCTTCCTTGTGCAGAAGTAACTTTTAGAACTGCTGCCGCTGAAAAGTCTATTAGAGTTATTAGTGAAGCATATCCTGAGATGCTAGTTGGTGCTGGCACTGTTTTAAGTGTCGATCAAGTTAAGAAAGCTGTTGCAGCAGGTGCTAAATTTATTGTTTCTCCTGGTTTTGATGAAGAAGTTGTTAAGTATTGTTTAGATAATAATATTTCTGTGACACCAGGTGTATGTACTCCTAGTGATGTTCAAAAGGGTTACAAGATGGGCCTTGATGTATTAAAATTCTTTCCCGCTGAACCAAGTGGTGGCTTAAGTATGATTAAGGCTATAGCTGCACCATACACTATGATGAAGTTCATCCCTACTGGTGGTATTAATGAAAATAATATGGAAGATTACTTAAAATATGATCGTATTTTAGCTATTGGTGGTAGTTGGATGGTTAAGTCTAGTCTTGTTAAGAACGGTGAATTCGAAAAGATTAAGGAAATGAGTAAGACAGCAGTAGCAAGAGTAAAGGAGATTAGAGGATAATGAATCTAAATTTAAGACCTAAAGAAGAATGTATGTTTGATGCTGTTTCACTTGGTGAAATCATGTTAAGACTAGACCCAGGTGAAGGTAGAATCAGAACTGCTAGATCTTTTAGAGCTTGGGAAGGCGGTGGCGAATATAATGTCGTTAGAGGCCTTCATAAGTGCTTTGGCTTAGATACTGGTGTTATTACTGCTTTTGCGGATAATGAAGTAGGTAAGTTATTAGTAGATTTTGTTGAACAAGGTGGTGTTTCTACAAAATTAATCAAGATGATGAAAACTGATGGCATTGGTAGAACTTGCCGTAATGGTTTGAACTTTACTGAAAGAGGCTATGGCATTAGAGGCGCTGTTGGCTGTTCAGATAGAGCTAATACTGCCATTTCAAAGGCAACAAGTGAAGACTTTGACTTTGATTATATCTTTGGCACTTTAGGTGTTCGTTGGTTACATACTGGTGGTATTTATGCAGCTATTTCAAGTGTAAGTTGTCAAACTGTTATCGATGCGATTAAAACTGCTAAAAAATATGGAACAATTGTTTCTTATGACTTGAATTATCGTCCAAGCATGTGGAGTGCTATTGGTGGTCTTGAAAAGGCTAGAGAAGTTAATAAAGAGATTGCAAAGTATGTTGATGTCATGATTGGTAATGAAGAAGATTTTACTGCATGTCTTGGTTTTGAGATTGAGGGTAATGATGAAAATCTTAAGACCTTAAATCTTGATGGCT
>JAAYEL010000053.1 GCA_012728755.1 Tissierellia bacterium | reverse complement strand
AGCTCATTTTCATCCCTCTTGTTTAAAGCTTTTAACTGGTCATCAATGTTTATGAATAAGTATTCCGCAATTAGTGTTTGAATATCCTTGCTTTGTGGATCTATCTTGCCCGTAAATAGGTAGCTTTTCAAACTCTTGGAACAGAGTAAATCCAAAAAAGTAGTTTTGAATTTACCCTGTTCTCCAGTTAGTACTATGCAAGTATGGTTTCGACACTGAAAGTCGTCCATAGCGTTAGCTACAACTGCTACAAGCCATTTTAATAGGTACGTCTGCCACTTCTCTGGGTTGCGTAAAGATACGCAGCTAGCTAATTTGCAAAGTTCTGAGTTGTCTTCCTTATTAAGTTTGGGTAATGAGCTGAAATAACTCTGTATTGGGTTTACCTTAGGGCAAAAATCACTCTCCAGTATGGCTCTAATATTTTCTCCTGATGTTATTATCCCTTGTGAGGCATCTAACAATCGACGCATAGAATTAATGTCGAATTTAGTAAGTGGAGAGTATATTTCTTCTGTTCCTAATACGCGAAACTCAGTACGACACTTTACAGTATTAAATCGGAACTCATATCGTCCCTTAAGAAAGCTTTCGATACGCTCATTTCTTGACTTTTTACTTGATGTAGGTTCTTTGTCTAAGTTTTTAGGCTTTCTCATTACTACTTCTTCTTGTGTTGATTTTTCATGATGTATGCATTAGCATCCATCTCTATCTGCTCTCTAGTCTTTACTGGATTTTGACGAAGCCAGTTTTCTAGCTCCTTTCTTTCAAAATAGACCATCTTACCACTCGGTTTATAGTGAGGGATAGCACAAGAAGATGTTAGTTTGTAAAGGTAACTCTTCGAAAAATTGAGAAATGCACAAGCCTCTTCAAAGCTTAGTATTTCTTTAGCCTGATATAGACTACTCTCTAATTGTTTGATACGTTCTTCTAATGTTGTTGAATTTGACATTTGCGTGTAATTTTTTTAAATAATACAATAGGGGTTGCAACCCTTGTTAAGTTATAACGAGGGCAAATATACTGGCAAATGTCTGGGTATCAGGTTGACAATGTTTGAGGTCTCAATCTATTCTCAATGTTTCTTCACTTCTTTGATGTATTTGTCAATGATTTCCGAACCTATGGGCGGTGTGATTTTGATCTCTGAATTGGCAGTAGATAAGTCAGATTGTTTAAGTGGATTGCCTTTGCCTGAAGAAAGGAATAAGGCATTCTTATCAATGACTGATTGCCAATTTCGAGTGATTAGGCTATAGTCATCTAACGTAGAAAAGAAATATACTAGTAAGCGGTTGTTTCGCGCTTTAAGAGGCTCTACAATTGTACAGGATAAAATACTATCAAAAGTTTCACTAGTAATTTCCTTTGTGAAGATACGAGCTTCATTAATACACTTTGAAATTATCTCTACTTGTATAGGTGAAAAGTTCGCTTCAAAAGTATATCTTATCTCTGTTTCTTCTGCCTCTACCTCTGTTTCTATTTCTGTGGATGGGGGAGTGGTAGTTGAAGTTGAAGGATCTTCAGTTGGTATTTGATCTTTCAGAAAAGAAATGTAGTTAATAAGGAAAATAGATGATACAATACCTGAAAAGTAAGGTATCAGTTCATCATAAATAGTGTTATCCTCTTCAAATCTTTTAAAGTCCAAGTATAGATTTTCAGTTGCAATATATTTTTTCTTTTCATCGGGAGATAGCTCTTCAATAAAAGTACTTTCCCAAAGAACATTTTTTAGGTCATGATACCTAGTTATGATATGTAGTATTGGATGTTTTCTTTGTAGTTCAACTAGCTTACCTGAATAGGTAAATATTTCATCTTTAATATGAGTATCTAAGGTAGCTTCTTCCCAGTATTCTTTTTTGATGTAGTAAAGGGACTTTTCATTATTCAATAGTCTTGAAGTAGTGCTATTGATAAATGATTGTATTCTATTGTAGATAGTTTTAGTTTTTTCAGTTATTTCCATATCGTGATATCATTATTAGTCTAGTGCAAAAATAGAAATAAAAAGGAAATCATAGATGAGAAAGAAAGAAAAAGAGGAGTTTCAGGTTAAAGATGTATAATTGTTTTAGCTTATGTTTTCTTGGCACCCCTTTGGCGCCCCAGAAAAAGAAAAACCCCTGATAATCAGTCGATTATCAGGGGTTTTCTGTACTCGGAGCGGGACTTGAACCCGCACAACCGTTATGGTCACAAGATTTTAAGT
>JAAYEL010000052.1 GCA_012728755.1 Tissierellia bacterium | reverse complement strand
TTTGTCAAGCTTTTTTTCAAACTTTTTTTAGAAAAGTTTTTATTGCTTTTGGTGATGAACATTTACTATATTATCAACTATTAAAGCTTTTGTCAAGACTTTTTTAATATTTTCATATCTTTGTCTTGTCGCTTCTTTAGTCGACTTATATATAATACCAACGTTAGTTTGTTTTGTCAAATTTATTTTGAAAATAATTTTTTATGGTTTATTTGCCAATGGTAATAAGTCATATCGATCAAAAAAGCTAGGGATAATTTTTCTCTTTATATATAAGAAGGAAATGCCTAAGCATTTCCTAATTTCTTTATTAGATCTTCATATATATCTTTTATCTTATTCATCCTATGGCTTACTCCTGATTTAGATATTGGAGGATCCATCAGTTGTCCTATATCCTTTAGAGATAGTTCTGGATTTTCAAGTCTTCTATATGCAAGCTCTTTTAATTGTTCTGGAAGATTAGATAGTCCTATGTTCTTCTCAATATATTCTATCTGTTCTCTTTGCTTATTGGCCGTCTCCAACGTCTTGTTGATATTAGCCGTGTCGCAATTGACCTGTCTGTTTACTTGATTTCTTAAATCTTTCATAGCTTTGACGTTTTCAAGCTCAAGCATACTATTTGTAGCTCCAATAATATTTAGAAAATCCGAAATCTTTTCAGAATCCTTATAGTATAGAACAAATTTATCTTTTCTGATATTTAGTAAGGGTTTTACCCCTAGAGTATCTAATATCTTTTTTGTAAAATCATAGTCTTCTAGTTTTGTAAATATCATCTCTAAATGATAACTCTTGCTCGGTTCGACCATAGAACCAGCCCCTAGAAACGCCCCCTTTAAATAAGAAGCATATTTGTTTCCCTTGTCATCGGCTAGCCTTTGAAATAGTATATCTGGATTTATCGTATAGTTACCATAAAAATCTATACCTGTATTTGATAACAAGGCATCGACTACTTTCTCGTCATCTATCGTGATAGCATATATACCGTCTTTTTGAATATTATCATTTTTCATAAAGCTAACTACTGGCTCGTAGTCATAAACTTTGTTTATTAGCTTATATATTCTTTTAGAGACTTCTTGATTTTCGGTACTAAAGTTTATATTAAAAAAAGCATTTCTTATAGAAATGCTAGCATTTGTTTTTAGTATAGCCGATAGTTCAATTAGCCCTTCAATTTTCGATGAAATTTTATGTTTGCTGATTTCTGTTTTTATATCGTTCGAAAATGACACTATCTATCACCAGCCTTTTTCCTATATAGTTTTATAGCATTTACAACCATCTTCTTCTCTGACTCATGCCTTAAAAGATCTATCGCTTTTTCATAGTCTACAAACTCAGCCAATGAAAAGCCTTCTTCTTTTTGTGGTTTTAAGTTTCCGCCTTTAAATAGCATTAGATAATAATCAACTCTCTTATAAACTTTTTCCGAGCTTTGGTTATAATATATATACTTTGCATAGCCAATTCTTTTGACCACTTCCGCTTCTATACCTGTTTCTTCTCTAACTTCTCTTACGGCGGTGATTGATGTGGTTTCTTCTTTTTCAATTTTTCCTTTAGGTAGTACCCAGTCGCCAAAATACTTTCTTAAAAGCAAAATCTTACCTTCGTTAACGACTACGCCACCAGCGCTATTTTCTTTCATCAACACACCTCCCCCTTTAATATTCTTATCTTAACATTTTACCATAGATTAGAGTCTCTGTGGTAAATTTCTACATTTTCACTATTTTTCATTCTTTTATAAAGTTCTTCAACGATGGCAACGGATCTATGCTTGCCGCCCGTGCATCCGATGCCCACGACTAAAGATTCCTTGCCGTTTTCTTCATAGTAAGGGATTAAATATTCGATTAGTTCATCTAGCTTTTTAATAAAAAACTGAACTTGCTCATGATTAAGTACATAGTCTGAGACTCTTGGATCCCTGCCTGAAAGGTCTTTTAGTTCAGGATTGTAAAATGGATTTTCCGAGAATCTAACATCAAATACTACATCTGCTTCTGACAATATCCCATGCTTAAAGCCAAAAGAAACTAGCTGTGTCTTGAACTCTAGGTTAGCATGCAGCACTCTTTCCAAATTTAACTTAAGTCTAGGTAGGTTAAAATCACTAGTATCAATAATCTCATCAGCAATTTTCCTAACCTCTTCTAAGTCATGTCTTTCCTTTTCAATCGCACTTTGTATGGTCATACTCTTACCAAGTGGATGAGGTCTCCTTAATTCTTTATATCTTTTTAGCAATATCTCATTTGAAGCATCAATATATATCACTTTAACTTTGTGGTTTTCTAATTTGAGTTCATTAATAACATTAGCTAGGTCATGAAAGAAGTCTCCACCTCTCACGTCTATAACTAAAGCCAATTTATTTTTTTGCTCTGTCGATGACTTAAGCAAAAAGATGACGTCTTTAATAAGCTTTGGAGGAAGATTATCCAAAGTATAATAATCGTTGTCTTGGCATAGGTTTAATGCAGCCGTCTTTCCCGCTCCACTCATCCCAGTTATGATGATAATCTCCATAAATTACTCCTTTAAGTTAATAATTCTATCTGTTGTCACTCCAGTATTTTCTATTCTTCTATATGCTTCTTCAAAATTTCCTATTTTTCTAGGACTATGAGCATCTGATCCAACAGAAACCAATACATTTGTCTTTAACGCTTCTCTAATATCATCTTCATTCATATTTGCATGAGAGGAATTTATCTCTAAAGCAGTCCCTCTAGTCTCGCAAACTTTCGCTAACCTTAATATATCCACATCCACCTTATCTCCAGGATGTGTCACAATCTTGATGTCATGCTTTTTTACTACTTCTATAAGAGCATCTGTGTTTTTTTGTTTTATCCAATTTCTCATCGGCTTAATTACTTTAGCCAATGTATTTGCTATCATAAAATAAAAGAATGAGCTTAGGTTTTTAGGGATAACCCCATAGTGAAATCCTACATTAGCGCCATCAAGATACTTTCTATCAGCCTCGTTAATATCTATGTCACCACTATATGACATAACATTTGCTTCAACGCCAAAGAATATTTTGATTTGTCCTTCAAATTCTTTATTTAATTCATCTATTTGCGCTCTTACTTCGGGGAATTTGTCCCTTTTTATACCATACCAAAAATGCCCTGGACCATGATCTGTGATCCATAACTCTTTAAGACCTTTAGCTAAAGCCGACTCAACATTTTCTCTAATCGTTCCTTTGCCGTGGTTATGTCTTGAGTAGATGGTATGTGTATGAAAATCTGTCAGTAATCTCATCACTCTTCTCCAATTATCTTAACTTCTGTCTCCAGTTCAACTCCATATTTTTCTTTAATGATGTCTTGAACTTGATGTATAAGAGTCATTACCTCTTCATAAGTGGCATCGTCTATATTAATAACGAATCCGCAGTGTTTTTCCGACACTTGAGCTCTTTTATAAGTATATCCTCTTAAACCAGCATCATCTATTAACTTTGAAGCATAGTATCCTGGTGGTCTCTTAAACGTTGACCCCGCTGAGTTTCTATCCAAAGGCTGTTTAGAAGTTCTTCTATAATCATAGTCTTTGAATCTTTCCATAATATCATCAAAATTATCTTTTTTTAACTGCATCTCAACATCTAAAACGATCAGGTTTTCTTTAGATACAACAGATGTTCTGTAACCAAATTGCATTTGTGCATTGGTAAATTCTAATAAGTCACCTTTTTGAGTAAGGCATCTAACCTTTGTTACCACACTAGATACGTCTTTATCATAAGCACCAGCATTCATAACCATAGCTCCACCGATAGATCCTGGGATGCCTGATACTTGTTCTAGACCAGATAATGATTGTTTAAAAGATTTTTTTGATACGGTTGATAAAAGCGCTCCTGATTGAGCTGTTACCTTATCACCATCAAATTTAATATCAGAAAAGTTTTTTCCTAACTTTATCACCACTCCTCTGATACCTTTGTCTCTAACTAATAAGTTTGATCCATTACCTAGCACCATAAATGGGATTTCATTTCTATAACAATATCTTACGATATCGATTATTTGTTGCTGTGTTGTTGGCTTCATAATTAAGTCTGCAGGACCGCCAACCTTAAAAGTTGTATGATTTCTCATAGGTTCATCAGCTAAAAATTCACCAAAAGAACCATCCTTCAATTTTTCTAATTTATTCATTTCATACCTCACAAAAAAATTCAGAATCAGAGTTATCTGATTCTGATAAATTAAATTCTTATTTAAAATATTCTTCCATTGTCAGCCCTTGTTCATACATAGCTTTTGCATGTTCAACGCCGACAAATCTGTAAATATGCTCATTTGCGCTTAGTTTAGTAATATCTTCTTTTCCTTGTGGATATCTTAAGATAAAACCATACTTATGAATGTTTTCCTTAATCCATTCGCCTTCTTTAGTACTAAAGAAATTATTTTGTATCCTAGGGTCTGTTTTTTCTGAATGAAGCTCTAAAGCATATCCAGTTCTTAACTCACTAGTATACTCATCTGGATTAGGATATTCACTTGTGTTATTAGTGATATATTCTTTTTCTTGCTCAAATGTCGTATATTTTCTTCCAACGCTAACGCTAAGTCCTTCTCTTCTCATAGCCTCGATAGCTACTAGAAGCGAATTTTCTGTATTGATATCAAAGGATGTCTCAAAATCAGATGGTATTATATTGTCCGTTCCTACGTATAATACCCCTTTTCTTACAGTTAGCTCATTTTCCTTTACAGATAAAAGATTTTCACTTTTTACATAACCTGTAATATTTTGATACATAACCTTAGACCATCCATCTTCCATACCATAATATTTGATGTATGTACCAGGTTTAATATCCATAATTTTTTTACCTTCAATAGACATTTCTTGATATATGCCTACTTGATTTGATGTTTTCTTGTATGATAACAATTCATCTGTGAAACCTTGTTTTTCAGCTAATTCATTCGTCTGTGGTATGTTCGCTAGTTGTTGATTGGCTTTTCTAGCGCCACTTGATGCATATTCCCTTTGATTAGGAATTTGTGTACTCAATAAACTCGCACTGTCAGCACTTGCTTTTTTGTCGCCAACAATATGTGGTTTAATGATGAAAGCTAAAGCTATTACTAAAAACAGGCCTAAAGCTCCTAATCTTAGCTTTTTATGCTTTTTCTCTTTCTCTCTTTTTCTTTTTCGATTTATTTGATGTATCGCCAATCTATTTTTCATCTATATAAAGCCTTTCGGTTACAATATTTTCATTAATTCTTATTATACAATATATAGTCTCTAATTTAAAGGAGGAAAAACGTTTTTTCAGCCTATTTTATCAATATTTTGAATCTTTTTCTCAAAAATCCTCTCAATTTTTTCTTTAAATATATTGATATCTCCGGAAACGTAAAATTCTTCTCTACTAGTGTACTCATCGCTTTCCAAGCGCAACATATTGTGTTTTTCAAGAAATTCCCTAGTCATTTGGGCTGTCCTTCTTGCAGGATTAATCAATCTTGCACTAGGAATTGCTTTTGAAAACTCCTTTTCAAATATTGGATAATGAGTACAGCCTAGGATAACGCCGTCAAAGCCTCCATCTGAATGTTCTAATATATACCTATCCACTATATTTTGTGTGTCTATTTTTGATAAATCACTAAATTCAATGGCTGGGACGATATCAGGACATGCCACACCCACTACATTTATATCTTTATGATTCTTCTTAATCAATTTTTGATATCTACCCAAATTTATCGTCGCTTGAGTAGCCGCGACCAAAATATTCTCATCCGTATCTTTAACTTCATCCACACCGGCTTCTAGAACTGATATAAATGGAATATCATAGTTTTTATCATAATAATTTGATCCTATAGAAGCTGCGGTGTTACAGGCAATAACAATCACCTTAACATCTTTTTCTAATAGAAATCTAATATTATTATTTACTAATTTCTTTAATTCATCTTTTGTTTTCTCACCATATGGACTATGTTTTGTATCTCCCAAATATATAAAGTCTTCATTCGGTAAGATTTTCTTCAATTCTTGAAGCACTGTAACTCCACCCAGTCCAGAGTCAAAAACACCAATTGGTCTATTATCCATAATTACCTCACTTAATTTCGTGATTAATCAACACTTATTAGTATAGGGTGCAAAATCCACTTTCGCAACCCTTTAAAGTAATAAAAGGGGCTATAAGCCCCTAATTAATTAACTTACCACCTTGATTTGAACAGTAGATGTCAATACATCTGAGTAAGTATATGATACAGTTCGTTCCTCGTCGAACTCATTGTTCACCTTTACTGTAAAAAGGCTCGGAAACGCATTCACAATATACCCTTCTCTAGTAATGATTCTCTTTCTTCCTTTATCAGCCTTTAATACAACCTTCTTGCCGATATTAGTCTCTACTTCGTTCCTTATAGCTGCTAATGCTTCTGACTTTTTCATCATCGTATCACCCAACTTTCTTTAAAATCTTGGCATACTAACGATAGTATTATAACATCATTTCACCTACAAGTCAATTAAAACTTTTAATTGTAACCGAACTAATAACCAATGTCAAGGTTAATTTACGAATATTTTACAGAGAAAAATACAAAAATATGACTCAAATCACAGAATTTAAGCTAAAATATGTTATCATTGAATTATCATTGTAAAATGGGTATAATATCTTTTGCACAGGAGGTGAGATATATGGAAAGAGAACAAGTGCTTATCACTGAAGATATGATAATTAGAGATGTTATCAGACTAAAACCAAGAACTTTAGGAATCTTAATGAATTTCGGTCTAGGTTGTGTAGGTTGTCCTGCAAGTCAGATGGAGACAGTTCAAGAAGCTGCAGCAGTTCACGGAATAGATGTTGAGTATTTAATGAAGGCATTAAATAGCTAATATATAAAAATAAGGTGGTCACTAATCAAGCGATTAGAAGCCACCTTTTTTCATTTCACTATCCTTCAAAACCAACAATTTTATCTATTGCTTCTTTCAAAAATGATCCATCAAAGTCTTCAACTCTACCAGCATCAACTTTCTCAGCAATCTCTGGATTTATTGGTATACGAGCTAACAAGTCAAGTCCTTTTTCCTTTGCCAACTGCTCAATCTTACTCTTTCCAAAAATTTCATAAACATTTTTTGTATCAGGAGCCACAAAATATGAATAGTTTTCAATAACTCCTATAACAGGAATATCCATCTTCTTCGCCATATTTTGAGCCTTATCAACGATCATAGAAACAAGCTCTTGAGGACTTGTCACAAGCACGATACCTTGAAGTGGTATAGTTTGAAATACCGTCAAAATTGCATCAGAAGTTCCCGGTGGTAGATCCACAAACATATAGTCCACTTCTTCCCAAACAATATCCTTCCAAAACTGCTTAATCGCCCCAGACAATACCGGACCTCTCCAAACAACAGGTGCCGAAGCATCATCCAAAATCAAATTCATAGATGCAACCTTAACCCCATTCTTTGACAACGATGGATAAGTTCCTTCAGTATATGACTTAAGCGGTTCATTAACCCCAAAAGCCTTAGGAATAGACGGTCCCGTAATATCCGCATCCAAAACCGCAGTAGTAAAGCCCCTCTTATTCATCTCAGAAGCCAAAAGCGAAGTCACAAGCGACTTACCAACGCCCCCCTTACCACTAACAATCCCAATAACATTCTTTATATGACTTAAGCTATTAGTCGGTTCATAAAAAATAGCTCTCTTCTCTCTTTTTTCCATAGTTCCCCCTAATCTATATTAGCCAGCGAATCCGCCACGCATATCCCTATTATAGTGCATAACCCCAAATAAAAAAAGATGCTCTTCCCATCATATATAGGTAAAATGACTGGAGATCAGGCAAAATCTTTATCTTCCAAAAAGAAGCTTGCGAGATATGCTGCTAAGCATGGCGAAGATGGAAGCTTGCGAAGCAAGCATCCTAAACATAGGAAATATTGAAGCTTGCGAAGCAAGCATCCTTATCTCGAGCCAAAAAGAGGAAGCTTTTGCTAGCAAAAGCTATCAATCTTTGCTTGTTTTAATGACAATAAAGCCTATAGTCCTAAGAGTTTGCCCCATTTAGCCAAGTTCTTAGGACTAAAATCCTCCACCCGTCCTAAGAGTATCACAATTTTAGCCAAGTTCTTAGGACCAAAATCCTCCACCATGTCCTAAGAGTATCACACTTTTCATCATACTCTTAGGACCAAAACAGCTCACCAGGTCCTAAGAACTTTTCTCTTTTTACAAAACTCTTAGGACTTACATCTTTTTTTGGTCCTAAGAACTTTTCATTTTTGTTCTGACCCCAAAAAGTTTGACCTAAAAAACAACTTATGGAGGTAAGAACAGATGACAAAATACAACGAAGAATTTAAAAAGACGGTAGTAAATCAATATCTAAATAAAGAAGGTGGCTATCATGTTTTAGCAAAAAGACATGGGCTTTCTAGTGCAGCGATGGTTAGAAGATGGGTAGATGCGTTTGAATCTCAGGGATATGACGGATTAAAAGTATCAAAAAAAAATAATAAATACTCTTTTGATTTTAAGAAAAATGTAGTACAGTTGTATCTAACAGGACAAGAGTCATATCAAACCATTGCACTTAAGATGAAGGTTAATAAGGAATTAGTAGGATCTTGGGTTAGAAAGCACCGTGAAGATGGATTTGATGGGCTAAAATCATACGAAGAAAGGACATCAGATATGGCTAAACGTGTAAAAAGACCAAGCTTTGAATTTGAAGCACAATATACTAGAGAAGAAATAGATGAAATAAAAAAACTTAAAGAAAAAATCTATTGGATTGAAATGGAAAATGACTTCTTAAAAAAAAAGATCGCTCTAAGGGAAATGAACAACCAGGAAACGAAGAAAAAACGAGAATAATATACTCTTTAAGGGATAAGTACCTTTTAAAAGATATGCTTAAAAAGATGAATTTATCTAAATCAACATACATGTATTGGCAAAAAAGGCTTAATAGAGCTAACAAATATGAGAAAATTGAAGAACAAATAAAAGATATCAGAAAAGACAATCCAAGTTATGGATACAGAAGAATAAGGGCAATGCTTGTGAGAATAGAATTCACAATAAGTAAAAAGACGGTACAAAAACTTGTACAAAAATTAGGACTTCAAGTTAAAGACTTTTCAAGAAAGTCAGGAAAATACAACTCATACAGAGGCTCTGTTGGTAAAGTAGCACAAAATAATATTAATAGAGAGTTTGGCGCTGATGTAGCGCATCAAAAAATAACTACAGATACTACTGAATTTAAGTACTATGATAAGGATAAAAGCGGTAATTTACAGATTAGAAAACTGTATTTGAACGCGTTTTTAGACATGTATAATAGTGAGATAATAAGTTATTCAATCTCGAAAAGACCAACATTAGATGCGATAATAAAACCTTTAGAGCAAGCAATCAAAGTCACATCTGAATGCAAACTAGAAAGAATCTTTCATTCAGATCAAGGATGGGGATATCAGTTAAAACAATACACTGAAAGAATCGAACAATCAGGTATACTACAAAGCATGTCAAGAAAAGGTAATTGTCTAGATAATTCCTTGATGGAAAATTTTTTTGGCATATTAAAGCAAGAGATGTATTACAGAAAGATATACAAATCATATGACGAACTTAAAACTGCGATAGAAGTATACATCAAATATTACAATGAAAGAAGAATAAAAGCTAAACTTGGATATCTAAGTCCAGTTGAGTATAGAAAAGCGAAAGTAGCGTAGCGCGATTTCCCTTAAGGGAAATGTATGGAAGTAAACCCAGAGATAATATATCAAAATATCTCTGGTATAAAGTCCAACTTTCTGGGGTCACATTATTTTCGCTAAACTCTTAGGACCTAGCCCATTATCAAAAAGGGAAGCTTGCGAAGCAAGCCACATTCTCTACCTAAAGAAAGATATCGCTTCGCGATATCTCACATCTCCCCTTCAACCTTTGCCCAAAACAAACCTCATAACTCCATAGCACTCCCTAGCGCCCCCCAAACTTCCACTTTTCGAGACAAATTTTTCGAAACCTCCGCAAGGGATGAGGCGACGATTAGATAAAAAAGTTCGCCGCACAATAATTAACAACGAACTTTTTCTTTATCTAACGAGCCTCGCCCTGAGGACCAGTTCTCGAAAAATTTGGAGTCGAAAAGTCACGCAGCGATGGATTACAATAAAATGACCGGGAGGTACTCACGCTTCGTCTAAAAGACGAAGAAAACCCTGGCCAGCGCCAGGGTTTAGTCATTTTTTTATAAACTTAATAGTTCTTTTAATCTTGATTGATCGAATCCAACTACTTCTTCTTCTCCAACTACGATTACTGGAACGCCTCTATATCCTTTTTGGATTAGTTCGTTTCTAGCTTCTGCGTTTGTTGTTACGTTTTTTTCTTCAAACTCCACGTTGTTTTCTGTAAGGAAATTCTTAACAGCTACACAATATGGGCAAGTGTCAGATGAATATACTTTTACTTTATCCATTGTTTCTCCTTTATTAATTATATTTGTAAGCCTTATTACATACTCATATTACCCACGAAAAATTATATTAAACATCTATGATATTTGCGATATTTATATAATCTTGAAGGGATAGGTTTTCCGCTCTACTATTTTTATTAATACCCAAATTATCTAAAATCAGACCCATTTCATCTTTGGATAGATATAGGGATTTATCTGATGTAAGGGAATTTAGGATATTTTTTCTTCTTTGTTGAAATCCCCCATGGATTAACTTAAATAGGATTTCTTGGTTTACTTTTGGCAAATCATCTTTTAGGTCTAGTTGTACTACTACGCTATCTACTTTTGGTTGTGGGATAAAGACTGATTTAGGAGCTTTAACCACAGCTTTTGCTGTCGCGTAGAAATTGATAAATAGAGTTAAAGATCCATATTGTTTATTGCCAGGATCTGCTACCATCCTATCAGCCACCTCTTTTTGAACCATAAAAGTCATAGATTTGACCGGTAGTCTTTTTTCTATAAGGGTCGTTATGATAGGTGTCGTGATATAGTAAGGCAGATTTGCCACTACTTTGAAAGGTTCACCACCAAATTTTTCTTCAACCAACTTGTCAAAATCAATTTTTAGGACATCTTGATTGATGACTTCTAGGTTATCGAAGTCGGACAAAGTGTAGTCAAGTACACGAAGAAGCCTTTGGTCTATCTCAATTGCTACAACCTTTTTAGCCTTTAAAAGTAGCTCCTCTGTTAAAGTGCCAAATCCAGGACCGATTTCTAGGACATTATCTTCTTTTGTGATATTTGCGCTTTGACTAATGCCACGAACGACATTCCCATCGATTAGGAAATTTTGTCCTAGCCCTTTAGAAAAGGTAAAATTAAACTTATCCAGCACTTGCTTTATCACCTTTGGCGAATACAGTCTATCTCTTTTCATCAATCCTCCTCATGGCATCTTCAAACTCTTGTTTTGATATACCATAGATATTTAATCTAGTTACTAGTTGTTTTGCATTTGAGTACTCAATTTTTAGAGCATCACATAAGTCAATTCTTCTTTGTTTTGAGTCTGGCATCCCGCTAAGTCCATGCTCGACTATATCTTGGTAAGTGAATCTTTCCTTGACTTCTTCAAGCTCTGGTTTGGCCTTTTTGATAGCGTTTATGATGGCCTCATCAGAGGCATTTTCTACTCCAACATTTGCTATTTTGGTACCTTCTTTTCGTGAGATATAAGCGTGTTTAGCAGAAGGAATATAGTCTCGAATCTTTTGCCTTATTCTCTTTCCAGCGTAATCGGGATCGGTTAATACTATGATGCCTTGCCTGTCGTTTATGACACTAAGCCTCTCTAATAGTTCTTCTCTTACTCCAAGTCCATGAGTGGCGATACATTCGACATTACCTTCAAAAGCTCTTTTTACCGCACGTATATCCGAAGTGCCCTCTACTACGATTACCTCTTTAATAGTATATTGTTTCATTTGACTACTCCTTAGATAAAGGATTTGTCAGTCCATATTTTTCTAATTCAAAAAACTCGAATGTATTTTTAAGAGCATGTTGACGTACCTCTTCAACTGGAATCCCTTTTAACTCGGCAATTTTTTCAGCCACAAAATGAGTATATGAAGGTTCATTTCTCTTTCCTCTATGAGGATGTGGAGTTAGATAAGGTGAATCTGTCTCTAGTAGTAAATTTTCTAGAGGGACTTTTTCAGCCACTTCTAAAAGCTTTCTAGCATTTTTAAAAGTTACCACCCCACCAAGAGCAATCTTATATCCTAGCTTTAAATATCTCTCGCAAACTTCCCAAGACTCTGAAAAGGCATGTAGAAGAACTTTCATATCCTTTGCATGTTCGCTAAGGATTTTGTAAGTATCTTCAACTGCATCTCTTGAGTGAATGACTATTGGTAAATCAAGCGTTCTAGCTAGCTCAATTTGTCTGATAAATACATCCCTTTGAACTTCTCTTTCCGAATTGTCATAGTAATAGTCAAGTCCTATCTCTCCAACGGCTACTACCTTTGGATTTTTTGATAGCTCGATATATTGTTTTTCTACCTCTTCGTTATAGTCTTTTGCATCATGTGGATGCGTGCCGACCATAGCAAAAATCTTTTCATTATTATTTGATAAATCAATAGATCGTTTTGATGAGTCCAGGTCAAATGCTGGATTGATCATAGCATAGACATCGTCTTTCTCAAATCTTTCTATTAAATCTACTCTATCCTCATCAAATCTAGAATCGTCTAAATGAGCATGAGAATCAATTATATATTTTGTCATTATGAGATATCAGCTCCATCCTCAATGTCATTTAGGACACTTAACATAGTTAAGTCTTCGCCTTTATCAGCAGCTAATAACATCCCTTGTGATAGCACTCCTCTTAATTTAACTGGCTTTAAGTTTGTAAGTACTATTACTTTTTTACCAACTAAATCTTCAGGTTTGTACCACTTTTTAATTCCTGATACAACTTGTCTAGTTTCTGGACCGACTTTAACTTGAAGGACAAATAGCTTGTCCGCTTTTGGATGGTCAGAAACTTCTAGTACTGTACCGACTTTTAAGTCAATTTTTTCAAAATCTTCGATCGTAATTTCTGGCTTAGTGGCTAACTCTTCTACTTCTTGAACCTCTTCTTTTTTACCAACTCTTTGTACAACTAGCGCTTGATTTTTCTCACCTAATATAACTAATTCCTTTTCGATATCTAATCTTTGGAATAAGTTTTCTTTTTTCTCAACCTTTGTTCCGTTTGGATAAAGACCAAACTCTCTAGCACTATCCCAACCTAGGTTTTCGATACCGATTTGTTCTTCAATCTTCTTAACTGTATGTGGTAGGAATGGTTCAAGCAATTGGTTGATGATTCTTATTGATTCGATAAGATTATATAAAACTGTATTTAATCTTTCTTTGTTTTCTTTTATAAGAACCCAAGGCATAGTCTCATCGATATATTTATTTGTTCTTCTTACAAGTGTCCAAATATCTTCAAGAGCGTATGAGAATGCTAGTTTATCCATATGTTTTTCAAGATTTTCTATAGCATTTACAGCTACCTCTTTAAGAGATTCATCAATTTCTTCATTTACATTAGTGTTTTCAACGATACCATCATTATATTTTTCAACCATGGCTACTGTTCTTGACACTAGGTTTCCTAGGTCATTTGCTAAGTCAAAGTTTAATCTTTGAAGTAGTTTTTCATTAGTAAATGAACCATCTTGTCCGAAAGTAAATTCTCTAAGAACGAAGTATTTAAGAGCATCAATCCCATAAAGTTCAATGATTGGCTCAGCATAAACGATGTTACCAAGTGACTTACTCATCTTTGTAGCGTTTTCACCAAATAATATCCAACCATGAGCAAATACTTGCTTTGGTAATTCCAAATCTAGAGCCATAAGCATAGCTGGCCAAATTATAGTGTGAAATCTAACTATCTCCTTACTCATTAAATGGATGCCTGCAGGCCAGTAGTGATTAAACTTTTCTTGATCTTCACCGTATCCTATACCTGTAAGATAACAAGAAAGAGCATCAATCCAAACATATACCACATGTTTATCATCGAATGGGACTTTAACTCCCCAGTCAAAGCTTGTTCTAGTCACTGAAAGATCGTCTAATCCCTTATCTAAGAAGTTAGTTATCATCTCTTTTCTACTACCTTCTGGAAGTAAAAATTCTGGATGGTCTTCATAGTATTGTCTAATTTTTTCAGTATATTTTGAAAGTTTGAAGAAATATGATTCTTCAGTTTGTTTATGAACTTCTCTATGACAATCTGGACACTTGCCATTTTCATCTAATTGGCTTTCAGTCCAAAATGATTCACATGGAGTACAGTAAAACCCTTCATAAACTCCCTTATAAATCTCACCTTTATCATATAACTTTTGAAATATCTCTTGGACATTTTCTTCATGCTTTTTATCAGAAGACCTAACAAACTCATCATAATCAATCTCTAAAGTCTTCCATAAATCTTTGATAGTCTTAACTATACCATCAGTAAATTCTAATGGTGATTTACCAGCTTCTTGAGCCGCTTCTTGGATTTTTTGTCCATGTTCATCCGTACCAGTTACGAAATATGCATCATAACCTTGGATTTTCTTATATCTTTTTAATGTATCTGCCACTATTGTCGTATATGTGTGTCCTAAATGTAAATTTGAATTAGGATAATATATCGGCGTAGTGATATAGTATGGTTTTTTATTCATATTAACTCCTTAATCTATTCTATAATCATCACCTTTCATTATAGTCAATAGATATGCAATTTTCAACATTTCACAATAAAAAAGGGCCTTGCTAAGCACTAGCAAAACCCATATCTTTAATTATTTAAGACTATTTTGATAATCTTCCCAATCCTTGTCAAATCTAGCTATACCAACGTCTGTTAGTAAGTGATCCCATAGTTTTGAGAATACATCTGATGGAACTGTAGCTATATCTGCGCCAACTAGTGCACATTGTTCGAAATGAGCAAGTGTTCTGATTGATGCTGCGATAATCTCAGTTTCTAATCCATAGTTATCTAATACAATTCTTAGGTTTTCGATTAATTCCATACCATCTTGTCCGATATCATCGATTCTTCCGATGAATGGGCTGATGTATGTAGCTCCTGCTTTTGCCGCCAAAAGACCTTGAGCAACAGAGAAGATAAGTGTACAGTTTGTTTTGATACCTTCTTTTGAAAGGGTTTTGATGGCTTTAAGACCTTCTTTACCCATAGGAATCTTAATAACTATATTATCTGCCCATTTTGCTATATCTCTAGCTTCTGTTACCATATCTTCAGCACTTTTGCCAAGTACTTCTGCTGATACTGGTCCATCAACTATTGATGCAATTTTTTTAATTGTTTCTTCAAAATCTTGTCCTGCTTTACCAATTAATGTAGGATTTGTAGTAACTCCGTCACATAAACCCATAGCTGCGATTTCTTCGATTTGTTTAATGTCTGCTGTGTCTAAGAAAAATTTCATCTTATCCTCCAATTTATTTTATGTACATATCTATGATATATTAAGATGGTCAAAATCTCAACTTTTAGTTATTGACATTTTATATATTATTCCTTATAATCACTTTATAATAGAAGCGGTGAAGGCATCCCTTTTGGGTTACAGTGTTGGAGCTTCAAGGTAGGTTGAGCCTATTCAACTAATGAGGCATTTGCGAAAAAGGGTGGTAACACGTTAACACGTCCCTTTGTTGTAAATGTTTATTTTTTAAATGGAGGAATTATGACATACAAGATAACACATGAAAATGTTTTTGATGAGCTTGTTGAAAGAGGATATTTTGAGCAAGCGACTTTTGAAGATGAATTAAAAGAATTATTGGGAAAGGAAAAAGTACCATTTTACATAGGATTTGATGCGACTGCAGATTCGTTGACTATCGGGCATTTCATCCAAGTAATGGTAATGATGAGGATGCAAGCGCATAAACATATCCCAATAGCTCTTCTTGGAGGTGGCACTACTATGATTGGTGACCCATCGGGAAGATCTGATATGAGAATGGTCATGACTAAGGAAATGATTGATCATAATGCGCAAAGATTCTATGAGCAATTTCAAAAGTTTATTGATTTTTCAGACGGAAAGGCAATCATAGATAATAACGCAAATTGGCTATTGAATCTAAATTTCTTGGATTTTGTGAGAAATATCGGTGTGCATTTTTCAGTAAATGATATGCTTAAAAAGGATGCTTATAAGAACAGATTGGATTCTGGTTTAACTTTCTTTGAGCTTTCATATATGCTAATGCAATCATATGATTTCTTAGAACTTTACAGAAAATATGGTTGTAAACTTCAGCTTGGTGGTTCAGACCAATGGTCAAATATCCTTGGTGGTTATGACCTTGTTAGAAAGATTGAAAATGATAAGGTTTATGCCATGACATTTAAGCTTTTAACTACTGCTGATGGAGTTAAGATGGGTAAATCTCAAAAAGGAGCTATTTGGTTAGATGAAAATAAGACTAGTCCTTATGAACTTTTCCAATACATGAGAAATGTCGATGATAGGGACGTTGAAAAATTCCTATTGATGCTAACATTTCTTCCAACAGATGAGTGTAGAGAACTTGCATCTCATAAAGATGAGAGAATAAATCACGCGAAAGAAGTATTAGCTTTCGAGATAACTAAACTTGTACATGGCGAGACTAAGGCTAAAGAAGCTTTAGAAACTTCAAAAGCTCTATTCCAAAAAGGTGCCGTTGATGAAAATATGCCTTCAAGTGAAATGACCCTAGATGAATTAAAAGAAAATTCTGGGCTGCTTGGAGTACTTACTTCTCTAGGATTGACTAAATCAAATGGTGAAGCAAGAAGACTTGTTCAACAAGGCGGTATTAGTCTAAATGATGAAAAAGTTACAGACCCAGCTTATTCACTAAGCGAAAGCGACTTAGTTGATGGAGCATTTATCATTAAAAAAGGAAAGAAAATTTATCACAGAGTAATCGTAAAATAATTAGGAGGTCCATATGTTTCAAGCATTGACTGGGTTGCCTGTATACGTACAGGCTATTATCGCATTCCTAACAATAGTACTACTGACTCTATTAATATATTACTTGATTTATATAGGTAATAATTATGTGCCAATCGATAGAAAGATTAGCATTAGATGGAAAAATATCTTTAGGATATTCGTAGTAGTCGTTTTGGTAACAGTCGTACTAGCACTTTTTAGAGCATATCCTGTTCTTGGAACCACATTATTCGCCTTTTTCGTATCTATTCTTATAGCATATTTACTAAATCCTTTAGTAAATTTACTTGAGAAAAAGAAAATCAAAAGAGGTATGGGAACACTTATAGTTTATGCAGCATTAACATTATTTTTTGTGGGAGTTGGATTTTTAGTAGTACCAGCTATTACCGTACAAATTAAAAACTTCATCAATAATCTTCCAACCCTAAGTAATCAAATCATGGTTTGGGCAAGTGATACACTAAAGAAGTTAAACATTAATAATGACGAGCTATATAACCAAGTAAATTCTCTAATCACTCAAAACTTAAGCAAGGCATCAACTACCGTCCTAAACTGGTCTTCAGGAGTTATCCTTAGCATATCGGGAAGTATCGGAAAGTTAATCTCTTTAGTTTTGATACCTATTATCACCTATTTCCTATTAGTTGATAAGGATAGGATAATAAAGAGCTTAAAAAATATCGTACCTAGAAAACACTATGGCGAAGTTCGTGGCCTTTATCATGAGATAAATGTTGCCATGAGTGCATTTGTTAGAGGTAGGATCTTAATGGCAATATTTGTAGGAGTGGCAACTACCATCTACCTACTACTTTTCAAAATTGAATTTGCAGTAGTTATCGGTTTGATAACTATGGTCGGTGATATTATTCCATATATAGGACCATTCCTAGGATTTACGCCAGCCTTCATTTTTGCATTTCTTCAATCGCCAATTAAAGCAATTTGGGTAGGACTAATGTTCCTATTTATCCAATGGGTTGAAAACAACCTACTTGGACCAAAGCTACTTGGAAGCTCAACAGGTATGCACCCTCTAATAATCCTTCTATCGATTATCATCGGTGGTGGCATGTTTGGAGTTTGGGGCATGATCCTATCGGTACCTTTCGTATCGCTAATCATGATACTTTACAAATTCTTTATGGGTAAAAAAGACGCTGATAAAATAAAAAATAGGATATAAAAAAAGGCTTTCTCTTAGAGAGGGCCTTTTTTCTTCTATTTTGAATATTGTGTAGTAAACCTTTGTCTATCGCCTACTTTTTGATTCCTATAACCTTCTTTTATCTTAGCTAGTATGTCATCATTTAATAAAAAAGTTGTATTTTCTCCACTAGCTAGCAAATCACCGTTTTGTTGAACATATACCACAAAAATATATTCTTTTCCCTCTTCTGGAAGCAAATCGTTGTTAAATAAAACAAGTCTACCTTCTCCGTCATATCCACCAGCCTTTTGAATCTCAATAGGTTTATCCGTAATTAACTCACCCTTAATATTTTCCTCAACTATTACTTCATAATTCGTATAAGGCGTGCCTGGGTCATTAATAGGTTCGCAAGTCTCCACTTCCTCTGAACCATGCTTCATCAAAGTTCCTAACTCCTTATTCACCTTTCCTACAAATACAAAATCCGCATAACCTACAAGCATCTCAAAATCATTTATATCAAATTGATAAGATGCTTCAATCTGTACTACATCACCATTTACTTTCTCAACTGTCTTGTCTCTTGTACATGAAGTTAATACGAGAAGTATAATTAATATGTATGCTAATTTTTTCATCCGACCCTCCTTTTTTAAAACTCCGATCATATCTCTAAGTTTGTTCATGCTACCCATTTCACTATTTCTATTATAAACTAAAATTGACTACTTTAACAATTTTATATATAATAGATAGGTATCACATTTGCAGTGTGGAGAGTTGTCCGAGTGGTCGAAGGTGCATGATTGGAAATCATGTGTACGCCTACAAGTGTACCGAGGGTTCAAATCCCTCATTCTCCGCCACTGCACTAGATGGGGCGGTAGCGGTGCCCTATAACCTGCAATCCGCTATAGCAGGATTGAATTCCCAGCCTAGACTATATATATGTTGAGCAGCTTTTAGTAAGTGGTGTTGACAGAATGGTCTCGCGCAATGGAAACCTATGAACCATGTCAGGTCCCGAAGGAAGCAGCATTAAGTAGTCATTTTCATGTGCCGCGAGGGCGCCTTTCTCGAGCAAACTGCTAGGATAACGTCAGGGTATATATAGACGAAGCTGGGTGTGCTTTTTTAAAGGTAATATATAAACAACTCAATTCAGTTTACATTAAGTATATAAACAAAAAAGACTGCCAGCGGCAGTCTTTTTTTCTATCCCTAAAATACATTTAATTTTGTCTAGTTTTTGTTCTTAAAGTACTTTAATAATCTATAAAGCAATACAACTATCGCAATGAGTAAAACTGTACTTACGAGTTGTAGACCGATGCTCAAAGGATCTCCTACTCTTGTTTCTGCAACTGCTGCTAAGTTTGTAAACATAATGCTCCTTTCATTTTACCTTATAAGTTTTTATTTTCTAAAATTTCTAGTAGGCTTGTGTTATTTATCAATAATACTGTATCTAAAATATTCAAGGCAAGCAATATGATATTTATAGGCTTTATCTTTCTCTCATCTTTGTAGTCGAAGTACATCCTGATAAATGTAGCTATATACAAATAGATGTTTATGTAATATGGTGACTTTATAAATAGACGAGTTACCATAAAGAGAATAGTAATAAATAAAAGTATATTTTTCCTGTTAAATTCTATAGATTTCACAGCGCACTCCTTTCCTGATTTATATCATAATTATAACATAATCATTTTAAGAAGTAAAGTTTTAACTATAACCTAAAGTTTCTTTCCCTATATATCCCGCCTTCAAATCCTTGTATAGTAGGGTCTTCATCGGCCATTTCTAACCTTTTTTGAGCCCATGCGACATATAGTTCATTTTGTTCTATGCCTATGAAATTTCTATTTAGTTTTTTAGCAACAACGCTAGTGGTACCTGAACCAAGGAATGGATCAAGGACTAAGTCGCCTTCATTTGAGCCTGCAAGTATTAATCTAGATATTAGCTTTTCTGTCTTTTGAGTAGGATTGTCTGTGTTTTCTTTCATAGACCAAAAAGGAATCGTGATATCTTCCCAAAAGTTTGATGGATGCGTGTCGCGGTATTTGCCCTCTTCGCTATCTTGCCAATCCTTCGGCATCCCATCTTTTTTGTAAGGAGCGATAACTCTTTTTCTTATCATGACATCATCTATATTGAAAACATAGTCGTTTGATTTTGTGGCAAACCAGATATCTTCCATCGAATTTTTCCAATTCGTCTTTGAGCCTCTTCCTTTTTCCCTCTTCCAAGTTATCCTATTTCTAACTATCACATAGTCTGCAAGTGTCCTACCTATAACCATTGATGATTTCCAGTCACAACATATGTAGATGCTTCCATCTTTCTTTAATTTAGGTACTAACTTTTCAAGCCAGGCTCTAGTATATGTCTCGTATTCATTTTTTGTTGTTTCATTAAAAATATTTCCATGATAGTCCTTGCGAAGATTGTATGGCGGATCAACTATAATCAAGTCGATGCTCTCATCTTCAATAAAATCAATCGCATGAAAAAAATTACCAATAATATTTTTGTTAATCAAATCAGAGAACCTAAGGTTTCCCAAATCTTTCTCGTTAATGGCTTGCTTCAGATATTCCTTAGCCTCACTTAAAGGAAAATCAATCGTTTTGTTTAATTCAGATTTCATAATATCACCTAGCTACAAAAGCTCTCCTAGTATCTCACATTAAAAGGCAATAAACCCTTCAATAAAATATGTTTATATTATATTATAGCATTCTAAAAATATTTAAACAACTAGAGTGAGGATGGCAAATATTATGTTTCTAAAAATAATGAAGCTTTGCCAGCTTAACTGGCAAAGCCTCCTCGTTTTCATCCCCAAAAAGCATGTAAAATTACAGATTTCAAAAATCTAATGTTGGCACTTTTGGATTTTGTCATGTAAAATCACCCTTCACAAAGATTTACATGCAAGTTAAGCTGTTTTTTTCATGTATATTCTCACCTTCTCTCAAAATGATGGAAAAATCGGAGAAAAATTTCATGTATATTTAAGATTTCTCCAAATTTGATTGATTTTTTAGTAAGTTTTAGCATGTAAATTTGTATTTCCCTTTGATTTACATGACTTTTGCGAAACACCCTGACATTATATTTTGTGAAATGGTCATTTTACATTAATTATTCTCTTTAATCATGAAATGTAGCTTTGTCAGCTAAGCTGACAAAGCTTCTTTTTAAATTCTGTTAACATTTGGCGAGGGTCGTACATGTAAATTCTGTATATTGTGAATTCCAATGGTATAGAATTTTGAGTCATACCATTGGATTTTTAGAATCTGGCATTTTACATGTATGGGGTGAAGGATGAGGAGCATATGTGGTATTATTGGAAGTGGAGGGCGAGATGAAAAAAGGACTTTATGAAAAAATTATAGATTTGGAAACATTCAATCGAATTAAGGATAGTAAAAGCGCGAAGACTAGGTTCGTTGATTCTAGTGATGAAGCTAAGAAATTAGCGAGCGCTTATGAGAAATATATTAGAAATGCTTTGGCAAATTCTGAAACTAAAGAAGAGAAGTTTGCATTAATACATAAGTTAAATCAAATTATCGGTGTAAATGATATTGCTAAGGACGATAAAGATAAGCTAATGGAATTACTTGCATTTCACGATGATGATAATGAATTGAAGCAACTTCAGGAATATCGTCCAAAGACTTCTTTAGCATCTAGTACCCTTTTTGTTGGTGGCACTTCTGGTCCAAGTTTGGAAAGTGAGTTAAAAAGAGAGATAAGGACTGCAGATGAGATTTATATGCTTATTTCTTTTATTAAGTTTAGTGGATTGAGGCTAATCATCGATGATTTAAGAGAATTCACAAAGACAAAACCGCTAAAGATAATTACCACATCCTATATGGGCGCTACTGATTATGAAGCGATCCTTGCTTTATCTAAATTGCCAAATACTGAGATTAAAGTTTCCTATGATGTTGATAGGACAAGATTGCATGCAAAAGCTTATTTGTTTAAAAGGAATACTGGATTTTCTACTGCATATATTGGTTCATCAAATATATCTAATCCAGCTATGACAAGTGGTTTAGAATGGAATCTTAAAGTTTCTGAGTACACTTCAAAAGATATCATCTTGAGTATCTTGAAAGCTTTTGATATATATTGGAATGATGATGAATTTTCTACATTTTCAGCCACTGATGAGCAAACTAAGCAGAGATTAAAGGAATCCTTAATGCTTAAGAAAATGAAGGAGGAAAACTCCTATGTATTTTTTGATCTTAAGCCATACTCTCACCAAAGGGAAATCCTTGAAGATTTGAGATACGAAAGGGAAGAAAATGGTTCGTATAGAAATCTAGTTGTTGCTGCAACAGGTACAGGTAAGACAATGGTTGCTGCATTTGACTATAAAAATCAAATAAAAGATGGTCCTAAAAAATTACTTTTCTTAGCTCATAGAAAAGAAATATTGGAACAAAGTTTATTTACTTTTAGGAATGTATTGAAAGACCAAAACTTTGGTGAATTAATGGTTGATGGTATCATCCCTACAGAAAATACACATATATTTTCATCTATCCAAACTATGAATTCTATGAATAGATTTGAGAATTATGAGAAAGATTATTTTGATTACATTGTTATAGATGAGACCCACCATGCTTCAGCAGGAACATATAGTAAGATACTGAATTATTTTGAATCTCAGATATTGTTAGGTTTAACTGCTACTCCTGAAAGAATGGATGGTCAAAATATCACTGAATATTTCAATAATAGAATTGCTTCAGAGATAAGACTTACTGATGCCATAGATAGAAAATTGTTATCACCATTTCACTATTTTGGCGTTACTGATAATGCAGACCTTTCTGGTCTTAGGTGGACTAGAGGTGGATATGAAGTTAGAGACTTAGAAAACATATATACTATAAATTCATTTGTCGCAAATCAAAGAGTTCAGCTGATTATTGATTCTTTGAAAAAATATGTTATGAGCCTTGATAGTATGAAGGCTTTGGGCTTTTGCGTAAGTATAAACCATGCAGAATTTATGGCAAGTAGCTTTAATGCTGTAGGTATCCCTTCAATCGCTCTACACTCAAATTCTAATTCTGAAGATAGGGATAAAGCTAAGCAAAAACTTGCTAAGGGTGAAATAAACTGTATCTTCACAGTTGATTTATTTAATGAGGGGGTTGATATCCCACAAGTTGACACTGTCTTATTTTTGAGACCGACCGAATCACTTACTGTGTTTTTACAGCAATTAGGAAGAGGTCTTAGACTTTATGAAGATAAAGATGCTTTAACTGTACTTGACTTTGTCGGGCAAGCTCACGCCAACTATGATTTTAGTTTTAAGTTAAGGGCACTATCTGGTAAGACTACTAGGCCACTTAAAGATGAGATAAATGATGAATTTCCAAATATGCCTGTTGGTTCTCATATCAAGCTAGAGAAAATCGCCAAAGAGTATATAATGAAAAATATTGGTTCATCAGAATTCAATGTCAATTCTCTTAGAAGAATGCTAAAAAGCTTTAGTCTTAACTTTGATATGGAACTTAACCTTAAAAATTTCTTTGAAATGTATGGACTTAACAAAAATCAATTCTATGCAAAATACTCATTTTACAAGTTGAAATATGAAGTTGGATTGCTTGATGAGTATAAGGTTGATGATTATGATTCACTTAAATCAACATTAAGAAGAGTTTCAAGGGTGAATTCAAAATCGTTATTATCTTTTATGAAAAGAGTTTTAACAGAAAATATGGATTTTGATGCATTGACTCAAAGAGAACTTAGATTATTAACAATGGTACACTACACTATTTGGCCTGATAAACCAGAGATTTCATTTAAAAAATCTCTAGAAGATTTTAAGAAAAATAATCCTTCTATGGTAGAAGAAATACTTGAGTTATGCGATTTGAACGCTTCTAATCTTAAAATGATTGAATCTGCTTATGAAGATAGTGAGATTCCTTTGGACATATATGCTTCATATAATATAGATCAAATAATGGCAGCTTTTGGTAAGACAAACGAGACTTTCAAATTTCCAATGAGACAAGGAGTTGATTATGTAAGCGATAAGAATACAGATTTATTCTTTATTACTATTCATAAAAATGACTCAGACTACTTACCAACTACTATGTATAATGACTATGCTATTAACAAGAACCTGTTCAACTGGGAATCACAAAATCAAACTAGTGTAGATTCTCCTACTGGACAAAGGTATATAAATGATAGGTCAGATTCTCATAAAGTTTTATTATTTGTAAGAGATCATAAGACTGAATTTGGAGCACCACCACCTTATACTTTTCTTGGTAATGCAAGATATGTTAGTCATCAAGGCTCACGTCCAATCGAAATAGTTTGGAAAATGGATCACCCCATCCCAGAACGCATCATCCGCGAATCCGATTTGCGAGCGGTTAATTAAATATAAGAAATGTAGCTTTGTCAGCCAAGCTGACAAAGCTTCTTTTTAATTCTTTTAAGTTTTGTTAACATTTGGTGGCCTTCGTTCATGTAAATTAGGGGATTTTGGGATTTCAATGGTATAGATTTTGGAGGCGTACCATTGGAGTTGGGAAATTGGGCATTTTACATGTATAAATCGTACATGTAAAATGGGGTATTTGGATGATGTTACATGATTTTCGAGATTTTCGTACCATTGGAGTTTGGATTTTGGAGGATTTACATGTATGGAGTTGGGGTTTCATACCATTGGATTTTGAGATTTGGGCATTTTACATGTATGGGCGGTGGTTTGGGGAATTTTGAGTATGAAAAAAGCCAACCCGAGGGTCGGCTTTTTTAGTTTTGTTTTAGGACTTTGATTTGTCCATCTTCAACTGTTAATTGAACTTTGTCTTTTTCTTTTATCTCGCCTGAGATTATCATACGTGCTAAGGCTGTTTCTACGTGTTTTTGTAGGTAACGTTTGATTGGTCTAGCGCCGTATTGAACTGAGTATGAGTTTTCTATGATGTAGTCTTTAAGTTTATCATCTAGGCTGATTTCGATTTTTCTATCTTTAAGTCTTGATAGGATTTTTTCGATTTCTAAGTCGATGATTTTTCTAATCTCTGCTTTTTGAAGAGGTTTGAAAAGAACTATATCATCCACACGGTTTAAGAACTCTGGTCTAAATGAACGTTTAAGTTCGTTGTCGACTAGGTCTTTGGCTTCTTGTGTGATGTCTCCATTGGCATCGATGCCTTCTAATAGGTAATGTGAACCGATATTTGAAGTCATGATGATGATGGTATTTTTGAAGTTTACTGTACGTCCTTGATTATCTGTTAATCGGCCATCGTCTAATACTTGCAGTAAAATGTTAAATACGTCCGGATGAGCTTTTTCTATCTCATCAAATAGTATTACTGAGTATGGTTTTCTCCTAACAGCTTCTGTTAATTGACCACCTTCTTCATATCCGATATATCCCGGTGCTGCTCCTATAAGTCTTGATACAGAGTATTTTTCCATGTATTCGGACATATCTATACGGATAACATTTTTATCATTATCAAACATAGCTTCTGTAAGTGCTTTTGCTAATTCTGTCTTACCTACTCCTGTTGGACCAAGGAATATGAATGAACCTATTGGTCTATTTTCATCTTTTAATCCTGAACGAGCACGAAGGATGGATTCAGCTATGGCATCTACTGCTTCATCTTGACCGATGACTCTTTGATGAAGGACTTCATCAAGTCTTAAAAGCTTGTATCTTTCACTTTCAACAAGTTTTGTTACTGGTACGCCAGTCCATTTTGATACTACTTCAGCGATTTCTTCTTCAGTAACTTCTTCTTTAAGGTTTGATTGTTCTTTTGATTTAAGTTCAGCTTCTTCAAGCTCTTTTTGAAGTTTTGGTAAATCTCCATATTTAAGCTTTGAAAGAGTCTCAAAATCATACTTTCTTTGAGCATCTTCTATTTGAATCTTTACATTATCTATTTGAGTTTTTAAATCATTTGCCCTATCTAAGATCTTTTTGTTATCTTGCCATTTTGCAAAATCTTCATTATATTGTTCTTCTTTTTCAGCTGATTCTTTTTCAAGAAGTACTAATCTTTCTTTTGAAGCTTCATCTGTTTCTTTTCTAAGTGCTGTTATTTCTATTTGAAGTTGAAGTAAATCTCTACGTAAATCGTCTAGTTCTTGAGGCATAGAGTCAATTTCCGTTCTGATTATGGCACATGCTTCATCCATTAGGTCGATTGCCTTATCTGGAAGAAATCTATCAGTAATATATCTATCTGAAAGAGTCGCACAAGATATTACCGCATTATCAGATATACGAATACCGTGATGGATCTCGTATTTTTCTTTAATACCACGAAGTATTGAGATAGTATCTTCAACTGTTGGTTGATCAACTATTACCTTTTGAAATCTTCTTTCTAGCGCACCATCTTTTTCTATATAGTTTCTATATTCATTTAGAGTAGTTGCACCAATTACTTTAATCCTTCCTCTTGATAATGCTGGTTTCATAATATTGCCTGCATCCATAGCTCCGTCAGTCTTTCCAGCGCCAACTATCATATGAATCTCGTCTATAAACATTACTATCTCACCAGCTGACTTTTCCACTTCATTAAGGACTGCTTTAAGTCTTTCTTCGAATTCACCTCTGAATTTGGCACCAGCTATTAGAGCTGCCATATCTAAAGATAAAAGTCTTATATCTCTTAGGCTTTCTGGAACATCTTTATTAACAATCCTTTGAGCCAAACCTTCTATGATAGCTGTCTTACCAACCCCTGGTTCTCCGATTAAGACTGGGTTATTTTTAGTTCTTCTTGATAAGATTCTTATAGTATTTCTTATCTCTTCTTCCCTACCAATTACTGGATCAAGCTTGCCATCTAGAGCTAGCTTAGTCAAATCGATAGTATATTTATCAAGTGAGCTTTCTTCATCCATGTTGCCATCTGATTGCCCTTTATTTTCTGACTTAAATTCAACTAATTTATTTTTGAAATTTTTATAGTTTACATCATTTTCTTTGAAAACTTTCTCGATTTCTATATTTTTTTCCTTTAACATAGCAAGGAATAAATGCTCTAAACCAACGTAACTATCGTTAAGGTTTTTAGCTTCATCCTCCGCATTTAATACTATCCTTTGAAATATAGCATTCGAATACAAGTTATCAGAACCTTGTTGTTTTGGTTCCTTATCCACCAAATCTTTAAGCCTATTTCTAATCTTTGAAGCATCTGCTCCCATTAAATTTACTAATCTAAAGATGAGATTGTCGCTATCCATAAATAAGCTATATGCCAAGTGTTTTTCTGTAAGTTGTGGACTTGCGTTTTTTATTGCCATATTTTGAGCTTCTTGAATAACTTCAACCGCTCTTTGAGAAAATTTGTCTAAGTTCATAACTAACCTCCCAATTTATTTAATTTTTCATATAATTCTAATTGTTCTTCTGTTAATTCTTTTGGATTAACAATTTTTACCTGTATATAAAGGTCGCCAGTATTATTCTTCATATCTGTAAACCCTTTATTCTTTACTTTTACCTTTTTGCCACTTTGGATTTTTTCTGGAATATTAACTCTAACTGAACCGCTTAGAGTCTTAACAATAACTTGTGTTCCTAAATACGCTTCCCAAGGATACACTTCTACGACCTTTGTGATATCATTTCCTACGATAATGTCATTTGTAATAATTTTCACTTTTGCAAGAATATCACCATTTATTCCGTAATTATCACCCTTAATTTTGATTTTTTTACCGTTTGTGATACCTTTTGGCCATTTCACCTTTACATCTTTGTTCTCACCATTGAATGAAAGCCTTAGTGTTTTTTCCCCACCTTTTTGTGCTTCTTCAAGTGATAAATTAAACTCTATATCGTAGCTTGGTCTTGAGGGTTGTCTTCTAGATCCACCACCGCCAGAGAATAAGTCACCTATATTAAATCCGCCTCTTGAACTAGTGGATCCACCC